>NZ_JBPOFP010000049.1:0-33269 GCF_051252315.1 Paraglaciecola sp. | reverse complement strand
GTTTTGAAGGGTTGTTTCAAATGCTTGAAAAACAAAGATTTGATTATTTCCCGCGAGCAATATATGAAATATATAATGAATTAGAAACCCGTAAATCATCTCTAGAAAATGTGGTTATTGAACCAACTCTAGCTATCTATCTACCGACGGAAACATATGTGTATGTATCACCTACGGCACCTCGTATTGCAGATAGAATGCAACAAGGGTTAAATATGTTATTAAAAAGTGGTGAGCTAAAGCGCATATTAGTTAAGTATTATAGTGATGAAATTGCTCGTGCAAATTTAGCCAACAGAAAAATTATTAAAATTGAAAATAGCCAAATAAAAAATCCTGTTTCATTTGGACCTGAGTTTATATTACATAACGAAGTGGTAGAGTAGGAGAATTAGCAAGGTAGAGTTAGCCAATAGTATTAATCTACTATTGGCTTAGAATATAGCTTTGAAGTAATTATCGGTTTCCGGATTTATTTGAATTTTCACCGTTACTTCTTCTACGGCGATTGGGTCTATTTTCGCTGGTTCGTTGGCCGCCTGCTCGATGACCTTGACGTTGGCCTGCATTAGGTTTCTTCGGTTTTTTAGGTTTAATAGGGCGCTGATCTAACTTTGATTCTGGTAATGGGGTGTTCGGTTCAAAGCCTTGAATTGTTTTACGTTGTATAACTTGTTTAGTTAATCTCTCAATATCAACTAACTGTTTAAACTCTTCTAAGGTAACCATAGAAATAGCTTGGCCAGTTGCCCCAGCTCGTCCAGTTCGCCCAATCCTGTGTACATAATCTTCAGCCACATTAGGTAAGTCAAAGTTTACCACTTGAGGTAATTGATCTATATCTAACCCACGAGCGGCAATATCTGTTGCAATCAAAGCTTTGACTTTACCTTGTTTAAAGTCAGCTAAAGCTTTGGTTCTAGCTCCCTGGCTTTTGTTACCGTGAATAGCAGCTGAAGTAATGCCTCGTGATTCAAGCTGTTTTGCGATCCTGTTTGCACCGTGCTTAGTACGACTAAACACCAGAACTTGTTGCCAATCATTATCCTTGATTAAACGAGTTAAAATGGCTGACTTTTGACTTTTATCTACCGGGTATACCCATTGTTCAACTAAGTCGACCGTTGTATTAGCGGGTGAAACAGAAACTTCTACAGGGTTGTTTACAAGACCTTTCGCTAACTTACGAATATCATCTGAAAAAGTAGCTGAGAACATTAAGTTTTGACGTTTTTGCGGCAATAACTTCAATATCTTTTTGATATCGTGAATGAAGCCCATGTCTAACATGCGATCAGCTTCATCTAATACAAGTATTTCTAATTCATTAAACCTAACTGCATTTTGATTGTATAAATCTAATAAACGCCCCGGTGTAGCGACGAGTATATCAGCGCCTTTTCTGAGCTTTATCATTTGAGGGTTGATACCCACTCCACCAAATACAACCGCTGACTTCAAAGGCAAGTCGCGACCATAGGTTTGTACACTTTCTGCTACTTGTGCAGCCAATTCTCGTGTAGGAGTTAATATAAGTGCTCTGGCCTGATTCGGTTTAGCTTGTTTTCCTAAGCTTAATCTATGCAAAATAGGTAGCGTAAATCCAGCTGTTTTACCTGTACCTGTCTGCGCAGCAGCCATAACATCTTTACCTTCTAATACTGCAGGTATAGCTTGGGCTTGGATAGGAGATGGTTCGGTATAACCTTTAGCGGATACAGCAGACAATATTTTAGGTGATAAACCTAAATCAGCAAAACTCATGAATTATTCTCAAATTAGTTAAATATGCGATTAAAACCAACCGCGGGCGCGGGAGGATACAGTAATAAAAAGATAACTGCCAGTACAAAAAAATGCCGCATCTAGGAAGAGCCTAGAGCGGCATAAAGTTTTCTTTAAGCTTTGTGCTAATTAAGCATCGGTGCCAGGTCTGAATGCTGGTGCATTAGATTTACTTGTGGCGCTTAAAAAGGCAGCTGTTTTTACAGAACGTTTAAGCTCAGGTCTAGCATCGTCACCTAATGAACTAATGTTGACCTCAACAAAATCTTCATTAAGACTTATTGGTTTGGTCATAGGTGCTGACGCCGTTTTCTTCTGATTTGTTTTGTCTGCAACTTTTAGTGAACTTGCTTTTTTAGTTCGCTTCTTAGTTGGAGCTTCTTTCTTGACGACTTTTTCAACTTTAGGTGCTTCGACACTTTTGTCATCTGTAGTAACAGAAGTCGATGTTTCAACAACTTTTGTTTCTGCAGCTTCAACGACAGCTTCTGCTTTAACGTCTTCACTGTTAACAGCAGTATCAGGTGTTAACTCTAAAGAAACTTGTTGTGGAGCTTCTGTCGTTTCAGGTGCTTGTTCAACAACTTTAGCGGGTTCATCAAATTGAAGTTCGTCCTGCTTAGCATTGACGGCTTCTGTTGTCTCAATGACTTCAGCTTCAGCATTGTCGTTTTCTTTACGGCGTTTTTGACCCGCTGAGCGAGCATGCCTAGGAGTACGACGACTGCGAGTACGAGTTTTTGAGTCTTCGTTACTCGGCGTTTCAACAGGTGCTTCAACATTGTTTTCAGCTGAAGCGACCTCAGGTGATTCAACTTGAGCAACTTGTTGGGTTACTTTCGTCTCTTCAACTTGAGCAGGCACTTGAGTTACCTCAGTGTTGTTTTCAGTTACTACTGCAGCAGTATTTAAATTTTGCTCTGTTTTATCTGCTTCAACTCTAACGCTACGACGATTGTCACGACGTTTACGACGTTCGGCAACTTGTTCCTTCTTCTTAGCTGGAGCTGCCTTAACTTGTTTTTCAGTCTGCTCTAAAGGTGCTTTATCATCTCTACGAGGCTTACGGTTGTCATTTCTAGGCTTGCGTTCTTTCCTATTTTGCGACTGTTCATTACGATCTTTACGTTCATAATTCTTGCCGTTGCGTTGTTTATTTCTGTCTGGTCTACCGTTTTTGTTTCTACGTTGATTGCCACCTTGATTACGAGAATGCGTTTTCTTCTTAGGTACAACTTTTTCTTCAGTTTTGAATAGCCCTGATAGCCACTTACTAACTTTCTCTAACAAACCTTCGGATTTATCAGACGTTTGCGCTTTTGCAACGGAAGGCTTCTTCTGCTCTCCAGAGATTAAGCTTTGTAGAGCAGGCTGCTCTTTAGGCGCGGCTGGTGCAATTGTTTTGTCGGTTATAGTTTCTTCGACTTCAATTAGTGGCAAGTTGTAACTCATTTCCTGTACAGCATCATCTGGACGTCGACGGTTAATACTGTAATGTGGTGTTTCCATATTTGGATTAGGGATCACCATTAATTGAACTGAATGACGCTTTTCGATACTGCGAATAGAACGACGTTTTTCATTAAGCAAATAAGTCGCAACATTAACCGGCAATTGAGCTTCAATTTGCCCTGTATTATCTTTAATGCTTTCCTCTTCCATAATACGAAGAACAGATAAAGCTAATGACTCTGTACCACGAACAGTTCCGTGACCACTGCATCTAGGACAGACATTGTGAGCAGAATCACCTAGAGAAGGGCGTAAACGTTGGCGTGACATTTCTAGTAAGCCAAAACGTGATATGCGTCCTAGTTGAACTCTTGCTCTGTCACCGCGAACTGCATCTTTCATGCGGTTTTCAACTTCACGCTGATGGCGTACTGGAGTCATATCGATAAAGTCAATAACAACTAAGCCACCTGCATCACGTAATCGCAATTGCCTTGCAATTTCATCTGCTGCTTCAAGGTTGGTATTGAAAGCGGTTTCTTCAATATCGCCACCCTTTGTTGCACGTGCTGAGTTGATATCGATAGAAATTAAAGCTTCTGTAGGGTCAATTACAATAGAGCCACCAGAAGGTAACCTAACTTCTCTTTGAAAAGCTGATTCAATTTGGCTTTCAATTTGATAATGACTAAATAAAGGCACATCGCCACGATAAAGTTTTACACGGTTTGCGTAGTCAGGGCGCATTTGTTCAACGTGTTTTAACGCTCTTTCGTGCACACTAGTTTTATCTACTAAAATTTCGCCAATATCACGTCTTAAATAGTCACGGATTGCGCGAACAACTACGTCACTTTCCTGATGAATTAGGAATGGAGCAGGGCGAGACTCGGCCATTTCTGTAATACGGCTCCAACCAGAAACCAGATAATCTAAATCGTATGCTAGCTCTTCTGCTGATTTACCTACACCTGCTGTACGAACGATTAAACCCATGCCGTTGGGCAAGTCTAAACCACTTAATGCTGCTTTTAGTTCTGTACGTTCGTCACCTTCTATACGACGAGAAATACCACCGGCGCGAGGATTATTAGGCATTAGAACCAAGTAACTTCCAGCCAAGCTGATAAATGTTGTAAGTGCCGCGCCCTTTTGGCCACGTTCTTCTTTATCAATTTGTAAAATTATTTCTTGGCCTTCTTGGATCACCTCTTTGATATTAGGTCGACCTTCGAATTTGTATCCTTTGGGAAAGTAAGTACGGGCAATTTCTTTTAGGGGTAAAAAACCGTGACGTTCTGCACCGTAATCAACAAAAGCAGCTTCTAGGCTTGGTTCAACACGGGTGATAGTTCCTTTGTAGATGTTGGCTTTTTTCTGTTCGTGACCTGGACTTTCTATGTCCAAATCATACAATTTTTGGCCATCTACTAGTGCTACTCGCAATTCTTCCTGCTGCGTAGCATTAATTAACATTCTTTTCATTCTTGTTTAGCTCGGTATTGTACCGATCGTCACAAAGTAAAGCGTTACATAGTGATTAGACAGTAAAAATCATGCAGCCTCACGACTGTATACTGGGAATTAAGTTTTCGCCTATGTGTTATGTATATTAACCATTTAATATATTGTTTTTTAACACATTGCTCACATTTATGAGCGCTAAACTAGGCGCGGTTTAGCTTAAATTCTTTTATTTTTTAAACTTATCAATATTCAAATTTTCATGCTTGTCTGGCATGGTTTCGATTCAAATACCTTGTCAATTCATCTATATTCTTTACATTCAGTGCGATCAGTTTGTTATTTATATCGCTGATGTAATGGTTTTGTTTTACCTTTCGCTGCGAAAAGTTACTCACTTCACAGTTGGCACACAATATACGTTTACGACCCATGGCCGTCATTGTTTACAAAACTTATTAATCTATTTTTTTGTTTCCAAACACACACTTCATGTGTGAAAACTAGCGTATTATCACATTAAACGACTAATACTGGCAAGATATTAAATTTATTCATTACTTTTGCCGTAATTCAGATAGAATACGCGGCCTATGACAGATTTAACATTTCAAAAAGTTCAATTTATAACGGTCGAACCTGAGCTAGAAGGGCAAAGGATAGACAATTTTTTGCGTACCTTATTAAAAGGTGTACCTAAAAGCCTTATTTATCGCATTTTGCGTAAAGGAGAGGTGAGGGTAAACAAAAAGCGAGTCAAGCCTGAGTATAAACTAGCCGCCCATGATGAATTGCGAATTCCGCCTATCCGTGTATCGGAGCCTACAGAATTGCCTTCAACCAATTTAAATAAGGTGGCAAGTTTAGAACGTAATATTTTGTTTGAAGACGATTGTTTAATTGTACTGAACAAACCATCGGGCACGGCTGTGCACGGAGGCAGTGGGTTAAGCTTTGGTGTGATTGAAGCATTTAGAGCATTACGACCCCAACAAAAATTTTTGGAGCTAGTACACAGACTGGATCGCGACACATCTGGCTGCCTGCTGATTGCTAAAAAAAGGTCGGCCTTAAAAAATTTGCATCAACAATTAGTCGATAAAAAAGTAGATAAACGTTATCAGGCTCTAGTGGTCGGTCAATGGCCGGAAAATCGTTTTAAGGTAAAAGCTCCTTTATTAAAAAATACCCTTAAATCTGGAGAGCGAGTGGTCTTGGTTAACGACGAAGGTAAACCTTCTGAAACCCGATACCGGATTTTGGAATTGTTTAATGGGGCCACGCTAGTGGAAGCTTCACCAATTACTGGCCGTACACATCAAATTCGAGTGCATTGTTTACATGCTGATCACCCAATCGCATGTGATAACCGATATGGTGACAAACATTTTGATGAAAGAATGCAAAAATTAGGTTTAAAACGTTTGTTTTTGCATGCCCATTCGTTAGCTTTTCAACACCCATCTACAGATGAAAGAGTTAGTTTTAAAGCTTCTTTAGAACCAGCACTAACCACTGTGTTAAAACTTTTGCGAGCTGAAAATACATGAAGTACCAAGTCATCATCTTTGATTGGGATGGTACCTTGATGGACTCTGTAGGAAAAATAGTTGACTGTATTCAAGATAGTGCCCGTTATTTAGAGCTACCTATTCCCACTAAACATGAAGCTAAACAAGTTATTGGCCTTAGTTTAGTGCAGGCAATGCAACAATTGTTTGCACTGCCTGATGTGCAAAGTGCTGAAAAAGTAGCAGACCAATATAAGTATTTCTCTGTTCGGCATTATCAAGAATCTAGCCCTTTATTTGAGGGCGTTATTGAGCTATTAACTGCGCTAAAAAGAAAAGGGTATAAATTGGCTGTGGCGACGGGCAAAGGGCGTAAAGGATTGGAACAGGGGTGGCAACACTCCAATTCCAAGGAATTTTTCGATTCGTCTCGATGCGCTGATGACGCACAAAGTAAGCCTTCTCCCGACATGTTGCAGCAAATTATGTCTGAATTGAATATGGAGCCTCACCAAGCTTTAATGGTTGGTGATACCAGTTACGATATGGCTATGGCCGAAGCCATTGGCATGGATAGGGTAGGTGTAAGTTACGGTGTACATGACAAACAAACCTTAAATCAACATTCACCCATCAGTGTTATCGATTCTATAGGCGATTTATTAAAGTACGTTTAATTTGGCGAAGCTAAGGTTTACGATTGCATATGTTCAAATATATCGATATCTAATTTATTGAATAAATCAATTAATCCAATTAACGGCAAGCCAATTAAACTATTCGGGTCTCGCCCACTTAATGATTCGAATAAGGTTATCCCTAAACCTTCACATTTAAAACTTCCAGCACAGTCATAGGGTTGTTCTAATGTTAAGTTGGTTGTTATCTGTTTTTCAGTTAACTTTCTGAATTTAACTTCATATACGTCCACTAAAGAAACTTGTTGCTGATTGTTTTTATGAACTAAACAAAGACCCGTATAGAATTGAATGCTTTTACCGTTGACCATTAATAACTGTTGTTTTGCCCTCTCGAAGTTTCCAGGTTTGCCCAAGGGCTGGTCATTGAAGCAAGCCAGTTGATCTGAACCAATGACATAACTATCGGTTTGCTTTTGACTCACTGCCTTAGCTTTATGTATGGCTAAACGCAAAACCTGTTGTTCAACAGACTCACCTTCAATGGCGGTTTCATCTATTTTAGGTGATAGACAATTAAATTGAAGTTGAAGTTTTTGTAGTATTTGTTGTCTATATATAGAACTGGACGCTAAAGTGATTTTCATGGCAATTAACTTTTTGTATTATCTATTACGATCAAAGCACAGCCGGAACGCTTTCACCACCTGTTATTGTATGCATATTTTCTTTGACTAACTCGCATTAACTCTATATTATGCGCGCGCTATGCAGAAAGTGAAATTACCCAAGCAGGTTGATCCTGTCAAAAGTGCCAACAAACGTTCCGAGTATCGGGGTGTTATGGCAACAGCAGACATGCCTCGCTTGCTTGAGTCAGTTGTTAACGTTGCTGAAGAAGTAGATGTTGAAGTAAAGTTTTTAAAAGACGAGCAGGGTCTTACTTATTTTCAAGGTCATATGGCATGTTTAACTTCACTTCTTTGTGAAAGATGTAACGAAGCTTTTGAACATCAAATTGATGTATCCTTTTGTTTCAGTCCAATGCAGAGTTCTGAAAAAGAAGATGATAAAGTAGAGTTACCGGATATTTACGAACCGGTAGAGGTCAATGACCACGGAGAAGTCAATTTACTTCAAATTTTTGAAGACGAACTGATTTTATCATTGCCGATTGTAGCCCTTCATGCAGAGAAGGATTGTAATCAAAAGCGTGATAACATGAGCTTTGGAAAAATTGAACCGGTAAATGAACGTCCAAACCCGTTCGCGGTTTTGAAAGAACTTAAGCGAGACTAGGAGTAAAGTAATGGCTGTACAGAAAAGTAAAAAAGCTCGTTCAAAACGTGGCATGCGTCGTTCACATGATGCGCTAGGTTCTGCGACTTTATCTGTAGATTCAACGTCAGGTGAGACACATGTTCGTCATCACGTGACCGCTGATGGTTACTATAAAGGCAAAAAAGTTTTATCTCTTTAATTTAAAAGAGACAAGTCTTTGAGCCATCTAACCATAGCGTTAGATATCATGGGGGGCGATCACGGCCCCCATATTATTTTACCCGCGGCCAAAAAAGCGCTGCAAGAATTCCCTCATCTAAAAATTATTTTATGCGGTCCTCAGACTATTATGTCTGAATGGGTCAATACATTACCTGTTACATTACAAACTCGCATAGTGACATCTGACTGCCCACAATCAGTGGCGATGGATGAATCACCCACCCAAGCGTTTCGACAAAAGAAACAATCATCAATGCGCCGTATGTTAGATCTCGTTAACGAACAACAAGCGGATGCTTGTGTCAGTGCCGGTAATACCGGAGCGTTGTTAACCATGGCTTTTTACGTTTTAAAAACGTTACCAGGTATACATAGACCTGCCTTGGTTTCAAAAGTGCCTGTGGCAGATAATGGCAGAGTATATTTATTAGACTTAGGTGCCAATGTTAACTGTGATTCAGAAGTTTTATTTCAATATGCTGTAATGGGTTCAGTCTTAGCAGAACAAGTTGATGATGTCCCAAAACCCAAAGTAGCATTGTTAAATGTTGGCGTTGAAGACATTAAAGGCAATGACCAAGTCAAACAAACTGCAAGTAGCTTATTGAGTACACAAGCAATAAATTATATTGGGTTTGTTGAAGGTAATGATATTTTTACTGAAAAAGCAGATGTAATCGTAACGGATGGATTTGTTGGGAATATCGCATTGAAATCATGGGAAGGTTTGGCTAGTTTTGTGATCCAAGAAGTAAAAACCGCTTCGCAACAAAACTGGTGGCGTAAAATATTAGCCGCCATAGCCTTGCCTTTATTAAAGGTTATTTATACTAAGATGAAGCCCGACCAGTATAATGGGGCTAGTCTGATAGGATTGCGCGGAATTGTGGTTAAGAGCCACGGTAATGCATCATCAGAAGCTTTTTTGTATGCTATACGTCAAGCGGTGAGAGAAGCCGAGATGCAAGTACCCGATAAAATAAAAGATAAAATTGAAGCTGTATTAATGGAGCGCCACTAATAAATGAATTCCAAAATAATTGGTACGGGCAGTTATTACCCAAGTGAAGTAAGAACTAATTCAGACTTGGCCAATATGGTTGATACAACAGATGAATGGATCACCGATCGCACTGGTATTAAAGAAAGACGGATCATAGGCGAGCATGAAACTGCTGCGACTATGGGAGTTGAAGCGAGTAAAAAGGCCCTTGAAGCCGCAGGCATTGATGCTAGCTCTCTAGACATGATCGTATGCGCTACAACTAGTGGGCGTAATGCTTTACCTAGTACAGCATGTGAAATTCAAAAAGCGTTGGAGTGTGACGGTATTCCCGCTTTTGATGTTGCCGCTGCGTGTGCCGGATATTGTTATGCCTTAAGTGTTGCAGATCAGTATATTAAATCAGGCATGATGAAACGGGTTTTAGTTGTTGGTACTGATTGTTTAACACGTCTTGTTAATCCTGAAGATCGCACTATGGTGATTTTGTTTGGTGATGCAGCTGGCGCAACTATTATCGAGGCCAGTGAAGAACCAGGGATCTTATCTACACATATTCATGCCGCAGGCTCATATGGTGATTTACTTAAAGTAGGAAACCCATCAAGAGGTGATGAAGCATCAGTTCATGAAAACTGGGGTTCAATGAAAGGTAATGAAGTGTTTAAGGTAGCTGTCACTAAACTTAGTGAAGTGGTTGAACAAACCCTTGCTGCAAACAATATGCAAAAGTCAGATTTAGATTGGTTAGTGCCACATCAAGCAAACTTCAGAATAATTAAAGCGACTGCTAAAAAACTTGATATGTCGTTAGATCAGGTTGTTGTAACCCTTGAAAGTTATGGAAATACTTCGGCTGCGACAGTTCCTACTGCCCTTGATACGGCTATCCGTGATGGACGTATTAAACGTGGTCAAAACCTGCTGTTAGAAGCTTTCGGAGGCGGGTTTGCTTGGGCATCCGCTTTAGTAAAGTATTAGCATTAAGTATAAAAAACACGAGAAAATAATATGAGTAAACAAGCATGGGTATTTCCCGGTCAGGGATCCCAGTCATTAGGCATGTTAAGCGAATTAGCTGCCGAGTACACTACGATTGAAGAAACGTTTAAACAAGCTAGTGATGCCTTAGGATATGACTTATGGCAAGTTGTGAATGAAGACCAAGATAAACTGAATCAAACTCATATCACCCAGCCCGCACTATTAACAGCAAGTTTTGCAATATTTAAGGTGTTACAAGAATGTGGCGTTGAACTTCCAGCCTACGTTGCAGGCCATAGTTTGGGCGAGTATTCGGCATTAGTTTGTGCAGGCGTTATTGATTTTTCTGATGCAGTAAAATTGGTTGAAGCTAGGGGCCAGTTTATGCAACAAGCTGTTCCTGCCGGTGTAGGTGCTATGTATGCAATCATTGGTTTAGATGACGATAAAGTTATTAGTAGTTGTGAGCAGGCGCAAAAAGACTCAGGTGAAGTTGTCGCTGCGGTGAACTTTAACTCTCCAGGTCAAGTGGTCATCGCTGGTAATAAAGATGCTGCTGAAAAGGCTGCTGCTTTATGTAAAACAGAAGGCGCCAAACGTGCTTTGCCATTATCAGTTAGTGTGCCGTCTCATTGTGCACTAATGAAACCGGCAGCTGATCAATTAGCGACCTTACTCAATGAAATCACCTTTAATGCACCTAAAGTACCGGTAATCAATAATGTTGATGTAGCGATGGAACTTGATCCTCAAGCCATTAAAAAAGCACTGGTTCAACAATTATATAGTCCTGTTCGTTGGACCGAAACTGTTAACAAATTAGCAGAACTAGAAGTTGAAACATTACTAGAAGTTGGTCCAGGTAAGGTATTAACGGGTTTAGTAAAACGTATAAACAAAAGTCTTAGTGGACAAGCAATCAACACGGTTGAAGCTGTTAGTTCATTAAAATAATAAACAATAGATAGAGAGAAACTATGTCTAATTTAAATGGCAGCATTGCGTTAGTTACCGGTGCAAGTAGAGGGATTGGACGTGCTATTGCTGAGCAGTTAGTGGCAGACGGCGCGACTGTAATCGGTACTGCAACATCAGAAAATGGTGCACAGGCGATTAGCGAATATTTAGGAGAAAATGGCACGGGTAAGGTACTAAATGTATCTGATGCTGATTCTATGCAAAACTTGCTTAAAGACATTCAAGATAATCATGGTGCAATCGACATTTTGATCAACAATGCCGGCATTACGCGAGACAACTTGTTGATGCGTATGAAAGATGACGAATGGCAAGATATTATGGATACCAACCTGACTTCTATCTTCAGAATGTCAAAAGCAGTTTTACGTGGCATGATGAAAAAGCGTAAAGGTCGTATCATTAATGTTGGCTCAGTTGTTGGTAGTACTGGTAACGCTGGACAAGCCAACTATGCTGCGGCTAAAGCGGGGGTGATTGGTTTCAGTAAATCTATGGCTCGTGAAGTTGCTTCAAGAGGCATCACGGTTAATGTTGTTGCACCTGGTTTTATTGATACAGATATGACTAAATCATTAACCGATGAGCAAAAAGAAAGTATTTTTAAAGATATTCCAGCTAACCGTTTAGGTGATCCTAAAGAGATCGCAGCAACGGTAGGTTTTTTAGCCAGTGATAGTGCAGCATATATCACCGGTGAGACGATACATGTCAATGGCGGCATGCATATGGGGTAACTCATTATTTTGGTATTACATGTGATGCCAAACATTAATGAGACAATTTTTTATACGGAGAGTGGTAAGACCAGAAGAAAAGTTGATTGTCTTGCTTGCAAGCATCAACTTAGCTGAATACACTACCCGCAAATTTGAATCTAGCCACTTTGAAGGATAACTAGAATTATGAGCAACATCGAAGAACGCGTTAAAAAAATAATCATTGAACAATTGGGCGTAAAAGAAGAAGAAGTAAAGTCTGAAGCTTCTTTCGTTGACGACCTAGGTGCTGATTCACTTGATACTGTGGAATTAGTAATGGCTCTTGAAGAAGAGTTTGATACTGAAATCCCTGATGAAGAAGCAGAAAAAATCACAACTGTTAAATCAGCAGTTGATTATGTTAACGCTAATAAAGACGCGTAAGCTTAATTAATACTAAAACGGCTCATTCTGAGCCGTTTTTTTTTCATTTATTTTTATCTATCTATAGTCGGAGTCCAATGTGTCCAAACGTCGCGTTGTAGTGACTGGTCTTGGCATGCTTTCTCCTGTTGGCAATGATGTTGAATCTTCTTGGACAAACATTCTTGCCGGAAAAAGCGGTATCGCACCAATTACATCTTTTGATTCAAGTGCCTTTTCAACTCGATTTGCTGGTGAAGTAAAAAACTTCGACGTTGAAAAATATATTCCCAAAAAAGAAACTAAAAAAATGGATAGGTTTATCCAGTTAGGTATTGCTGCTGGAAAACAAGCTTTAGATGATTCAGGAATTAAAGTAACTGAGCAAAATGCCTCTAGAATCGGTGTTGCTATTGGTTCTGGTATCGGTGGTTTAGGTTTAATTCAAGATAATCACAGTCGAATGCTGGAATCAGGTCCAAGAAAAATATCTCCATTTTTTGTCCCCGCTACAATAACTAATATGGTTTCTGGATTTTTTAGTATATTTGAAGGGCTAAAAGGTCCAAATATTAACGTAGTGACGGCTTGTACTACGGGTGTTCACAATATCGGTGTGGCGGCGCGTATGATCGCCTATGGTGACGCAGACGCAATGATATGTGGCGGTGCTGAGTCTACGGTTTGCGAGTTAGGGATTGGTGGTTTTGCTGCAGCACGTGCATTATCTAATCGTAATGACGAACCTGAAAAAGCCAGTCGTCCTTGGGACAAGGATCGTGATGGTTTTGTTTTAGGTGAAGGAGCCGGTGTTGTCATGCTAGAAGACTATGACAGTGCTATAGCTCGTGGGGCAACTATCTATTCAGAATTAGTTGGTTTTGGTATGAGTGGAGATGCACACCATATGACATCTCCTCCAGTGGACGGAGAAGGCGCTGCTGCTGCGATGCAAAATTCGATCAACGATGCAAACATTAGCCCTAGTGAAATTGGTTACGTTAATGCACATGGCACTTCAACTCCCGCTGGAGATGTAGCAGAAGTCGCTGCAGTTAAAAGTGTTTTTGCCGAACATGCATCAGAATTGTTAGTGAGTTCTACGAAATCAATGACCGGGCATTTATTGGGTGCTGCAGGCTCTGTAGAAGCCATTTTTACTATTTTGGCTCTACGAGACCAAATTGCGCCACCTACCATTAACTTGGATAATCCTGGTGAAGGCTGTGATTTAGATTTTGTAGCCCACGAAGCCAAACCAAAGACCATGGAATATGCTTTATGTAATTCTTTTGGTTTTGGCGGTACAAACGGCTCTTTATTGTTTAAAAAAGCTTAAACTGGTTTTTCAATAAAATATTGGTCTGTTAACATGGGACTCGGATTTATCCGAGTCTTTTTATTTCACGGAGCCTTAATTACATGATTGTAAACGGTCGCTATCAAACCGATATTGACATTGCAGACCGAGCCCTTCAGTACGGTGATGGCTGTTTTACAACCATAGCATTTCGAAATGGATGTTTAGAGTTTTTAGCGCAGCACATTCAACGATTACAAAAAGCTTGCGGCATTCTTTATTTAGAATTTTCCAAATGGAAAACGCTAGAAGCACAAATTAATCAATCTGTTAGTGATAAATACGATTGTGTGGTGAAGGTTATCATCAGTCGAGGAGCTGGCGGGCGAGGGTATTCACCTCAAGGGTGTCGTCAGCCTAAATTTATTATTACTCATCATGAAATCCCAGCACACTACCAAGCTTGGCAATTAAACGGGTTAGCGCTTACGGTAAGTCCCATTTTATTAGCAAAACAACCTATTTTGGCGGGTATTAAACATCTAAATCGATTAGAGCAAGTTTTAATAAAACAACATTTAGGGGCCACTGAGTTTCCTGATGCGTTGGTTTTCGACACAGACGGAGCGTTAGTAGAAACGTCGGTAGGAAACGTGTTTTGGAAAAGTAATGATGTATGGTACACGCCTGACCTGTCAAACAGTGGGGTAGAAGGGGTGATCCGAAACCAAGTGATTAGTCTTATGAAAAACAATGGCTTAGATGTGAATATTGTTCAGCATTCCTTGCCAGACTTAGCTAATTTGCAAGAGATGTTTATTTGTAATTCGTTAATGAAAGTGGTGCCTGTGAGTCATTGGTGCAAAGAAAATGAAGATGTAAAGATAACAATACAATCTAATGAACAAACTAGATTGATCCAGTCTTGGCTGAATCAAATAAATCACACTTCGGTGAAATCTATTGAAACTAATTAAATATTTATTATTTGTAGTGCTCTTATGCGGGTTGAGTGTTTGCGCCGCTTTGTATTATTTTGAACAAGGGGTTCATAACCCTATTAATGTTCAACAGCCCACTATGTTTCAAGTTAAATCAGGCCAGTCTGCCAAAGGTTTGCTTAATCGATTAAAAACCACAGGTGTAATAGAACAAAACATAGGATTAAAGGTAAGGCTTAAATTACAACCTGACTTAACTAAAGTGAAAATTGGCACCTATGAGTTGTTGCCAAGCATGACAGGGCTAGAGCTTTTAGAACTATTTTCAAGTGGTAAAGAGATCCAGTTTTCAATTAGTTTGGTAGAAGGTTTACGTTGGAAAGATTGGATGTCGAAGTTAGCCAGTGATCCTAAACTAACTGCAAAGACCTCTTTATCAAGAGATTCTGATACTTTTTTAAAAAGTTTGCCTTACACCTCTTTAGAAGGGTTATTGCTACCCGATACCTATTCCTTTACCCAAAATACACCTGCAATTAATGTTGTGAAGCGAGCTTATCAAGACATGCAAAAGTATTTAGATGAAGCTTGGCTAAATAGAGCATTAGATCTACCTTACGAAACGTCTTATGAAGCGTTAATTATGGCTTCAATTGTAGAAAAAGAAACGGGGGTCGCAGCAGAAAGACCTAGAATAGCTGGCGTATTTGTTAATCGACTGAATCAAAATATGCGTTTACAAACCGATCCTACTGTAATTTATGGGATGGGCGAAGGTTTTGATGGTGATATAAGACGTAAAGATTTAAAAACCCGTACCGCTTACAATACCTATGTGATTAAAGGTCTACCTCCAACACCTATTGCTATGCCAAGTAAATTAGCCATAGATGCAGCGCTCAATCCAATGGAAACAGATGATCTCTATTTTGTTTCCAAAGGAGACGGCACACACAAGTTTTCAGAAACATTGCAAGAGCACAACTTAGCAGTGAGAAAATATCAATTAAAGAAGTAAGAGAGCCGATTTTGCAAACAAAAGGTAAGTTTATCGTTATCGAAGGATTAGAAGGCGCAGGTAAAAGCACTGCGGTTTCTATTATTAGTGATGCTATAACGTCAGCAGGACATACTTTAGTTAACACTCGAGAACCAGGTGGAACGGCTATGGCTGAGGCCATTCGCGAATGCGTCAAGAGTGATTGGAAAGATGAAAAAGTAACAGTGGAAGCTGAACTTTTATTGATGTACGCGGCTAGAGTGCAATTAGTAAAAAATGTGATCTTACCTAATCTTGAACAAGGACATTGGGTGTTGGGTGATCGACATGATATGTCATCACGAGCATACCAAGGTGGTGGTAGAAAAATTAATTCGGATATGATCGAATCGTTACGTACCATTACCCTTAATGGGTTCGAACCCGACTTTACCTTGTATTTAGATGTTGAACCTAAAGAAGGGTTAAAACGTGCCAAAGGTCGTGGAGAATTAGATCGAATAGAACAAGAAGATTTAAGTTTCTTTGAACGTACAAGAGATAAATATCTGGCAATGGCAAAACAAGATAAGAATTGTGTGGTGATAAATACTATGCAAGATATGCAGGATGTTCATAAAGACATCAAATTAGCCATTCAGCAGTTTTTGGGGTAAGTCGTGTATCCTTGGTTAGCTTCTACATTTACCCAACTCAGTGCACGGTTGGCGGCAACAAAGCTACATCATGCTATGTTAATTCAAGGTCCCTCCGGCTTAGGAAAAACGTATTTTACTCAGCAGTTAGCACAACTTTTATTGTGTGCAAAACGTCAACATGGTACAGCTTGCGGAGCTTGCCAAGCATGTATGTTATATCAATCGGGGACTCACCCTGATTTACATCTAGTTGAGTCAGAAAAACAGATAGGCGTTGACCAAATTAGAGACGCTATTAAAAAGTTGACGGGGTCGGCTCAAATGTCTGGTGCCAAGGTTCTTATTATTCAGCAGGCAGATTCAATGACTGAGTCTAGTGCCAATGCGCTTTTAAAAACTTTAGAAGAACCGACAGCACATACTTATTTGTTACTGACCACTGACAAGACAGAACGTATATTACCCACTATTAAAAGCCGATGTGAAAAGCTTGTGTTACCTCTTCCTGATTTAGATATGTGTATTAATTGGGTCGCTACACAGTTTAACGGTGAGATAGACCGCAACTTTGCAAAGTTGTTTTCTTCTCGCCCATTAGCATTATTAGCCGAACTAGAGCAGGAACAAGGATTCACCTTTCATGACTTTACTAAAGGTTTAACTGCGCTTAGCTCGGGGCACATAACAGCCGTTGCTCTAGCTGCTAGTTGGCAAGAACATATTGAAAAAGTACTAAAGTGGCTACAGTTTTGGATCCGAGAGCAATTTGAAGAAGTGAAAGCTGATCAAGTTATTTTATTTAGATTAAATGAACAAGCCATAAAAACCTCGGGGATTTTACAAAATCCCGGTGTAAACAAATTATTATTAATTACTGAGTTACTGACTCAGGTTTCAAAAATCAACATTAGATAAAGTCATTAGGAAATTTTCGTGTTTGTAGATTCACACTGCCATTTAGATAGATTAGATAAATCACCTGAAGAATTAGCTGAAGTTCTTAAATTTGCACGTAATAGAGGTGTAGAGCACTTTTTATGTGTATGTGTGTCGGTTAACGATTATCCAAGTATGTTAAAAGCCGTAGATGATTTTGATGATGTGTCAGTATCCTGTGGCGTACATCCATTACATCAAGAAGAAGCGTGTGAATTTAATGAGCTGTTGGCGATGGCCGATAGTGAAAAAGTTGTGGCGATTGGTGAAACAGGTTTAGATTATTTTTATAGCGCCGAAACCAAAGAAGTGCAGCTAAAATCATTTGTTGATCATATTAAAGTGGCCAACCAATTGAACAAACCTTTGATTATTCATACTCGCGATGCCAAAGAAGATACATTAAATTTGTTAAGAGAACATAAAGCCCCTGAAACAACAGGTGTACTCCATTGTTTTACGGAAGATTGGCCAATGGCTCAAGCTGCAATAGAGTTAGGTTTCTATATTTCTATTTCAGGCATAGTAACCTTTAAAACGGCTACTGAATTACAAGAGGTGGTAAAACAAATCCCACTGGAAAAGTTACTCATAGAAACAGATTCTCCTTGGCTTGCCCCCGTGCCGTATCGCGGTAAAAAGAACCAACCGGGTTACGTACGTGAAGTAGGGGAGTTTATAGCTCAGCTAAAAGGTATATCTGTAGATGAGCTAGCAAAAGTGACCACTCAAAACTTTTATGATTTGTTTAAGGTGAAATAACTTAACTATCTAATTTCCTTAATTAACTATATTCACCATTAACTACAACACTTCTTAAATTTCTTTCTGCTGCCACAAGGGCAGGGATCGTTTCTTTGCGGTTTTATCTCTCCTGTACCTTCTAACATAGTGCCAGTGGTGTAATACCATTGGTTATCTTCTAATTCAAAATCTGATAATTCGTGCATTACATAAAATAATTTATCAACTTTGTAATAAGCTTTAAACTCGACTTGTGCAGTATAGTCATTTGCAACATGTTGGATCACATCTAAAGATAACCATTGGGTACCTTCAGCGCTTTTTTGAAGCGTAAGGCTGGTTAAGTCTTTACGTTGTTCTTTTCCATAGGTTTTTAATATGTAATCAAAATCTTCCAACACGTATGCGCTAAAACGAGATCGCATTAACGCTTCTGCATTCGAGGGCTGTGCTAAGTTTTGAAGAAAAGGTTGGCAACAAGTCGTAAAGGATAACGAGTTGCCACAATAACATTGGGAGGGTAAGTCACGCATATAGTAAAAATAAGTCTTGGCTGAATGGATGGTTCAGCCTAGAGGATCTCTGTTGAGAGAGTCAAATCATTTTCAGAATAGATCTTTACCATGGACCATGAACCACATTATTTTGCAGATCTTCTTGGTGTAGCAAGTTAATCAATGTCACATTGTGTTCATTACAAAGTTGTTTAAGGCGTTTAAAGCTCACTTCATCTAAAGCCAGTTGTTCAACAAACAAACGTGAACATTGACCACTGGTGACAATCTTATCTAACCAGCCAATTAAAACGGATTGCTCTGGTTTAGGAAGTCTTATACTGCACGTTTCTTTCTCACTAAATCGAATTGTATTTGCTAGTAAGTATGTCCATTTTTGTGGTGACAAATAGTCTTGTTTAGCAAACTGTTTTGATCCATTAACCGATACATTTAAGCTAGAAGAGGGAAGAGCGTTATGTGAAATTGCATGTACACTTGCCATAATTTAATTCTCAGTAGTGATGTTATATACAGTGGTTGGATATACAGTAGTACTGTATAAATAATCATGCAAGTGTTTTTTTCTATTTTTAGCTAATTTTTATACAGAAGTGTGATGAACTAGCTAAGTGGCTTTGATATTCAAAAAGCTAATAGCTCTATAAAAAAGCGCTTGCAGCGTTGTTGATTAATCTCGCGCTCCATAAAACTAAGCAGGCGCATAGGTTTTTGATTATTGCTGCACGCACACTATTGCAAGGTATGAATGCAGCAATTACATGAGTAGTTATATGCGAGAGTTTATTTCTTCTAGGGGTTTGCCTTTTGTTTCAGGCATTAACTTAATAACAAATACTAATTGTAAAACCATCATGAAGGTAAAAAACAAAAATATTTGATTAGGTTCGAATACAATTAAAAAGTAAGGCATGACTAAGGTAATGATAGCTGCAAGCACCTAATGAGTGCCAGTTCCAACTCCTTGTCCTTTTGAGCGTACACTTTTCAAAAATATTTCCGCTACAAATTTATGTGATTTTCTACCAAGCAATATTATGTATTTGTTTAATTTGAGTGTTTATTCTTAAACAGGGAGCGAGATATTTATTAAAAATTTATTGGTGACCTTAATCAATACTTTGATTTTGTTGTTGAGCGCGATATTTACTTGGAGAAACGCCAAACGTCTTTTTAAATTGTTTTGAAAACTGGTAAATATCAGGGTAACCCACTTCCACGGCAATACTACCAAGTCTCATTTGGGCATTGAATAATAATCGTTGAGCTATGGCCATACGTTTACGGATAACATATTGGCTTATATTCGTATCAAAAAAGAATTTAAATTGATGACATAAATAACTTCTAGAAACGCCAGCTAACCCAGCTAAATCATCCAAAACTATCGGTTCATTAAAGTGTTGATCAAGGTAGTGTTTTACTGCCAAAAAACCAGTAGGAATTTTCATGATTGGATTTTTTGTGTCTAATTGTTTTGCGATGGAGCGTGCCCAGTTTTGAAAAAGGTTTTGTAAAATAATGGGATCATGTTGTGAAGGATTAACCATCTCGTCCATCATGCTTTGCAGATGAGAGAGCATGATTGAGTCATCGCTTAATGTCAGAGGCGTATTTACCGGTAATAAATTATCATCAATTTGTAAACCAACCCAAGTGCCCTCAACGTGCATCCATGAATGTAATTCCACACCTGGTTTTGTCGCCCAACTAAAAAACTGTTTTGTACCTGTTGGCCAAATCATTAAGGTATTGGCCGGAACCGAAGCGGTATTTTGTTGTTGATCGAGTCGTGCGGGATGGTGAAACAACATGATCAACCAGTCGCCGGTACCATAGGGTCTATCAACATTCGCATTTACCATGGGTTCGTAAATACCAATACCTCTAATGGTCATTAGAGATTGTGGCTGAAGTTCATCACCAAACCATTTTCGTGTGACTTTACCTTGTTGGCCCTCTAATGACGTGTTCCAGCGCAAATAATCCGGTGGTGTTTTATTCTTTTTCATTCACGTTTTATCAGTGTTGTCTTTAC
Source organism: Paraglaciecola sp. (assembly GCF_051252315.1). GTDB lineage: Bacteria > Pseudomonadota > Gammaproteobacteria > Enterobacterales > Alteromonadaceae > Paraglaciecola. The sequence continues at coordinate 12,715 of NZ_JBPOFP010000049.1, read as the reverse complement.
AAGAAATTACAACCTATCACAAAATATTGGCAATACTTACCATTTTAGTCGTGAACCTATGAGGTAGAATCTAAATACATGCCAAGTTTTCTAAAGCGAAAGCTTATTATTGGAGTATGTAAAATTGATAAAGAAATCAATTTTTAACGTCGTTAATAATGTTTAAATACGCCTCGTCTAACAATTCATGAAAGAATGAAATGAATATAAATACCTAAGGTCTATGAATTATGACAAAAAAGGTTTTACTACTGCTTGTTGCTTGTTTGTTAGGTGCTTGTAATAAATTGCCAAAAGAAATACAGCATAAAACTGAAATAGGTGATGGCTCCGTTCAAACACAGGGATTAAGTGACCCGGTAGATTATGTTTGGCCATGGTTAGATTCGGCAAATTCTCGTTGGTTTTATTTTAATTCTGCAACGCGTCCTTTTGGTATGGTGAATCTAAGTCCTGACACTGAAATAAATGGCGCATGGGGAAGTGGTTATCGCTACAACACCCTTGAAGTTAAAGGTTTTAATCATGTACATGCTTGGCAGTTGTCCGGCTTATCGGTTATGCCTGTCTCCTCTGAAAACTCGATTAATGACATTCGAGATGATTATTACTCTGCGTTTTCCCATGACACCGAAACCGTCAAAGCCGGTTATCACAAATTAACTTTAGACAGATATGCCATAGACGTAGAGCTTACTTCCACTACACGTGTTGGTTTTCATCGTTATACCTATGCCACCAGTGAAAATCGACAAATATTGTTTGATCTAGAAGGGAAATTTGGCCCGGTTGATCTCACAAAAGGGGCGTTTACCCAGGTAAACAAACGAACATTTAGTGGTTATGTAGTGAATCAACCTACCAGACGTCGACCTAGACCCACACCCATCTATTTTTATATTGAAACCAATACTGATGTAAGTGATTTACATGAACTAAAAGGGGCTGTGCTTTTAGATTTTGTGGATTCAGCTAACCCTTTATTAATGAAAGTCGCAATTTCTTATGTGGACGAACAAGGTGCTAAAAGTAATCTTGATTCAGAATTAGCCCATTGGGATTTTGATCAAGTAGTACAAACGTCTCGTAACGAGTGGAATGATTGGTTATCAAAAATAAAAGTAGAAGTTGCAAATGAAAAAGCCAAAGTCCGCTTTTACACTGACTTATTTCATAGCTTACAAGGTCGGCGTATCATTTCTGATGCCGATGGTAGGTATTCAGATCAAACAACTGAAACCCGTTTAGTAAAACAATTACCTTTGGATGAACAGGAAATACCGCAGTTTACCCATCATAATTCAGATTCATTATGGGGAGCTCAATGGACCATTCAAACATTATGGCCACTGGTTTATCCAAAGGTCGCTTCAAACTTTTCTCGTTCATTTTTACAAATGTATCAAGATGGCGGGTATATACCTAGAGGACCGTCAGGGGGAAATTACACCCACGTCATGACAGGCGCGCAAGCCACTCCGTTTTTTGTGAGCAACTACATGAAGGGTATTCGTGATCTTGATATTGAGTTGGCTTATGAAGGGCTTAAAAAGAACCATATGAGCGGCGGAACTATGGGGCGGGCGGGCTACGAACATGACAGTAGTTATTCAGGCGGACTCGAATATTATATGCAGCGGGGTTATGTTCCTTATCCATTGCCAAAGAAAAACAAAGCATTCCATCAAGATGGCGCTGGGCAAACCTTAGAGTATGCGTTTCAAGATTGGACATTAGGACAATTGGCAATGGCCATAGGTAAAACTGAGGATGCCAAATATTTCTTAAATCGCGGACAAAATTACCGTAATCTTTTTGATAACGAAACTGGTTTTATGCGCCCCAAAGATATACATGGTAAATGGTTAGCTGATTTTGACCCTTATCATTATCGTGTGGGGTTTGTAGAGTCTAATGCGTCACAAATGACTTGGTTTGTGCCACAAGATTATTCAGGTTTATCCGAACTAATGGGAGGCGAAAACAAAGCGATTGAAAAATTAAATCAAGCTTTTGAAACTGCGTCATTACAAGGCTTTACTGCTGGAAACGCTCATGATCAAGAAACCGATGAAACTAACCGTCGTGTTCCGGTTAATTATGGTAATCAACCTTCTATTCAAACCGCTTTTATTTTTAATCAACTAGGCGCACCGCATCTTACCCAGAAGTGGTCTCGTGAAGTGATAAATAAGGTTTATAGCGACGTATCCGAAAGTCAGGGATTTAATGGTGATGAAGATCAAGGTTTGATGGGATCTTTGTCAGTATTGATGAAAATTGGTTTATTCCAACTCGATGGAGGCACCACTAAAGATGCCATTTACCAAATTGGTAGCCCTGTATTTGACCGTATAACGATTGAGTTAGACTCTGAATATTATTCGGGAAAACAGTTTGTCATTGAAGTGTTTAACAACTCAGACGCAAACCCGTACGTTAAAAAAGTAACCTTAAATGGCAAAGTATTATCGCGCCATTATCTGACACATGAAGAAATTATCTCTGGGGGCATTTTACAATTAGAAATGTCCAGTACACCAAAATTAAACTAAAGAGAACATTGAATGAAAAAGTTAACAGTATTATCAGTCGTATCACTATGCATGTCATTGAGTGTGCAAGCGGCTGATTGGACATCATTATTCAACGGTAAAGATTTATCTAATTGGCAACAGTTAGGCGGAAAGGCTAAGTTTACCATTGACAATGGCGTGATAGTGGGCGAATCAAAGTCAGGTGAACCTAACAGTTTTTTAACTACCAAACAGGATTACAGTGATTTTATTTTTGAAACCGAAATCAAAATCGATGCTGGACTTAATTCAGGGATCCAATTTCGCAGTCAATCCTTAACTGATTATAACAATGGTCGGGTGCATGGATACCAAATGGAAATTGACACCAGTGATCGTAAATGGAGTGGTGGTGTTTTCGAAGAAGCGAAGCGTGGCTGGCTATATGCCGTGACACGTAATGAAGCCTGTCAAAATGCGTTTAATCTAGACGTCTGGAATCATTACCGAGTAGAAGCGATCCATAATCGAATACGGACTTGGGTGAATAAGGTTGCATGCGCAGATGTATTAGATAATCAGGAGGGCTATCAGTCTGGGTTTATTGCTTTTCAAGTACACAGCATAAAGAATAAAAATCTCGAAGGCACAAAGGTAAGGTTTCGTAATCCAAGGATCCTCACTGAAGACCTCCACAATAACCACTGGTATACGCCTTCAGAAGTGCAGGAGATAAATTACTTACCTAATCAACTATCGGCTAAACAGCAAAGTGAAGGCTGGACATTGTTGTGGGATGGCAAAACCACAAATGGTTGGAAAGGCACTAAATTAAAAGATTTTCCTCAAAAAGGATGGGACATTGATAATGGAGAATTAGTCATTTATTCATCTGGTGGCGGCAGTACCCGTAATGGCGGTGATATTGTTACGCTACAAGAATTTTCTGAATTTGAACTGGAAGTCGATTTTAAAATTACCGCTGGAGCTAACTCCGGCATTAAATACTTTGTCGATCCTAACCTTTTAAAGGAAAAAGGCGCTGCCATTGGTTTGGAATTTCAAATCTTAGATGATAAGAAACACCCGGATGCAAAAAAAGGCCATAAAGGTAACCGCACTATAGGTTCATTGTACGATTTGATCCCGGCACGTAATTTGAGTGAGCTAACTCGTAGTACTAAAAGAGTGAACTCGATTGGAGATTGGAACCGCGCTCGGATAGTCGTGAAAGGGAACAGGGTAGAGCATTGGTTAAACAATATAAAAGTAGTGGAGTATCCACGTGGCAGTCAGATTTTTAAAACGTTAGTGCAACACAGTAAATACGCAAAGTGGCCAAATTTTGGTCAGAGGGAAAAAGGGCCAATCATATTGCAAGATCACGGTGATGAAGTGCGTTTTCGATCTATAAAAGTGCGTAGTTTATAAAACTGTTTATTGATCATTTTTTATTGGGTGGATTGAATTCACCCTTGTTTTTCCGCTAAGAGGTTTCAAATGAGTCAAGCCGTAATATGTTTTGGTGAAGCAATCATTGATTTTCTAAATACCGCCACATCAAAAGAAGGGAAATTGTCACTTAATCAATTTACTCAATTTCCTGGTGGTGCACCCGCTAACGCCGCGGTAGCTGTGGCTAAATTAGGTGGTAATGCGAAATTTGTTGGGCAACTTGGCGATGATCCTTTTGGCCATTTTATCATTGACGCATTAGAAAGTTATGGGGTTGATACTTCATACACCTATATTCATCCAACAGCTAAAACAGCCTTAGCTTTTGTATTTTTAGATGAACAAGGAGAACGAACTTTTTCTTTTCATCGTGAAGCTACCGCTGATTTAGTGTTTGAAAAGTCTCAAATTGACCCTCTATGTTTGGCCCAGCCCAGTATCTTCCATTTTTGTAGTAATACTTTGACACATTCCGCCATAGCTGAAGTCACAAACGAATTTGTAGACATAGCTGTGCAACAACAAAGTACGATTAGTTTTGATGTTAATCTTAGACATAATTTATGGCAAAGTGGTGAAGCAGACAAAGAACGGGTGACGGCTTTAGTGCACAAAAGCCATATCGTTAAATTTTCTAAGGAAGAAATTGACTATCTGTGTGATGGCCAGATTTCGGTTTATATAAAAGCCTGTTTTTCCCATCAGGTTAAAGTGATATTGATCACGGATGGTGCCAATCCTGTCCAAATTATTACAGCTAATTCTCGATTATGTATTCAGCCTCCTGGGATAAAAGCTGTCGATACTACCGGTGGTGGTGACGCCTTCATTGGTGCCGTTTTGTTTGGTTTAAGCAAGTCAGCTGGACAAGCTTTGGACAATATTGAAAATCTTAAAGGTTTGGTTGAATTTGCCAGCCAATGTGGTGCTTTGGCTGTGTCGAGACAAGGTGCTTTTCCTGCATTTCCCCAATTTAGTGAAGTTGAGCGTTTCTATGAATTTTAGCAACAAAGAGTTTTTACGTAGCCATATTCAATCGATTTTGGATTTCTATTTACCAAATATTAAAGATGAGACGGGCGGCTTTTTTCATAACTTTATGGACGACGGCAGTGTGTTTGAACCTTCTAACAGACATCTCGTATCCAGTTGTCGTATGGTATGGATATTCAGTAAAGCTTATGAACTCTATGGTGATGAAAAATATTTATCCTTAGCTCAACATGGTGTGAATTATATTCGAGAGAAACACTGGGATAATACGCGACAGGGGTACAATTGGACATTAGCTGAAAACCATCAGCCTGATGATCAAACTAATCATTGTTATGGTCTGGCTTTTGTTGTTTTGAGTTTTTCAGCCGCTGCACAAGTTGGTATTAAAGGTGCGGTACAGGATATAGAAACGGCGTTTTCTATTATGGAACAAAGACTATGGGATGAGAGCATAGGTTTATATGCCGATGAAGCCACTCTAGACTGGCAAGAGGTGTCTACCTATCGTGGACAAAATGCCAACATGCATAGTTGCGAAGCCTTTATTGCTGCCTACGAAGCCACCAGTCACGACAAATATTTACAACGAGCCTACCAATTAGCTAAAACGGTCTCCGTTACACTTGCCGATAAGTCGGATGGTTTAATTTGGGAACACTTTACCCAAACCTTAGATATTGACTGGGATTTTAATAAAGACGATCCTAAAAACCTTTACCGTCCTTGGGGTTTTCAACCCGGTCATCAAACCGAGTGGACAAAACTTTTATTAACACTACACCAACACAAACCTGAAGCTTGGATGATTGAACGTTCTGAAAGTTTGTTTAATAGGGCAATGGATACCGCATGGGATGAAAAAAATGGCGGTATTTATTATGGATTTTCTCCAAAAGGTAAGATTTGTGATGATGATAAATACTTTTGGGTGCAAGCCGAATCTTTTGCGGCGGCTGCACGTTTGTTCAAAGTAACAGGCCAGGAATGTTATTCAGTTTGGTATGACCGCATTTGGGATTACGCTTGGCTACATATGGTTGATCATGAATACGGTGCTTGGTTTAGAGTATTAACCGCTGATAATAAAAAGTATTCTGAGCAAAAGTCTACTGCCGGTGGTAAATGTGATTACCACACTATTGGAGCTTGCTGGGATGTTTTACGGATCCTTTAGCGCATCCTATAACGGACCCTTTAACGTATCATTTAAACACTAGGCTTAACTATTTGAGACTAGCAATAAATCTATTTTGCCTAAAGGGTATAGATAAAGGCTGCCTATGTGGAATTATTTATTTGTCAGTGGCTTACGTTTTAAATAACGGGTGAATTTATGTCGTCGAGTACTTAGTAGAATAAGTAAAATGGCCCAATAAATTAAAGGTTCCGTCAGGTTAGACTTAACTGACCATATGAAATGCAGCGCGATAAGTCCTCCAGCTACATACACCCAGTTGTGTATTTTTTGCCACTTTCTGCCCATTTTTCTCTGTATGTTTTTAGTTGAAGTAAAGGTTAAGGTGGTTAAGATCAGTAAGGCTAAAAAACCCACTGTGATGTAAGGACGTTTGATGATCTCTGAAATGAGTAATGACCATTCAAGTTGAAGTTCGAATAATATGTAACTCGTCAAATGACATGCAGCGTAAAAAAAAGCATATAAACCTAACAATCGCCTAATACGAATAAACAATGGCTGTTTACTTTTTTTAATTAAAGGCGAGATGCATAGGGATAACAAAAGTAAATTGAACGCGCCAATGCCGGTAAAATGTAAAATAGCTTCAACTGGATCCGCTCCTAACTCATCGTTAATAGCCTGATAATACGTAATTAAAACAGGTAAAAGGCTAGCGAAATGAATAATCACTTTGGCCCAAGTAATATGCAGGGGTTTAATTAATGGCATAGTTAGTAGTGCTTGTTTAAATTTAACCCAGCATAAAGTGGCGCGACTTCTTCGTATCCATTAAATTTTAGAGTAGGGATGCGATTACGGGTTAACAATCCGCCAGAGGTTATTCTACGCTCACTGGCTTGGCTCCACCTGGGATGGTCTACCTCTGGATTTACATTCGCATAGAAGCCATATTCGTTACGTGCTAATTGATTCCATGTAGTTGGGGGCTTTTTGTCCGTGAGGCGTATTCTTACCACTGACTTTATACTTTTAAAACCATACTTCCATGGTACTACGAGTCGTATAGGTGCTCCGTTTTGAGGAGGTAAAGTTTTTCCATATAAGCCTACAGACATAAGTGTAAGGGGATGCATGGCTTCATCTAACCTTAAACCTTCAACGTAGGGATAATCGATTCCACCACCAGTAAATCGGCTTTTTTGGCCCGGCATTTGTGAAGGGTCGTGCAAAGTTTCAAAAGCCACATATTTGGCTGAACTTAACGGTTTGGCTTGTTTTATAATGCTAGCTAAAGTAAAGCCAATCCAAGGCACCACCATTGACCAAGCTTCAACACATCTAAGGCGATATGTCCGTTCTTCTAATTCAAACTTATTAAACAAGTCTTCATAGTTAAAGGTTATGGGTTTTTCAACTAGGCCATCAATTTGTAAGCTCCACGGATCCACTTTAAAGTTTTGTGCATTGGCTACTGGATCGGATTTACTGGTGCCGAATTCGTAAAAATTATTATGGCTAATGACCTTTTGTTCTGGGGTCAGTTTTTCAGAGGAGGCATATTGTGCAGGTTGAGTAAATTTAAGAGCATTAGTTTTAAATAACTGACTTTCGTCATCGCTGCCAAATATATTGAAAGCATGACTGCTTGTACTGGATAGTAACGAGCCTGCTCCAATAAACCCCATGGTTTTTAAGATTTGTCGACGATTATTAAAAACGGCTTCGTCTGTTACTTGGCTTTCCTTTATGTCACTATTTTTAACTTGTTTAATAAGCATCACAACCTACCCAGTTGAATTTTAATGGTCTCTTTATACAAAGACCTAAGGGAATTCCTAATCATTACATAACAAAAGTATCACAGCTTTCATTGGCTTAACTTAACTCAACCTAATGAATCCTGATTCGCATTGCTGGTTGGCATAAACAAAGTGGAATACAGTTTTGAGGCAAAGCCATCAGTCATGCCAGCTATGTAATCAGAAATTACTCTATGGCCATTGTTTTTCTGTTCCTCTTCGAGCCATCTTGTTTTAGTGTTGTCTGGCAATAATCGTAGCGGATCTGAACTAAAAGCTTCAAATAACTCCATCACAATTTGTTGACCTTTGTATTCTAATAGTTGTAATTCTGGTTTTAGGATCACTCTTTGGAAAACAAAACGTTTAAATACTGAAATACATTGTTGATAAAGGGCAGGGAACACGGCATTGAATACTAATAACTCGTCAGAGAATTTAGAGTCGACTTCATTAATTTCAATATTGGTAATGAAACAATTCACTAAGGCGCCAATGGCATCTTTACGTTGGTGATGTTCATTGCTAAATAGTTTTTGTGAAAGCTCTACTATATGCTGACTTAACCAACCTTCGCCTAACTTTTTGATAGGTTTAACCACTTCTTGTTCAAACTGTTGTTGATTACAAATTCCCATAACAATGGCGTCTTCGAGATCATGAATACTGTAGGCAATGTCATCTGCCAATTCCATTATTGAGCAGTCGAAGGATTTAAAGCGTGTTTTATGATGTTTGGCATTATTTGGGCTAGCTTCTGAGTGAGTGATACTTGAGAAGTGTTGCTTATCAGACTCGTTTAGAGGATCTACTAACCATTCAAAAATGTCTTGGTCACATTGATATAAACCTTTAGGTGGATGCCATTGTTGGGCTTTTATTTGCCTTTTGTTGATATTGATTTGTTCTGTTGATATCGCGTCTTGGTTAGTTAAGTTATCGATAAAGTTAGGGTATTTAACTAAACCTAGTAAGGTACGACGGGATAAATTCATGCCAGCGTCAGCAGTGTATGGTTCGAGGCGAGTGACAATTCTAAAGGTCTGACCGTTACCCTCAAATCCGCCATGCTCACGCATCATATAATTTAGTGCTACTTCACCACCATGGCCAAAGGGTGGGTGACCTATGTCATGTGCTAAACACAGTGCTTCAATTAATATATCGTTGAGGCCTAACTGTTTAGTTAATGCTGGGTATTTACCTCTTAATTGTGCGGCTATTCCTTGCCCAATTTGAGAGGCTTCTAGGGAATGGGTGAGGCGCGTACGATAGAAATCGCTCATACCAACACCTAACACTTGAGTTTTGGATTGGAGCCTTCTAAAAGCTGCAGAATGTAAAATTCGTGCTTTGTCTCTTTGAAAAGGAGTACGGTGATCACCTTCTCTTTCGGTTTTCTTCTCTAGAAATCTGCTGGTCCAAGGGTTCATTGAGGTATTAACTTATTAGGTTATGTATTAAACATCTGAACAAAGTTAGTCATATAAATCAAGCCGTTAATAATCTTCTTGGGTGATTTCATCCAGACTTAAACTAAAGCTAGGCACGTATGCCTTCATAAAATAATCCACTTCTTCTGAATGATAGTCCTTTAACAATTGAACAAGTCGTTTTTTAGCTAGTTCAAATTCTTTATTACCTGCAGACAATTCTTCTAATGTCTTTAAATAGGCGCAGATCACATCGGCCGCTTTGACAATAAAGGCGATGTCATCACTATGGTAATGATGATCGATGAGTTTGGCATAATCATCATGAAAATCTTCAGGTGCCATATTGATTAACTTTTTTTCAGCTAACTTTTCGATTTTCTTATATTCGTCGCGGATCACGGGGTTTGAGTATTTAACTGGCGTAGGCAGATCACCAGTAATTACCTCCGATACATCGTGAAACATGGCAATAGTTGCGACTTCATTTGGGTCTAACTTACCATCAAAATATTTGTTACGAATTAGCGCTAGTGAGTGGGCAACCATGGCTACTTGTAAACTATGCTCCTGGACGTTTTCAGTGCGTACATTACGCATAAGCGGCCAACGGTTGATTAATTTCATGCGAGATAAATGGGCGAAAAAATGACTTTTGATAGTGTGTAGGCTCATGAACTAGTTGACCTGTTTGTAATGAGAGAAAAACTTAGCGATGTTTTGTGAAACTGACGTTAGCAAATATACGCGGGATAAAAATGCTATTTCAAAATAACATGCTTTAGTTGAATGTGAAATGGCATATATTTGACCTTTGTTTAGTATTTTTAATGATTCATACCCATCTAATGGCCACAACTTACCATTTTCATTACGCATAAATGATACTGTGCCCATATCAGTGACATACAATTCATCAGTTTGAAGATTTGCGTCTAGAGCGTTTAAATATATTGCTGGAGAAGGGAATTCATTTTTATGAATGAATATTTTCTTCTCACCTCATTAGTTTATGCTCATGCTGGGCGTACACAAGCTTTTCTGCCGTAGCGTTCCTCGTCTAAATAAACCGCCGCTATACGCAAAATCACGACATTGATCAATGTCTATCATGACCTTCGATGATTCAATTCTCCCGGCAAAAAAGGTGCGAGTGCTAATGACTTAGCTAATACCAATCCGCATAAATAAGTGACCACTCAGAATGCATCCAGTGGGATTTTGATTAAGGTGTCGCTATGCAGTAATGGTTGCTCCCTTTCAAATGGCGAGAACGCAAAGCAAAACCCGCTGGGGCATTCCTTTCAGGCGAGTTTTAAAAGGGCCTACTCTGCGTTGCATGACTTCGAAAGAGAACAACTATTCATTCAGTCATGCGCCTTGTTTAAGCACTTTTAAACTCTCGCTGAGTGAGCACTTATTTATGTGGATTGGTATAAGATGAAAAGGGAAAGATTAAGCTCTCCCTTTTTATATATATTATTCCGCCAATGTTACCGAAATATCATCAACATAAAAATCAACTGTGGTTTCACTTGCTTCAACATAAAGGTTAGCAGAGTTTGCTTCGGTCGATATCGTATGCGTATAAGTGCCTGTTAGTTCCACCCAATCACCTGCACTTACTGTTACAGGAGCTGTCAGTTCAAGGTATTCAGTGGTACCGTCACCTTCACCGTGGTTTATTTCTAGCGTTAGCTTTATGTCAGGTTTAACGGCACTAGCATCATCAGATAACTTAACCCATACTGAAACGTTATAAGTTTCTTCCGCTGTGAATAAGCCTACAACACTTTTTGATACACCTTGCCAATTAGCTGTACGTCCTACAACCAAAGCGCTATTAGTACCAGCGTGTGCTACAGCAGTTTCTAATGTGACTGTTGCATCTCCTCGAGCGCCCCATGAACCAAGGCCATCTTCAAAATCACCATCAACAATAAGTTCAGCAGGACCAACTGGATCTTCAACAACAGGCGTAGACGGTGCTATAGAAATATCATCAACATAAAAGTCAACTGTTGTTTCACTTGCTTCAACATAAAGATTAGCAGAGTTTGCTACGGTTGATATCGTATGGGTGTAAGTACCTGTTAGTTCCACCCAATCACCTGCACTTACTGTTAGAGGAGTCGTCATTTCAAGGTATTCAGTGGTACCGTCACCTTCACCGTGGTTTATTTCTAGCGTTAGCTTTATGCTAGGCGTAACTGTACTAGCATCATCAGATAACTTAACCCATGCTGAAACGTTATAAGTTTCACTAGCGCTGAATAAGCCTACAACACTTTTTGATATACCTTGCCAATTAGCCGTACGTCCTACAACTAAAGCGCTATTGTTACCAGCGTGTGCTTCGGTGGTTTCTAATGTTACTGTTGCATCACCACGGCTTCCCCATGAATCAAGATCAGTTTCAAAATCTGTTTTAAAGAATGCAGTAGGAGTGTCTGTATCATCAGGCGTTTCTGGATCAACCTGGTCAACGGGATCAACTAAGTTTGCAGCTTCTAATGCGTCAGCGAAACCTTGTAAAGAAGGCTTAGGCGTAAAATCATCATTAAATAATAATGGCCATTCTACTGTAGGTGCAGGAAAGCTTTGTAACCAACTATCCCCATCATTAGTTCCCCAAACAGTAATACCGCCTCGTTGATCTTCAGGAACAATGTCTAAGTATGCTTGGACAATATCAAAATAATATTGCTTTTGCACTTCAGCTCTAGCAGCTGTAAATTTAGTTAAAGCTGCACCACCTTCATTGTTCATACGCACATCAAGCTCGGTAATCTTAAGTTTGATTTTTGGGCGTATATCAACCACTTTTTGAAACTGTGTTTTTATTGTGTTGATGTCAGGGCTATTAACTGTAATATGAGATTGGAAGCCTATTCCATCAATGGGTACACCATTAGCTTGCATATCATTGACCATATTAATAACACCATCTAATTTATCATTATTCCAAATCAGGTTATAATCGTTATAGTATAAATCTACATCAGCATCAGCAGCTCGAGCGGCAGTAAAGGCTTTCGGAATAAATGATTCACCTATATTTGTATACCATACAGAATCATCACCAGCAGCCGAGCCTCTATATGTACCATCTTCATTGAACGCTTCATTTACAACATCCCACGTTTCAAGCTGACCAGCGTATCGTGTTGCGATGGTTGTTACATGATTTTCCATCATGGCAACCCAAGTGTTTGTGTCTCCGGAAAAATTTCTCATCCAATCAGGTATTTGACTATGCCAAACTAATACATGGCCATGCACAGTTAAGTTATTAGCGTCAGCAAAGCTAAGTAATGCATCGGCTTTAGTAAAGTTAAAAGTAGTTTCAGATGGGTGCATAGCATCCATTTTCAT
>NZ_JBPOFP010000048.1:0-33449 GCF_051252315.1 Paraglaciecola sp. | reverse complement strand
CGATGGATGTATTAAAGCCCATTTAACTTGATTAAAAAATCTACAAGGTGATACTTAGGTATGTGAAGTGATAACTATAGCTTTTCCCATAACTTAAAAGTTTGCTGACGAAACCAACTTAATGCCTCATCTTGTTCTGTATTTTTATGCCAATACATGTGAGTTTCTAATTTGTTCAATTCTAAAGGGAGCTCTCGAATAACAAGATTACCTTGATCTTTTTGCTGAGCGAGTAACTCTTTGGCCAACATACTCGGAACCGTTAAAATTAAATCAGAAGTTTGTATTATTAATTTTGCCGCATAATAATTCTGACATCGCACTGAAATGTTTCTAGACAGACCCAACCTTTGTAGTAATGCATCTTCTGCAATCGCGCCACTAGGTCGATTTGACACTCCTATGTGATTTGCCTGCAAATAGTCTAGCTTCGACATATTGTCAGCTAGGGCATGCTCTTTATTAATCAAAATACAAAATTCATCGTCTATCAATTTTTGATGTAATACAGGGGATTTAATCGGTAATGCCACATCAAATACCATGTCTACATGTCCCGCAGTTAATAAACGGCTTAAATTTTCTCGTTCAACTTTGACACTAGCAAATGTTACATGTGGCGCTTGACTAGCCAACATAGTTGCAAGCTTTGGCAAAATAGACGGTTCCAAAGCGTAATGGATACCTAAACTAAAATGATGTTCACTGGTTAGCGGATTAAACTCCCCCCAATGTTGTAAAATCTGTCTAAGCCTAGTTAGGTTGTCAATAATCAAAGGTGCCATTCGTTGGCAAGCTGGAGTAGGAAGCATTTGATTATTGCTACGTTGAAATAAAGGATCGCCTAAATATTCCCGTAGTCTTTTTAAACCATGACTAACTGCAGATGGCGTAATATGCAAAGCCTCTGCGCTACGGGACATGTTTCTTTCTAGGTAAATACTCTCAAACACCTTCAACAGATTAAGGTCGAGTTTTTGAATATTATTAAGATCAGGCATCAATTTCTCCCATACCCCCACAAACACTATGAATTTAATTCATAGTTAGCATACAGAATACTTCATTTCATTCAACCGATTAAACAGACTACACTGAGTAAAGTCATAATGCGGATAAAAACCATGCACTTTACACACAGTGATAAAACTAAAGATTATTTAGCGCGCCTAAAAACGTTCATGCAGGAAAATGTTTACCCTGTAGAGGAACAAATATATGCCGAAACCCATCAACTAAACCCTACTGGGGATTGGCAAAACTGGCAGGTTCATCCTTTAATCGAACCACTAAAAAATAAAGCTAAGGAAGTGGGATTGTGGAATCTGTTTTTACCTGACTCTACTCTTGCCCAAGGCTTATCGACATTAGAATATGCGCCACTAGCTGAAGAAATGGGACGTTGTGGTTTCGCTTCTGAAATATTTAACTGTAATGCGCCGGACACAGGCAATATGGAAGTCTTGTATCACTTTGGTTCTGCGCAACAAAAAGAACAATGGTTGACCCCTTTACTTGCCGGCGATATTCGTTCGGTGTTTGGAATGACAGAGCCTGATGTGGCGTCTTCCGATGCAACTAATATGCAGGCGAGTGTTGAAATAGATGGAGACGAGTTAGTCCTAAATGGCAAAAAATGGTGGACCACGGGTTTAGGGCACCCTAATGCCAAACTGGCTATTTTTATGGCCTTGTCTAATCCTGAAAATGATAAACACAATCAACACAGCATGGTTTTGGTTCCCCTTGATACACAAGGAATTAAGATAAAGCGAATGTTACAGGCCTATGGAGATTATGATGCGCCATTTGGCCACGGAGAAATGCATTTTGATAATGTTCGTGTTCCTAAAGACAATTTATTAGTGGGTATGGGTAAAGGGTTTGCGATTGCCCAAGGTCGTTTAGGTCCAGGCCGTATTCATCATTGTATGCGTGCCATTGGCATGGCCGAAAAGGCTTTAGAGTTGGCAGTACAAAGAGGATTAAGCCGCAGCGCCTTTGGTAAACCTATCATTAAATTAGGTGGAAACGGCGAAAGAATAGCTGACGCTCGTATTGCCATTGAACAATCTAGGCTATTAACCCTGCAAGCCGCTTGGAAAATCGACAACCTAGGTGTCAAAAACGCTATGGTAGATATTTCTGCCATTAAAGTTGCTGTACCTAATATGTTAGAAAAGGTCGTTGATATGGCGATACAGATTCATGGGGGAGCTGGCATGAGTAATGATTTTGTCTTAGCAAGATTTGCTGCAGGAGCCCGAGCCTTACGTTTGGCTGACGGTCCTGATGAAGTGCATAAAGCTATGGTAACCCGCTTAGAATTGGCCAAATACAAATGAAAAAAACAGCATTAATTACCGGAGCAGCCTCAGGATTAGGTGAAGCCCTCGCACATCAATATGCGAGCCAAGGTTTTGAAGTCTGTGTTACCGATATCAATACCGAAAGAGGTCTACATGTTTGTGAGGAGATTAAGCAAGCTGGAGGAAAAGCGTTCTTTTTAGGTTGTGATATCACCCAAGAATCGAATATTGAAGCATTAAAGTCAGAACTTGAAACGCGCTGGTCACAGATTGATTGTTTGATTAACAATGCCGGTGTAGCAACTGCGGGGGCCTTGGAATTCGAAGATATTGAACAATGGCAGTGGGTAATGAACATCAATCTATATGGCATGGTTCGAATATGCCGAGCATTTGTTCCCATGTTGGAACGTCAAAACGCCTCCACCATTATTAACATAGCCTCTCAGGCTGGCATCACTCCTATCTCTTTAATGGGAAGTTATAATGCCAGCAAAGCCGCCGTAGTCAGCTTTTCTGAAACTATGCACATTGAGTTGGCGCCAAAAGGCATACAAGTGTGTGTAGCCTGCCCTAGTTTTTTTGCCACCAACTTAAAAGAGTCATTACGTACAGCTCAACCGGGACTACCTGAACTGGTAGATAAATTATTAAGCCGTTCTGACATAGATGCGACTAATGTAGCTGAACAAATATACCATGGTGCACACAGAAATCAGTTTATGATCATTACGCACAAACAAGGTCGGACAGCAAATAGGTTAAAAAGGTGGTTACCTACTAGTCGTTATCTCAATATGATGAAAACTAAACTCAAACATTTTAGGCCTAAATCCCATGAATAGTTCAACTTCAATGATGGGAGTAGATAAAGCCGGTAAGGTCAGACAAGGAGAAGAATTAAACCTTAATAAATTAATTCCTTGGATTGAAGGCAATATTCCAGAACTACAAGGGCAGCCAAAGGTTTCTCAATATTCAGGTGGTGCGTCAAACTGGACCTACTGCTTGAGTTATGCCAACCAAGACCAGACAACGGAAGTGATTTTAAGACGCGCACCTGCTGGCACTAAAGCCAAAGGCGCTCACGATATGGGCCGAGAGTACCGATTGCAAGCAGCCCTTAAACCTGTCTACCCATACGTTCCGAAAATGTTAGGTTTCTGTGACGACTTGTCGATACTCGGTTCAGAGTTTTACCTAATGGAAAAGATAACCGGCCTTATTCCTCGAAAAAATCTGCCTAAGGCTATCAAGCTTGAAAAAGACACCACCCGACAACTTTGCCTTAATGCTTTAGATAGCCTGATCGACCTACATCAAGTGGATTACAAAGGTGCAGGCTTAGATCATTTGGCCAAAGGACAAGGTTATACTCAAAGACAAATAGATGGTTGGTGTGCCCGTTATAGCAAAGCTAAAACGTGGAATGTGCCTAGCGGCAAGTTTGTTATGAATTGGCTAAAAAACAACATGCCTAAACACGAAAACATTTGCCTAACCCACAATGATTTTAGATTTGATAATCTGGTGTTAGATGTAGATGACCCAACAAAGATATTAGGCGTGTTAGATTGGGAGCTAGCGACACTTGGTGATCCGTTAATGGATTTGGGCAATAGTTTAGCCTATTGGGTGCAAGCCGACGATGACAAAATAGGTAGAAGCACACGCCGCCAACCTACTCATTTAGATGGCATGTTAACTCGGCAAGAAGTCATTGATTACTATCTTGAAAAAACCGGCTTCAAGATTGAAAACTTTGCATTTTATGAGGTCTACGGTTTGTTTCGATTGGCGGGAATTGCCCAGCAAATATATTATCGATATCATCATAAACAAACTGACAACCCCGCGTTTAAACATATTTGGTTTTTTGTACATTATTTACTTTGGCAATGTCGAAAAGCCATTAAGGGCACACGATAAATGCCAACTTTGTACTTAATCCGGCATGGTCAAGCATCATTTGGCGCTGATGATTACGATCGTCTATCGCCTATGGGCGAACAACAAGCCGCAAAACTGGGTGCTCATTTACGTGAAACGGAGATCAAATTTGACCAGGTCATTCGTGGTGATATGTTACGCCACAAACAAACCGCAGAACTGGCTTTGCCTGATCAAACTTTCGAAATAAACCAAAACTGGAACGAGTATGATCACCAGGACATACTCGCTAAACAAAATAATGAATGTGTAACGGCCAAAAGCATGAAAGCCTATTTAGATGGTTTTTCTCAACCAGACGAAGCGTTTTCTCAATTAGTCACACAAGCATTCACACGCTGGGTAGGTGGAGAACATGACGCTCAATATTTAGAGTCCTGGCCTGCGTTTACAATACGTATCGAACAAGCCCTGCAAAAGCTATTAGAGCTCCATTCTGATGCAAAAAATGTTGCGGTATTTACCTCAGGTGGACCTATTGCATTTTTGTGTCACAAAATTATGGGGGCCCCTTTGCAGAATTTATTTCGATTAAATTGGTCTTTAGTTAATTGCGGAGTGACGAAACTGAAAACAACTCGCAACGGCTTGATGATATCTAGCTTAAATGAACACAGTATTTTTGATGGTAAAAACAAACACTTTCTGAGTTATAAGTAACCTTAGAGTTATTATAAATCTTACAAGGCTAAGAATAAGGCAAATAAAACATGATAAGAGAAAACATAATAATTACTGGTGCAAGCTCTGGTTTGGGCAAAGGCATGGCCATTGAATTTGCTAAAATGGGTCGTAACCTTGGATTATGTGCGAGAAGAATGGATAACCTAGAAGCCTTAAAATCTGAACTGCTAGGCATTAATCCAAATATTAAAATATTCATCAGCTCATTAGATGTGAATGAACACGAACAAGTTTTTGCTGTATTTAAACAATTCAATCAAGACCTAGGCAGTATAGACAGAGTGATAGTGAATGCTGGGATGGGCAAAGGTGCATCCATAGGCACGGGATTTTTTGAAGCCAATAAACAAACAGCAGAGACTAACTTTGTTGCCGCGTTAGCTCAATGTGAAGCGGCAATGGAAATATTTAGAGAGCAAAATAGTGGTCATTTAGTGACAATTTCATCGTTTAGCGCGTTACGCGGTGCTAGACGCGCCATGACAGTTTATGCCGCCACTAAGGCCGCACTCACCTCAATGACAGAAGGTATTCGCATTGACGTTCTTAATACGCCTATTAAAGTTACGACCATACACCCAGGTTATATTCGTACCGAAATTAATGAAAAAGTAAAATCCGTGCCCTTTATTGTCGATTTAGAAACAGGCTGTAAAGCGATAGTCAAAGCCATTGAAAAAGAAGTGGACAATAGTTTTACACCGTCTTGGCCTTGGCAGGTTTTTAAGTCTATTTACCGCAGGGCTTCACTAAAAATGTTAGCGAAAATCGGCTAAGTTTGTAAAAACCTAAACATGACTGAATCCATACTCACCCAGTTTATTCTACCGTTAGTGTTAGCCCTGATTATGTTTGGCATGGGGCTAAGTTTAACTAAGCAAGATTTTTTAGAGTTAGGCAAAGAACCAAAAGCGATTTTTGTCGGTTTACTCGGGCAAGTTATTTTACTGCCGATATTGGCTTTTTCTATTGCACTTTTGTTAGATCTAGACAGCCATTTAGCAGTGGGATTAATGTTGGTAGCAGCCTGTCCGGGTGGAACCAGCTCAAACATTATTAGCCATATTGCCAGAGCAAACTTGGCACTATCTGTCAGTTTAACTGCCGTCACCACTATTATTTGTGTGGTGAGTACTCCTTTAATAATTCAACTTGCCATAAACCATTTTGACTCATCTTCAACAGAAGAGTTTTCACTTGTTACTACCACCCTAGGCTTAATTATAATTACTTTGTTACCGGTTTTATTAGGTATAAGTTTACGTCACAAGTTTCCAGAACAGGCCAAACGATCTGAAGCTTTTTTTCGTGGGTTATCCACCAGCTTTCTAGTTTTGATGATAGTAGCTATTTGTTATCAAGAAAAAGACACACTAGCAGAATCATTCTCCCAAGTTTTTAGTGGAGCGGTTTTACTCAATTTAATGGCGATAACGTTTGGGGTTTTGTTGGGCTCGGTATTCCAGCTATCAAAAAAGAATAGTTTAACACTGGGTATTGAAGTAGGGATCCAAAATGGCTCTATGGCGATTCTCATTGCTGTATCATTTTTAGATCGGCCCGAATATGCCATAGCTGGTGGTGTTTATGGGCTGACAATGTACCTAGGAGCAAGCTTACTGATACTAGCGGCAAAACGTTTTAAGCAGATAAATCCCCCGAATTCTGGATAAGCGGTACCTCTTCCCCCCTCCCCCAGAATTCGGATTCAATATTACCTCTAGCAATCAATAAAAATTAATGAGTACACCTTTGAGTTACTGACTCTGATTGCCTGCCATGGTAAATTTCAGTTATCTAGTTTTGCTCGTAAATATTCATGAAACGTTTTTCTTTTTTTTCTGACCTGAGCTTATCAGCCATCAATGCGGGCTTTATTTCCGTTTTAGTGGGATATGCCAGTACTTTGGTCATAGTATTACAAGCGGCTACCGCTTCCGGCGCTACACCTGAGATGCTGCAATCTTGGGTATGGGCCTTAGGTGTAGGAATGGGCATAGGTTGTATTGGACTATCGATATATTACAAACAACCCATCATCATTGCTTGGTCAACGCCGGGAGCAGCGCTCTTAATCACCAGCTTACATGGTAATACTATTGAGCAAGCCATTGGAATTTTTATATTTGTAGGTGCATTAACCCTGTTGATGGGTGTGACTGGATTGTTTGATAAACTCACTAAACGTATTCCACTGCCGTTAGCCTCAGCCATGTTAGCTGGAATACTGTTACAATTTGGTTTTAATATTTTTACCTCGCTAAAAACTGATCCGATTATGGTCGGCGTAATGTTTATTAGTTACATCATAGCTAAACGCATTATGCCCAGATACGCGGCAATTTGGGTGTTAGTCAGCGGTTTTATCTGTGCTTATTTTTTCGATTTGATTCAATTTGAGCAAGTTTCTTGGTCAATGGCCACGCCAGTATGGGTTTGGCCAGAGTTTGATTTGGGCTTATTGATTGGGGTCGGCATTCCTCTTTTTATTGTCACCACAAGTTCGCAAACCATTCCAGGTGTAGCGGTATTAAGGGCCACAGGTCAAAAACCATTACCGGTTTCTACCTTACTAAATTGGAATGGAGGCATTAATATTTTGTTTGCTCCATTGGGTGCTTTTTCTCTGAGCTTTGCCGCTATCACAGCTGCATTATGTGCAAGTGAAGACTCTCACCCTGATCCCCAAAAACGTTATATCGCAGGGGTATTTAACGGAGTATTTAATTTTATTGCCGGGATTTTTGGCGCGGCTGTGGTAGGCATATTTGCGGCTTTTCCGGTGGCTATGGTGGCGGCATTAGCTGGGCTTGCGTTGCTTGGCACTATTAGTGCGAGTTTGGTTTCAGCTTTTGAAGACAAGAGTTATCGAGAAGCGGCGTTATTGACGTTTTTGATGACCGCTTCTGGCGTATCATTTTTTGGCATCGCTTCTGCGTTTTGGGGGATTGTAGTGGGTTTAGTTGCCTTGTTAGCCAATCGCACCATTAAAGAAGAACCCAATAACTAAGAGCATATTGGTCTTTGCTGTAAGTTTTTCAGCGCGTTATACGGTGTTTATACAATGATGCGCGATTAGACGATGTTTACTTAGAAACAACCGCAGGTTTAGTGTTAATTGCCGATGATGCTGACCCAAGCATAGGCGGATATAAATTAACCCTAGTCGAATAAAATAGACATAAGCTTGCTAATAAAAACGCCGACTACATGTCGGCGTTTTTAATTATAATCGTTGCGGCTTAAAACATTGCTGCTTTAAACATTGAGGCGACCATAACGCCTTTATTGAAAACACATTTTCTTGATGCGGGTAAGTCCCGATTAAACCATTAATGACTAAGGTTTGAAGAAAACTTATAGCCTACACCATAGATAGACTCTATTTGACTAGGAATAAGCGTGTCCACAGTCAACTTTTTACGTAGATTTTTAATATGGGAATCAATTGTACGTTCATAATTTTCTGAGTACTTTCCGTGGCTAGCAGTCAATAACTCTTGTCTAGAATACACCTTATTTGGATATTCTAAAAAGGCTCTTAAAAGATTGAACTCATTTAAAGTAAGTTTAATTAATCGACCTTTTACGTATACCGAATGGGTATCAACGTTTAAGGTCACGGCCCCAGCCGACAGCACATTTTCAACTTTTTTATGGTTCCGTCGATTTAATATGGCCTTCACTCTTGCCATTAATTCCAAAGGCCTAAAAGGTTTAGTTACATAATCATCCGCTCCAGCTTCGAATCCTATTAGATGATCAACCTCCTCAATCCTAGCAGAGAGAAAGATAATGGGCACGTCGGTCATTTCACGTAATTTTTTACATACTTCTAAACCATCTAAGTGGGGTAACATCACATCTAAGATAATTAAATCTGGCATACAATTTTTAACGCTATTTAGTGCCTCAATGCCATTTGATACATGGCTTGAAATATATTCATGCAACACTAAATACTTCTGAATTAAGGAGGCGATCTTAATTTCATCCTCGACAATTAGAATATGTTTTTTCTCACTCATACTATCTCGATTGACCTAACTTAATGGTAATTTAATTATCACTGACAAACCTCCGTGGCGACCTTTTTGAGCGACTATTTCACCTTGATGAGCCCTAATAATATTTTGACAAATTGTCAAACCTATTCCGGCACCACCTGATTTCCTATTTCGCGAAGGATCAGCTCGAAATAGTCGATCGAATAACTTAGCTAAAGTGTCGTCTGGCACACCTGGACCAGAATCTTCAATACTCACATTTATCTCGTTATTATTTAGGTATAGGCCAACCCACAACTGCCCACTAGACTCTGTGTAGCGATAATTATTTTCTAAAAGGTTATTAAAAACTTGAGCTAATCTGGCTTGATCACCTAAGGTGTAAAACTCTCCTTCACTCATTTCTTTATTAACAATGATTTTCCTAGCGCCCAACTTATTGGCATATTTTTTTAATTGAGTGTCAATTAACTGCTTTAGTTCAACTTTTTCTTTTTTACATTTAAACTCGGTACATTCTGTTAAAGATAATTCATGTAAATCGTCAACTAGGCGAATAAGAACATTTACTTCTTCTTGCAAAGATAAAATTGACTCTTTATTGCAACTAATCACACCATCTTTTATTCCCTGCATTTCACCATGTAAAATCGTCAGCGGCGTTCTTAATTCATGAGAAATATCTATCAACCACTGCTGTTGTCTGGTTTCATAAGACGATAAGGCCGTTGAAATTTGATTGAAACTATTAGCTAAATCGTTTAACTCATCTTTTGTATTCACCGAAATATGGGATTGAAAATTTCGTTTAGCTAATTCAGCAGCCCCTTCATTCAATTTATATATGGGTGCAGTGATGTGCCGAGATAAAAAAAAGCTAAACACCATAGAAATTACAACCCCAATCCCCGTAATCCCAAGGCTTAAATACAACCTCATTTTCAAATGACGATCTGTTGCCCCAGAGTTTTTATGATTTACATTCTTAAGAGTTAACCAAGCAATCACTTTTTGGCCCAAAACTATTGGTTTAGATAGCCGTTCTGGCGAATCAAAAGTAGCTTCGATAAGTACCTTTTGTTCAACATCTAACAAGGTTAAACGTTCAAAAAAAGTTTCATTTAGGAAGTCCAACTCCTTCATAAATTTAGGCTTACTATGCTTTCGTTCATTGTATTTATCGCCAATAAATTGTTTAGTAAAATTGTATGGTTTTTGGGCTTTAAGAGTTTCTTTAACACTTTCAATTCCGTTCCTACTACTTTCAACATCAAAAACATTATTGTTAAAAGATTCTTCAACCATTTTTTGCCAATTTTGTTTGTTTTGTATTAGTTCGGTCCAAGAATGATGTTTCTGGTAATACTCCCTTAAACTTATGGCAAGTTGATTAAGCCTCTGACTATCCGCTCTCACTATAAAATCATCTATAAATGATTTGTTAGAGAAATAACTTACGGCTTGCATCACTATAACTAACGTTAGAATGACACTTACGTTGACAATAAAAAGTTTATGTAACAATTTTAATTTCATAATAGGTAACCAGGCTTTGTTAAAAATGCCCAAAATAAATTCAAATGGAAAAAGTCTGTAGAAAGTATTGTTTAAATAAACTGGCGAGTCGAGGGGCAAATAAGCAGTTGGCTAAAACACATAAAGTTAGCAATTTACCTCCACATTTTCTGCACATTCTTAAGGTTTAATTAATCAGCTAATTTTAATCTACGAGAGTATTCATGAATCAATTCAAAAAAGCATTTATTGCTACTGTGCTTATTAGTTCCAATTTATTTTTATTTAGCTGCGGTAGCAGCAGTTCAGACGTAACCGAAGATGAAGATGTCATTACATACGAGGACAGTTATATTCAATTTTACAACGCTGTTCCAAATAGCAAGAGTACAGCGATTACGTTAATTGA
The DNA here is from genome assembly GCF_051252315.1 of Paraglaciecola sp. GTDB lineage: Bacteria > Pseudomonadota > Gammaproteobacteria > Enterobacterales > Alteromonadaceae > Paraglaciecola. The sequence continues at coordinate 22,575 of NZ_JBPOFP010000048.1, read as the reverse complement.
TAGTCAGGATGAGACTGAGAGTTACTTAGGGCAAGTCAGCTATAGCAGAGCGACTGCGTTAAATACAGTGGCCGCAAACAATGAATATTCGCTTTCACTGAGTTACTTAGACGACTATGGCAAAGAAGAAGTGTTTGAAGAACAAAGTGTAGAGTTAGAAGACGGCCAAAAAATGGTGGCAATCTTCACTGGCAGCTATGACACTCCAGATGTGGTGAGTGTGGTTTACGATCGTTATGATCTAGAAGATGAATTTCGCTTATATTTTGCCAATGTCACCAGTAAAACTGCACAACTTGAAATACTCATTGCTGAAGCAGGTGAAAGTATTGAAGCAGCAACACTAATAGGTGATTTTAATTATGGTGGCGTATTAGAAAGTGAAAAATTTGATCTTGCCGAGTATCACTTTTTCATACGAGATTTGGATTCTGGTGAAGTCATTTTTGATTCTGAAAACATTACCTTTAGTTTCAGCACTCAGTACCTAATTGTACTAAAGGATGCCTTTGGCCCTAGTCAATCTAAAATAGCCATGGATGTTATTGGCAATACGTCGTCAGTTTATGAGTTTGATGATCTTGATTCACTGGCTCAATTTAGAGCTTACAACACCATAGAAAACATACCTTCTATAGACGTTGCAATTCAAGGTAATACACCTTGGGCACTCGAAAATCTGGCCCCACTGAGTATGACAGCATTTCAAACAGTAGAATTTGGTGATTACCAACTGTCGGTTAGTAGTGATGCGGTAGACGGGATAATTGAAGGTTCTATTGCGTTCGAAGACTCTTTACTGACTTTGAATCAAAACGAATCTAAAACTGTAATTATTTACCAAGACCAAAATCAAACGATTTCCGCACTTGATTTTACCCAATATATTGTTCCATCTAGTTATCAACATAATATCGATATCGTGAATTTAATCGAAGATTATGAAGACCTAGACGTATATTTTGTGAAAACTGATGAAACCATAGATACCGCCACCGAGTATGCAGTTGGGATTGATTTTGCAGAAAGATATACAAGAACCTTAAACAGTAATTTGTATACCATTTTGTTGGTCCATGAAAACGACAATGAACAGAAAAAGTTATTAGCTAGATTAGACGATGTAACCTTAGGTACAACCTCTGGTTTAGTGTTAATTGCCGATGATGCTGACCCAAGCATAGGCGGCTATAAATTAACCCTAGTCGAATAAAACAGACAAAACCTGGTTCAATAAAAACGCCGACTGATAGTCGGCGTTTTTAGTTTAAATTATATCTGCGTTACATATCCAGTTTAGATCTCATCCACCACATAACCATGTTGGTCTAATGTACTTTCAAGGGCTGCCATGCCAGCTGGTAAATCGAGCTTTTGACCTAACAAGTTAAAACTGGCACCAAAAGCATGTAATGTTCTAAATAGGTTGTGAGTACGACATTGCTCACCCATTTGACCTATCCGCACAATATTGGCACCAAATGAACCTGATATTTCGACTTTATAGCGTTTAGACATAGTACTCAAAAGCTGTTTTGCATCCACGCCTGTAGGCATATTAATACCCACAACAGAATTTAACCTATGTTCAGGTTTTGCATACAAGCTTAATCCCATGCCTTCAATACCCGCTTGCAATGCTTGAGAACTATGTAAGTGTCGTGCAAAACGAGTTTCTAAGGTTTCTGTACAAACTAAACGTAAGGCTTCGTGTATAGCTAAAATACCCGACACGGGAGCGGTATAATGGTAAGACTTTTTATACCAAAATTGATCGGCTAATTTGGCATCTAAACACCAGTGTCTTAGCTGATCAGAGCGAGATTGAATAAAGCCCCATGCTTTACTCGAAAAACCAATTAATGAAACCCCAGGAATACAAGACAACCCTTTTTGTCCACCGGTTATCACGGCATCAATTCCCCACTCGTCCATGTTAAACGGCATAGTACTTAGGGTACACACGGCATCAACAATGACCAAACATTGATGTTTTTTAGCCACGGCTGCTATAGCAGCAAGTTGCCTATTACACACCGTACTAGAGGTTTCACCTTGAACAATAGTTATCACTTGAGGCTGATGCTCAACAATATATTGTTCAACCAATTGTGGATCGGCGCTAAGGCCTTCTTCCACATCAAGGCGGATCACTTCAGCTTCTACCCTTTGTGCCATTTCTGCTAAGCGACTACTAAAAAAACCGTTACAGACACTCAGTACTTTACTGCCAGGTACGACTAGGTTAGCAACCGCCATTTCCATTGCCGCAGAACCTGGACCGGCAACACCTAAAATATGCCCCGTTTCTGTTTGAAACACATATCGAGACATAAGTTTAACTTGCTCGATAATTTGCGCCATGGTGTCACCCAAGTGATTGATAACAATACCATTTGCTGCCGCCACTTTAGCTGGAATAGGCACGGGCCCTGCTCCCATCATGAGTAATGGTTCTTCTGGTAAAATATTATCAAGGGACAAAAGGTGACTTGGCACTGGAATTGACACACACACTCCTAAAGGGAAAAAGGTTTAAGAAAAACAAGAGTATACCTAATATTAAAGGACAGGTCTTATACCAATCCGTATTAATAAGTTCCGGCTCAGCGAGTCGTTTAATACCAATTCCATTAAATGAACTGATTCGAAATTGAGAGGGCCTAAATCAACACAAAAAAGGCTCAACAACAGTTAAGTTGGAGAACCTTTATCACACGCTTTAAGTTTTAAGAGATTTAACTATTTCCAAACTACCGGTACAAATACCGTCATTTCAGCAGTACCTCGGTTACTCCATGCGTAATATGGTACAAAGTTAGTTTTACCTTCCTGCCAATCTGGTTTTTTGACTGCGGAGTACATCGGCCCTTGTTCAGTTGAACGTAGATAGGTATCAGCAGTGATAGTGGCAGTTCCCCCCAAGAAATCACTTTGATAGTTAACGTTTAATTCGGTATCACCTTTTACATATACATCGAGCACACTTGCTTCTTCAGGCAAATCAGGTGATTCAACACAATACACAACAGGCCCACGCTTAATGGCAACTTGATTACGCACTTCTTCTATTCGTTGGTGACCTTCAATAAATGTCGCTTCCATTGGAATATCGATAATAATCACATCACCCTGTTGCCATTTGCGGTTTAGTACCGCATAGGTAGCTGGTATTGTTTCAACACCCGCATCTTTACCATTAATAGTGATAGTAGCACCAGTAGCCCAACCTGGAACACGTAAAGCAATATCAAAAGCTTCAGCTTTACAGCTATCAACGGTGAGTTTAACTAATCCTTTCCAGGGATACTCAGTATCTTGAGACAACTTAATCACAGAGCCATCAGCCAAGGTGGTGTCTAATTGGTTACTGCCATATAAATTAACGTGCACACCATTGTCAGACAAACTATAGGCCCAACCAGACAGGTTAGATATAGTTCTAACTAAGTTAGGAGGGCAACAAAAACAAGCTAAATAACCTTCACGATTTGGCGTTTCTGTTACATCAGCATGAGCATCATAATCTCGGGTGCCGTGTAACATTCTTAAAGGGTTTGCGTAAAAGTAATCTTTCCCTTCAACACTTATCCCAGATAGGCCACTGTTATGCATGACTAATTCAATAATGTCTGCATATTTTGCTTCACCGTGTATTCCCAACATTCTGAAACTAAACATGGCATTACACAGGTTCGCGCATGTTTCGTTATATGCCGTCAGGTTTGGCATCATATAATCGTCGATAAAACCTTCTTCGATCATATCTCGATTAGCTGATGCACCGTAATGAGTTTGGCCCACAGCACCTGTGGCATACATTTTTTTCTGCGTGACACTTTCCCATAATCGGTCTAACGCGGTGACCAAAGCTGCTTCACCTGTTTCAGCATATACATCGGCAGCACCAGCATAATAATATAAAGCCAGTACAGCATGACCTACAGGATCGGTTTCTTCTCTAAGTGGGGTGCGCTCTTGCACCATATCCCCAATGGGATAACCCACTGTAGTACTGTCGTGTTCTATTTCGTAGGTACCACGACGATCGATAAATTTTTGTGCTAATTTGAGATACTTTACTTCACCTATTGTGCGGTAAAGCTCCACCAGCCCCATTATTTGCGTTTGGTTAAAACCAAAACGTTGGAAGTGTTTAGTGTCTGGGTAAAAAATGGTGTATAGCAACTCTGCATGTTTAATGGCTAAATCAAGAAAGTTGTCTTGCCCGGTTAATCTATGGTGAGCACAGGCTGTGATAAACAAATGCCCAGTATTATACATTTCGTGGTATTTGCGATTTTCATAACGATCGGCATCGGGACGCAATTGAATTTGGGTCTGTAAATAACCGTCAGGCTCTTGTGCCTTGGCCAAAATATCGATGTATTCATCTAACTCTTTTAAGATAGAGTCTTCTTTTGTAAGAGCATAAGCATAGGTTTTAGCTTCCATAAATTTATAGAAGTCACCATCATGCCAATACATACCTTGGTGTTCGCCTTCTTTCATGCCAGCAGCAATTTTAAAATTATTCAATGCATGGCCCACATCACCACATAACACACCCCCCATGTAAGGGATCATCACATCAATCGCTTTTTGGGTTTTCTTGGCCCAAAAACCTTTAGTCCAAGTACAATCACCAAAGTTAATATTTTTTAGCTTTACGTATGGGCTGGCTGAATTAGCGTTAATCGCCTTATTGTGAGCATGAGTTGAGTTCAAAATAATATCCTACTTGTTCTTATAAGTTGGGTGGTCAGTTGAAAGCTGTTAGCTGACAAACCTCAATCTTATGGCTTTAATTTGATGTTGATTTATATTCAAACCACTAAAAACATGAAATCTGTTAGTTGTTTGTTAAATCACTTACCAACATTTAAACATATGATGTTTATAAAAACAATACCTAGGAGGTTTGCTGAGTCTGAATTTTAGTTAAGCCAATATTAGAGTGGTTGCCAAAATTAACATTAGAAGCCCTACAAAAACCTCTAATACTTTCCAAGATATAGGTTTATGAAAAATAGGCGTTAACAATCTAGCACCATAACCCAAGCTAAAAAAGAACACGAAAGAGGCGATAATCGCGCCCAGTGTAAATTCTAATTTTGTGCCAACAAATTGGGTGGATATGGAACCTAACAATACGAACGTGTCTAGATAAACATGGGGATTTAACCAAGTAAAAGCTAGGCAGATCATAGCTGTTTTCACTGCCGAGCTGGACGTTTGCGAGGCGGGATCTAAACCATGTTGATTAGCATAAGCCGAATAGAAACTTTTAAATGCATAAACATATAAAAATATCGCCCCACCCACTTTAGATACACTTTCTACCCAAGGGAATTGAGCCACCACGGCTGAAAACCCAGACACCCCCAGTGAAATTAGAAGCGCATCAGAAGTGGCACACAATAGACATACTAAAAAGACATTTTGCTTTTTAATGCCTTGCTTTAATACAAAAGCATTTTGCGCACCTATGGCTAATATTAGTGATAAGCCTAATGAAAAGCCTGATAAAAATGACGACATTAATTACCTTTCACAGAGAAGTTTCGACCCGTTTGAAAACCTGAATAATCGACTTTATGCCAACCTTGCACAATTTTTTTCACCATTTGTCCTGAAGCAGTGAAATTTTCATCTGTCCATTTAGCATTCGGGTTGCTATTGGCTGTCAGTATTGATGCACCTTCTAGTTTGCTATGTAGCGACCAATTACAATGAGTCAAATTATTAGCTCTAATAAAATCCATCCAGCGATGTGTTTCAGCTACATCAGGCTGACCATCGCCATTTGCATTCACAGTGCCCCACTCGGTCACCATAAGCGCAATTCCCTTACTTAGCGCGTATGCCGCTTTATCTCTCAACTTTTGTTTATGAGTACCCGCGTAGAAATGTAATGTATAGGCCAAATTACTAAATCCTTTAATGGGATTATCAGCAGCCTTATCAACCTCTTGGGACCACTTTTGAGTACCAACAACGATCAAATTGTCTTTATCAATCGCTCTAATGGCTGTAATTAACTTTTCTGAATAAGGTTTAATGACAGTGTCCCAATCCGTATCGGCCAAAGGTTCGTTATAAATTTCGTAGATCAGGTTGTCAGTATGTCCATATTTCTTGGCTATTTTTTCAAAAAACGTAACCGCTTGTTCAGTGTTTTGTTCAGCTCGATGAGAATGCCAATCTACAATAAAATACATACCTTGCTTGATTGCAGCATCGGCCACGGCTTCAATTTTAGCCATACGTCCTGCTGGATCATTTAGGTATCCTCCTCTAGATTCTGCTCCCATTGCAATACGTATAATTGAAGCATTCCAATTTTTTTGTAAGTAAGCTACCACATCAGCATTGTAATATTCGTCTGGCGCAATTTTCCCGTTAGTCGCCCAACCTTTGTTTCCCCAAAAAAGACTCGGCCCCGCTAGAGACAATGGACTGCCTTGCTTATCAACAATCTGATTACCACTTACAGTAAGTGCACCATGGAATTCAACAGCCGTTTGAGAAACAGCCGGCACTGCGGCAGATATTGATATTGAAATTGACACAAAAACCAAGGTGCTAACTAAAAATTTAGCAAAGCGGTAGGGATACATATTCATCTTTTCTCTTAATATTTTGGGGTAGCTCTATCATGTTATGATCTTTTGTTAGAAGCAAGAACTTGTGATTTTTAGAGGGCGTGCACACTTTTTCCTATTACTTGGAAGGTATCAATTTCTACTTATTATTTAGTGTGGTTATGATTTGTGACAATTTGACATAAAATTTACAGGCAAAATAGTCCAGAATAGCATTATGGCTTTTATTAATGAGCAACAAGATGTTGAAAGCACTCGACTCTAAACAACAATTCAAATTCGTATTTGGTATTTTTTTATTTTTTACCGTCATTGAATTAATTAATTTATTTACGGGTAGATTTTTAAATCAATTTGGCAATATTCCTCGCTACGTTCCAGGGTTGACAGGCATTGTTGTCGGCCCATTCTTGCATGGCGGTATCCAACACTTTTTATCCAACATAGTACCACTGTGTATTTTTAGTTATTTAGTCATGCAATACGGCATTAAACGTTACGCTTTGGTTACGGTCTGGTTGATTGGCATGACGGGGATTTTAGTTTGGTTATTTGCTCGACCTGCCACTCACATAGGTATAAGCGGCTTAGTTTACGGCTACTTTGGTTACCTTGTACTGGCGGGATTTTTAAGTGGAAAGTTTAAATTAATTGTCATTTCCTTGTTGGTAGGTTTCTTCTATGGTGGATTAATTTTTGGTGTTCTTCCATCCAGACCATTTGTATCTTGGGAGTCTCATTTATTTGGATTTATTTGCGGTTTAGTGGCAGCAAAACTATGGGCAACACCTAGCAAAGTATAAAATATTCATAAAACTAACCTTAGCCTTATAGGATAATTTGAATATAATGCTGTCACAAAAATCAGAAGTTATGTAATTAGAGTACGAATGTCAGAAACTAAACCTAAAAAACAGGGTGGGATGTTAGCTAACTTAGCCTTTAATATCGTCATTCCAGTCGTCATCATGTCTAAACTCAGCGGAGCCGATTATTTAGGGCCTGCGTGGAGTATAGTCGCCGCTCTTATTTTCCCTATTGGTTATGGATTATGGGATTTGAAACAATCTGGAAAAGTGAATGCTTTTTCAATATTAGGCATTGTTAGCGTATTTTTAACCGGTGGCATTAGCTTGTTAGAATTACCTGCAGAATATATTGCAATTAAAGAAGCGGCCATTCCAGGAATAATAGGTATCGCAGTATTAATTACTCAAAGAACTAGCAAACCTCTGCTTAAAGTATTTGTGTTAAATGAACAGATAGTTAACTGGCCTAACTTGACCAAAGCATTAGAAGATTCGGGTAAAACAGAGGTCTTCGAAAAGAAAATGGCCAATAGTTCTTATATCGTAGCGGGATCGTTCTTCTTGTCTTCTGCGTTAAATTACATATTAGCTAAAGTGATTCTTGTTAGCCCTCCTGGCACCACAGAATACACGGAAGAATTAGGTAGAATGACAGCGCTAAGCTACCCGGTAATTGTAATACCTAGCATGATAATGTTGATGGCTGCGTTGTGGTATTTGTTCTCTCAAATTAAAAAGTTAACGGGTGAAGACTTAGAAAACTTTTTAGCAGATGTTTAACATTTTTTAGAAACATCAGTAAAAAACTAGAATAACCTAAATTAAAAAGCCCGCATTTATTGCGGGCTTTCTATTTGTAATACCATTACGTAGTAATAAGTGATCTCTCAGAATGCATCCAGCGGTTTTTGAACAAGGCGTCGGTGTACAGGAATGGTTGTTCCCTTTCAAATACCGACAACGCAGGTCAAAATCCGTTGGGGCATTCCTTTCAGGCGAGTTTTAAATGAACTTACTCTGTGTTGCTCGAACTCAAAAGAGCAACACTATTCTTTCATTCAAGCGCCTTGATTAAGCTCATTTAAACTCTCGCTGAGTGGCCACTAATTATTACGAATTGGTATAAATCTGAACAATAAAACTCTTATCTGGCTTTTAATAACGCAAACATTTTTTTAGCGATATCTGTGTTGTCTGAATGACCGATAAAGTTTTCAGATCCAGCGCCAATTGCAAACACTGGTACGTCTACCCCTGTGTGTCCACTGGTTGTCCAACCGGTATTACTTCTGTTATCAATGATCTTACAAATTGCTCTATGCATTGTTTTATGGGTGTCTGCCGTGATGATAGATTGTAATTCGTCTTGAGATACTTCAAAACCCAATAACTCCGAGGCCAATGTCCAACGTTGCTTAGATGGGAGTAGTTGTTGAGCTATTTTCTCTGGCGACATTTTAAGTGCTTTAGTGGCGTCAGGAACCCAGTCATACACACCTCTCGCACCAATTGTTAATCCGCCTGTACTGTGGTCTGCAGTTAACACAACCAAGGTATCTGGATTTTTAAGCACATAGTTTTCTAACCACTGAAGTGTTAACGCTAAATCATGCATTTCGGCCATAGCAGCTGCGACATCATTAGCATGTCCCGCCCAATCAATTTGACTAGCTTCTATGAGTAGAAAAAATCCTTTGTCATTTTCTAGATGTTTAACGGCAGTTTTAGCCAATATCGGGAGTCTGTTTTTGTGTTTGAAATCCAGAGCCCAAGGCACCCCTTTGTCACCAAACAAGCCCAACAATGGCTTACCAACTTTAACTTTTGATAAGTTCGCCATGTCATCAATATATTGATATCCAGCTTGTTGAAATTCGTTAACTAGATTTCGGTCTTCTCTTTTAAAATACTTCCAACCGCCCCCTAACATGACGTCTAAAACAAATTTACCTTCAATGCGGTTGTCAAAATAACTATCGGCAATCTCATTGTAATTATGTCGACTTTCATTATGCGCACTAAAACCCGCGGGAGTCGCATGATTAATTTGAGAAGTCACCGCTATACCTGTTTTACGCCCTTGTTTTTTAGCCAACTCCAACACGGTTTGTACCGACTTTTTATCAAGATCAACACCAATTGCGCCATTGTAGGTTTTAACGCCTGAAGACAAAGCCGTTGCCCCTGCAGCTGAATCTGTTACATATCCATCACTAAAGTCCGGATGAGTGCTGGCCATACCAACCAGCATTCTATCAAATACAGTGCTTTCGACAGCTGGAGTAGACGCATTATCTGCAAACATTCGGTAAGCAGTTGTGTAAGCTGGCCCCATACCATCACCAACGATCATAATGATGTTTTTAGGCGTGTTGGCGAATGCTGTAGTACAGCACAACCCTGCCAATAAATAAGTAACTAGTTGCTTCATGTATTCTCCATGAAAAAGCGCAATAAATTGAATAAATAAGGGATTATAAGCGAAAGGATAACGTCTATAAAATGAGATAATATCCTATTTATTGGAAGGGGTTTCGATAATTTTTACGATAATGAGCTGTTACGTTAGTAGGCTAGACCTCTAATACTTCACGCATGCGCTGTTGAACAACGTCAACTAATAGATCAGGTTGAAACTTAGAAATAAAACGGTTACAGCCGACTTTTTCAACCATCGCTTCGTTAAAGCTACCACTCAAAGACGTATTCAAAGCGATAAACAGGTCGCTCATTCTTGGATCTTGACGTACTTCTGCTGTTAAACGGTATCCGTCCATCTCTGGCATTTCTGCGTCCGTAAACATCATCAAAATTTCGTCCGTGACCTTTTTACCTTCATCAGCCCAACTTCGAAGCAGGTTCAGTGCTTTTAAACCATCTTGTTGTTCAATTAACTCAATACCTAATTGACTAAGGGTTTCTCTAATTTGCCAACGAGCCGTAGAAGAATCATCAACAATCAACACCTTTTTACCTTTAAGATGTTCTGCCACTTCTTTATCCAAAACTTCTTCAGAAATAGTTGTATCGTATTCAACAATCTCAGCCAGCACTTTTTCTACATCAATTATTTCAACCAACTCATTTTTAGTGTCAATTTCGACTTGAGTAATGGCAGTTAAATAATTGTTTTTGCCTGCGGTACTAGGTGGTGGCTGAATATCACTCCAGGAGGTATTGACTATATTCATCACTTTGCCAATTAAAAACCCTTGTACACTTCGGTTGTACTCGGTAATGATGACATTCTCTGGTTGGTAATTTTCCTCTCCAGATGTGATGTGTATTGCAGAACGCAAGTCAATCACAGGAATAGATTTACCACGGTAGTTAGTCACACCTTTTAAATGATAATGCGAACCTATCATTTGGTTCATTTTAGGAACTGTGATGACTTCTCTGACCTTAAAGACATTCAACGCGAAGATATGTCGAGTTCCCAATTTAAACATCAGTAACTCCAACCTGTTTTCTCCAACAAGTTGAGTCCGTTGATCGATAGACGACATTAATTCTGACATAAGTACTCTTTGTGCAACCCTGCTAATACAAAATAAGATTAACTGACTATAGTAATCTATTCAAATTATGGAAATGAATAATTAACCTAAATGAGAGATAAACCAAGCCAATCTGCATCACTCTTTCACAAAATAATATCGACAATAACTAATAATAAATGAATGCTAAATTTATTTTCACTTACTATTCAGCATGACTACTTGTAAAATCTGTATCGAAAATCCCCTTGATTAAATAGTGGCACCATTGAATATAGCTAAAATTGACCTAAACCTGTTGGTATACCTAGACGTTCTTCTACGAGAGCGCAATGTTACAAAAGCAGCAAGTCAACTAGGCATTACCCAACCGGCAATGAGTAATAGTTTAAAAAGGTTAAGAGACTTATTTAAAGACCCATTATTAGTGCGAACCAGTGAAGGAATGGCGCCAACTCAAAGAGCCAAAGAATTACAGCCTATCATCCGAGAGGTTTTATCTAAGTTAGAAAGCACTATTCAAACTTCTACAGAGTTTTCACCATCAACCAGCAATAGAACATTTAGGATAATGGCCAGTGATTATGCTGAGTCCACACTGTTGATGGAGGTCATAAAAAAACTAAATCAGCTAGCGCCAAATATCAGTTTAGATTTAATCACACCAAGCGATGTGACTTTTTTAGACGTAGAGCAAGGCAAGGTTGATATGGCAATCAATCGCTTTGAAGAGCTCCCCCAATCTTTTCACCAAAAGGTGATATGGCATGACGAATTTGCTTGTGTGGTAAATAAACAATATGCCTTAGCGTCAGAATTAAGCTTAGACAACTATCTAAAAGCGAAACATATTTGGGTGAGTAAAACAGGCTTTGGCGTAGGTGTAGGAATTGATCCTCAACAAATTCAAAAACTAGGTTGGGTCGATGCGGAGCTAACCAAACTCGGTAAAAAACGAGATATCAAAGTATTCACTCGGCACTACCATGTGGCGCTACAATTAGCCAAAGAGCAAAACCTTATTGCTACTTTGCCTAGACGAGCCGCAGATTTATATAAACAAGTTCCAGAGGTGTCGATTTTACCTCCACCTTTCGAGATCCCGCCTTTTCCGCTAAAAATGGCGTGGAGTGCAATTTTACAACACGATGCAGGGCATATTTGGTTTAGGCGTTTGATATCGGAAGTGGCTGAAGAGTTAATAGACAGCTAGTAACTAACCTGAAGTCGGGATTAAGAAGAGTCGTCTAAGTTAATTTTTATATAAAATTCATACACCTATAAACTAGTACTTATTTAAGATTACTTTTGCCTCACTCGATGACGAAATTTTAGCGTATAGCAAGGCGGCTTTTCGCGCGCAATAGCGGGCTATTGTTAGAAAATCCAACGCCGCTAGGCGCTAATAGAGCGTTATTGAGAGGTTCGGCTTAACCCGAGTTCAGGTTAACTAATCTTTATCTAAAAAGTGTTTACCAAAAAGCTTTTCAATAGCTCCAAAATAAGATTTAACAACAATATGTTTGATTAAAATAGGTAGGGGCATTTTTAACCAGTGCCCACGTATAAATACGATGAATCTCGCAATTTTTATACTTGGCGTGTCTAATAAAGAGTGTTTTGGTGATAAGGCAGAATATAAAATACGTTTGATAAAAAACTCGTTTATGGAGCCATGGTATTTAGATTTTAACTGACTAAATATATTAGGTGGCGAGCAATCAAACAACATTGCTCTAAGTGCTAAGCTGTAATAAAGCTCTTTATCAAAACCTGAATCCTGCGAAAGTTTAAGTATTTCATTCCAAAAGTTATCACACCCCAAATCTTCACATAACATATGAATATCAAGCATATCTCTAAACGCGTTAGTGAAATCTTCATTCATAAATAAATGTATGATGCTATGTAAAACAGTGGCAGGATCATTCATAACTTGACTAGTACAACCTTCGGGCTGAATCGAATGAGTAAAGTTAGAAATATTTGGTGAGCGCCCACTAATCGGTAAATAAATATTATGATGAATGTCTAATACCGTCCCCCGAAGAGGATGAAAGAGTGGTGGAATTTCATGTGCCCAGGCTCGATAATACTTATCATCATAATCCGACAGTTTTTCTGAGAGCCATAATTTAGTTTTTAAATAGTTTTCTACTTTAGTTATTTCATGTTCATTTACCAACACATCGATATCTGAAACTAATCTTCCTTGACCATTACTTGAATTTCGTAGGATGTAGTTAGCCCCTTTCATATATATAGGTATTACATCGATCTGTTTAAGCATCGAATCTAAAGTATTGCACTCAAATAAAACTTGTGCTTTTTGCCTACCCGCGCGCACATGGGCTGACTTTAAGTGTTTTTGAACAAATAAAGGGTAAACACTGAAGACGTTTTCTTTAATTGACATGTGATAAAAACTAGCAAGCAACTTTGCTTCGCGTAAGATCAATACAAAATGAAACCACTCTTCTGGTTGCAGTGTCTCAGTCAATTTAGGACGCAAAAATAACGTCGCCAATTCTTTCAAATTAAAACGTTTCACCTAATGATCTCTTCCAACAAAAATTCTTGTACCTCAGAAACAGATCCATATTCAATTTCAAATAAAGCAGAGTTTTTAATCAAGTTATCAACTGCTTCAAACCCATTCCTACCTAAAACGCCATAATTAAAAGCGTTACTACTTAGGGTTTCAAAGGCTTGAGTTTGATTTAATTGGTAAACAGTTAGGGCTTTATTGGGAATGTATTTTGGAAAAACCACACCTACTACTTCAACGGGCTTCATTGTACTGTATTGCTCCCAAGTCGAAGCCTTTAGGTGAGCTACATCCCCTTTTTGTGTATCACGACAAATGTCAGTAAACTTAGATTCTGGAAACCATTGTTTCACTAACCCAATTGAATCATTTTTCAGACACACCGGCCTAAACATAGGATTAACCTTTCCTGAATCTAATTCAATTATTGCCATTTCGTCTGAATACAGTGACCAGCCAGATAAAGACAAAAACGCAGTTAATGTACTTTTTCCTGAACCAGGGGCTGCTGGAAATATTATGGCTTTACCATTTTTTACTAAAACGGCAGAGTGAATAATTAAACGAGTAAAATCAAGAGAAGCAATACACCAATTCATGCCCCATTCGAGTAAAGCATAAGCTTGTGTGGCACTTAAAGGTTTGAAGGGAGTATGTTGGTCACAATAAAACGACACTTGAGGACGAACATACTTTCTAACAAAAGAAGGAGAACGTAATTTAATCAGGAAATCAGCAGGTTCAGAACTATGTATCGCATCTGAATATATTAATCTAGTTGCTTTATCAACAAGGCTAAACTGATGTTCGAGTCGAAAGGAGTATAACCCCGTATTAATGTTCAATTTAAAACCTTAAACAAATTTACTCTCTACTAAATGCCTATCTATCATCCACTTTATAAGGCGAGAAGACTTGTCTTTAGTTAAATCTAACATAGTGATGAAATCATCAATGGTAAATTGGGAACCATTTTCCAGCAAATTAACAACGGCTGGAATATTATCAGGATTGGGATTCAAAAATGCTGTCAGTCCAGTAAATTCATCAAACAAAACGATTCCACTATTGTCCGTCATTGGCCGAACAACAATGGAATTCGAAAAGTTATAAATGTTCAACTAACTTACTTTTTCTTTTTCGGAGATGGAGATGTTGTAGCATCTTTAGTTAAACATGTAACAGGTTGGTAACTTGTACTAGCATCGTCATCAAAATTATACAGACTATCCAAATTAATCGATTGATTTGCGTTCGCTTGAATGACTAAGTAAGACAAGAACTGCTCTATAACGCTGTCAGCATGAGCCGCATCACTAGCCGGAGAGTATCCACCTAGACCAAAGTACATATTGAGCCACATAGCGGCAACATTCCAATCAAGACCACCACTAGAACTCAACGCCGTACTAATTTTTGTTTCAAAACCTGCTTCTAATAGGTTTGAATCAATGTTCATCGTATGCTCTGCAACAGCCTTCACTTCGCTAATTATACAGCGCCTTTTACCAGCTTTTTCAGAGTCATCAGCATCATGTTGTGCATTAAAATGCGATCCTACGTATGTAAACATTGAGTGGAGCTTATCTATAGAAGCATGTTGATCACATTCATACAAAATAAATTGGTGCCATGTACCAGGAGAACGTCCTGGCGAAAAATTAGGTAAATCACATTCTTTGTGATGTGCAATACCAGACATATTTCCTGACTGGGCGCCAGAAACGGTACATTCATACCCCCAAACGGATTGGGTTGGCAACGAAGATGCAATAACCCCAGCTGAAGCTCTTTTTAAAAACTTTCTACGTTGAGAAGTTTTATCCACCACCGTAGACTCAACTTTATCTTGATTATCCAAACTCATAACAACTTCCTAATTTAAATTCTGCATTTAATAAAGCAATATTCAAGCCATAGCATAAGACATTGAAAACAATAAAAAAAACAACTCGCTTTAACTGAAGTTGTAAAATTTAGTGACACTAACAAGTGTATCTACGTTTATTTTACCTCTAGCCCCTCACGTTTAGCAAGTTCAATGAGGTATTTAACTGGAATGGCATAACTGATCCCTGATGGTTTTTCTAGCACTGATTCTTTTGACTCTTTTACAAAAACTTTATTCAATATGCCCACGACTTTACCATTATGCGCATCATGCAAAGAACTTCCGCTGTTACCTGGATAAGCCGTAATATCTAACTCTTGGTCAATAACATGAAAATTAGTCGCTATTAACGTACCGTCTCCAAAAACAAAACCAGTTCCATGTAACTTGTGTGTCTGCGCACCAAGTGCGTCATAAATACCTCCCCCAACTACTGAGGGTTTGACTTGAGCCACAACGTCTTTTGTTGAATGCGAATTAACCACAGGCACATAGAACGCATCGCTACCAAGTAAAATAATCCAGAATAAAAATTTATTGTAAAACATAATTTTAAGTACTTTTTTGTTAACCTCTATGGGTATAATCACAGATTAATTATTTTTCATCTATAGATATTGGTTAGGTAAACACACCAGTTCAATTTGTTTAAGGTTTTATCATGAAAGTGTTGGTCACAGGTGCAGCTGGTTTTATCGGTTTTCACGTTATTCAAGTATTGTTAGACCGTGGCGATACTGTGGTAGGAATAGATAATATCAATGATTATTATGACGTTAACCTCAAACAATCTCGGTTATATTTATTGGCTAAACAAGCACTGTCAGAAAATTTTACATTTGTAAAAATGGACATTGCTGACCGCGTAGAAATGGAACATTTGTTTTCAAGTCAAAAATTTGATCGTGTTGTTCATTTAGCAGCCCAAGCAGGGGTGCGTTATTCAATCGAAAACCCTCATGCATATATTGACAGTAATATCGTTGGTTTCACAAATATTTTAGAAGGTTGCCGACACAATCAAGTTGAACATTTAGTTTATGCTTCTTCAAGTTCTGTTTACGGCTCTAATGAATCCACACCATTTAAAGTAACAGACAACGTAGATCATCCAGTATCTTTATATGCTGCTAGCAAAAAAGCTAACGAGCTCATGGCACACACTTACAGCCATTTATATGATTTACCTACTACAGGTTTAAGGTTCTTTACAGTATATGGCCCTTGGGGCAGACCCGACATGGCTTTATTTAAATTCACTAAAGCCATAATTGAAGACAAGCCTATTCAAGTGTTTAATTATGGCAATCATCATAGAGACTTTACTTATATAGATGATATTGTGGATGGGGTGATAAAATCGTTAGACAAAATCCCATCAGGTAATGAAAACTGGGATGGTAAACACCCTGATCCAAGTTCAAGCAAAAGCCCGTACCAAATTTATAATATCGGAGCCCAAACACCTGTTAATCTATTGAAATTTATCGAAGCTATTGAATCTGCTTTAGGTAAAGAAGCAATAAAAGAAATGTTACCAATGCAAGCGGGGGACGTACCCGATACCTACGCAGATGTTTCAGCATTAGCAAATGATACTGGATATCAGCCCAAAACAAAGTTAGAAATAGGTATTAAGAAGTTTGTTGATTGGTATAAATCTTATTACTAATAAATCATATTAAACACAAATAATACTGGAAGTTAATTATGATATCGGACTTAGCACATATATTAACTTCTCCTTTGGTTCATGCCCCAATTCTATTTATTCTTTGCTACGCATTCATAAAACTAGATATTTACAAAAAAACGTTTAAGCGTTTAGCTGTATTGCCCGTCGTTTGGTTATTTTTATGCTCTTCACCTTACCCAAGCGCATTAATGATTAAACATTTAGAAGATCAATATGAAGTTGTACCAGTGACATCTGAAAAGTGGAAACAAACAGAAGCGATAGTAGTACTTGCTTGCTTTTACAAAAATGATGAGAAACAACCATTTGTTTCAAATTGGCTAAATTGTTCGCTGCAGCGAAACTTACATGCCGCTCTGATGTTTAAAACCCAACCAATGCCTATATATTTAGCCGGAGAAAAATTACACGAGAAACACTCTTTGGCAATAGCAAGCTATAACAAGTTATTTTTTGAGAAGCTAAATATAAACCCTGTAAAAACTTTAGCTAAAGGGTTAGATACCAAAACGGAAATAGAAGCTTTAATTCCTTTATTAAGGGGCAAGTACATATCCTTGGTCACATCGGCTAGCCACCTACCTCGAGCCATGAAGTACTTCGAAAGTTCTGGGGTGGAAGTATTACCTATCCCAGTTGAACATTTAAGTAACAGTAAAATTGAACCATCACTAGGTTTACCGAATGCGAGCAGTATTTATAGGAGTGAAAGAGCGATTCACGAATATTTAGGCTTAATTTATCAATGGTTTATCCGATAACCTGCTATAAGTAATAGTAAGTTTTAACAATATATGTTTTGACTAGTACAAATATATATTAGGTTTATTGATTAATATTTGAGGAGTGGCATGAGTCAAGTTGTACCTATTTTTTCAGGCGGAGGTACGCGTTTATCAGCCCACATTGGGATTTTAGATGCATTAAATAAGCTTGATATTAAATTTGATCATATCGTAGGGGTTTCAGGGGGCTCTATTGTTTCTTCTTTATTCTGTTCTGGTATGCCACTCGCAGAAATAAAGCTACTTGCTAACGATACTGATTTCAAACAGTTCAAAGGATTTAGTATTATAACCTTACTATTCCAAGGAGGGTTAAGTACAGGGGATAAATTCGAAAATTGGATGGATAGAAAACTAAAAGGTAAGACTTTTGCTGAATTACCAAATAACCTGCATATTTTAGCCACAGATGTTAATGGTGGAGGCCCTGTTGTTTTCAATAAAACTAATTCTCCCAATTTGAAAATATCAAAAGCAGTAAGGTTTTCTATGTCCATCCCACTATTTTTTAGCTTTCAATCTTATAAAAAACATATATTGGTTGATGGTGCTATATTATCAGAAGATGCTTTATATAAAGACTGGGCTGGCGATGGGACTCAGGTCATTTGTTTTAGATTAAAAAGCGAACAAGTTGCGGACAATAAATTTAAAAAAAGTTGGTTACCCATAAAACAATATGTGATGATGTTAATTAGAACTTTCATGACCGCTATTTCTCGCGAATATGTCCATGACCAATATTGGAAAAATACGATCATTGTAAATACAGGAGAGCTTTCCCCTGTTGACTTTAATATCACCAGTCAACAAAAAGAAAAGTTATATCAAGTAGGATACAAAACTGCATTAGAATATGTACCCATTAGACTAGCTAAGAACAAACATGAAAACAGCTAGTATAGGAAAACTGAAACGGAATAGAGCGTGAAGAAATTACGAAAACTTGCTAATAAACCTATCATAGGCCCATGGGTCAAAAAGGCAATGGACTATGCCGTTAATCGCGAAGTAAAAACCGTTGCCAAACATTTTTCAAACTATTTGACCCCCATCGAAGCATTATCAAATGATTGCCGAGATCAGGCTTTTCATATTCGCCACGACGTTTATTGTAAAGAACTTAAATTTGAAGAAGAAAATAAAGACAAAATGGAGTCGGATTTTTTCGATACTTATTCTACTCACTGTTTAATACAGCACCTACCTACTTCCAATTTTGCTGGGACAGTAAGAGTGGTTCGTCCGCAAAAAGCAGGCGAAATTATTCCCATTCAAAAATATTGTCTGAACTCCATATCCCCGGGGAAAATAAACCCAAATGATTATCAGCCC
Organism: Paraglaciecola sp.; assembly: GCF_051252315.1. Taxonomy (GTDB): domain Bacteria; phylum Pseudomonadota; class Gammaproteobacteria; order Enterobacterales; family Alteromonadaceae; genus Paraglaciecola. The sequence goes on along the minus strand of NZ_JBPOFP010000048.1, from coordinate 3,406 downwards.
CATGAGATTTGCGAAATTTCTAGACTAGCTGTACCAAGTGAATTTAGAAAACGTCAAACGGATAAGTTTAAAGGCGCAGCAACGGGTGTGATTAATCAAGAGGTATACTCAGAAAACGAATTAAGATGTTTTCCTTTTATCGCTGTAGGTTTATATCTATCCGCAGCATCAATTGTTATTGAAAATGGAATTAAACATACATTTGTGATGATGGAACCCAGATTAGCTAGGAGTATGCGTTTTGTAGGCATTCAGTTTGAACAAATTGGCCCAACTGTTGACTACCATGGCAAACGAGCCCCTTATTACATCAACCCTTCTTTATTGATGCAAAATCTAACACCCGGCTTTCAACTTATGCTTCAGGGTATTCGAAAATCACTTAATCACTCAGTTAAAACACAACAAAAATAAAGATTGAGATAATTTAAACAAATTTATAACTAACCATACCACCATCAAGGGGGTTCTAGATGTTTGACTATAATAAAGCGTTTTCACGAAATATTGGCTGGGTATCAAAAGAAGAACAACGCCTACTTAAATACAAGAAAGTGGCCATAGCGGGCTGTGGTGGTGTAGGTAGCGAACATGTAGTGACATTAGCTAGGCTTGGCATTGGGCGATTTAGTATTTCAGATTTTGATGAATACGAAGTTCACAACTTTAATCGTCAAGCGGGCGCTTTTATGTCCACCATAGATAAACCCAAAAACCAAGTGATGCGCGATATTTGTTTAGACATTAACCCAGAAGCTCACATTGACGACTTTTCAGAAGGTGTAAATGAAGATAATGTCGAAGAGTTCTTAAAAGATGTTGATGTTTACGTAGATGGCTTAGACTTTTTTGCCATGAACGCCAGGTTTATGGTGTTCAAACGTTGCGAAGAATTAGGGATCCCAGTAGTCACTGCTGCGCCAATGGCGATGGGAACGTCTTTACTTTGTTTTATGCCAGGCAGTATGCCCTTTGAAGAATATTTTGACCTTGCTTCATGTAAATCAGAAGAAGAGAAATTGGTTAAGTTAACCATAGGTTTATCACCTACCATGATGCAACGGCATTATCTGATAGATCCAACAACAACCGATTTCATTAATAAAAAAGTCCCCTCAACGCCTATGGGGGTCAAATTTTGCGGAGGTTTAGCAGGATCATACGTGCTCAAGATCTTATTAAATAGAGGTAGCGTGCGTAAAGCACCTTATGGTTTGCATTTTGATGGTTATCTTAATGAGATCAAAAAAACGTGGCGCCCTTGGGGCAATAAAAATCCATTGCAAAAATTCATGTTCAACCAGGTTAAGAATATAGTGTTAACTCCGCAACCACCTTTAACATTTGATGATGATTTTACCCCTATTCAAAAAGTCATGGATGGGGCTAAATGGGCACCAAGTGGTGACAACGAACAATGTTGGTCATTTGAGTTTACTTCAGATACAACTTGCACCGTGCACGGCAGAGACACCAGACAAACCTGTGTTTATGATCTGCAAGGCAATGCCAGTAAATTTGCGATTGGCGCTCTAGTCGAAACTGCCAAAATATGTGCGTCTGAATTTGGGTATAGAGTCGATGTAAACCAAGCAGAAATAAGCACTGACGAAACTCCAACCTATGAATTAACTTTAATAAAAGATGAACAAGTGGTATTTGATGAATTAATTCCCCATGTTAGAACCCGTTGTGTACAACGGAAATGGATGGGAACAAAAGCCTTAACTACTAAACAAAAAGAAACTTTAACTGACGCGTTGCCAGAGGGGTTTAAAGTAATTTGGTTTGAACCGCTTAAACTTAGGTACCAAGTAGCCAAACTAATCTACGGCAATGCATTCACCCGCGTATCAATGAAAGAAGCACATGTACATCACCAAAAAATCATAGACTGGGGCAAACAGCATAGTACCGACAAAATTCCTGATAAAGCGCTAGGTGTTGGCCCAATTATGCGCGGCATGATGAAATCTGCACTAAGCAAAGACTGGAAACAGTTTGAATTTATGGGTAAATACCTAGCAGGTACTGTTGTTCCAAGGTTTATCATGGACTTTATGACTAGCATTAAGTGCTCAGCACATTTTGCATTAATCGCACCTGAAGAATGTGTAAAAGAATCTGACTATATAAAAGCAGGTGGCGCATTACAGCGTTTCTGGCTAACCACAGACAAACTCGGTTTAGGTTTTCAACCAGAATATACCCAAATCATTTTTTCAGAATACTTACGCAGAGACGTCAAATTCACCGACAACCCAACAACAATTGCAAATGCAGGTAATATGGAAACGAAATTTGTGGATTTAATGGGCGATACGCCTGTAAATCAAGTTTGTTATTTTGGCCGTGTAGGGCAAAGTTTGAGGCCTAGTAGTCGTTCTATTAGAAAATCGCTAAAAGAATTAGAATATAATTCTCCACATAAAGGCGTTTAAGGTGTCTATTTATTTTACACATTTAAAATAAGCCTTATTCCACTGTTGACACCTAAAAACCTAAACAGTTGATTTAACTTGACTTTATCAACATGGCACAAGTGATGCATCAAGAATATTGAACCATTTAACCAATGTTCTTGCGCCTCAAAAGCAGTTTTGGCAGCTAACAAATTTAAAACCATATAAAGGAATAACCATGTTGAAATCTATATTCTTAAAAACAGCTGTAGCATCTTTAATGCTTAGCAGCCTAACTGCCTCAGCCAACCAAGTTGTCGACTTATTCACAGACAACCAAGATAAAGTTGAAATAATTGGTGGCGTTGGTGGCACTGACTCTGATCAAGTACTTGGTGCAGACATTATTGGTGGAGAGCGTGACATCATTGTAACGGCTGGTACTGATACTGAAGCTTCAGCTCAAGTTACCAACAACCAACTTATCATTAAGTCTGGTGATGGTTATGATGACAACGGCAGTAATGAATTTACTGTTGAAGTGCAATGGGACGGTTTAGACGATTCTTCTGATTTAAATACAACTCCTGGATTAAACCCTGTTGCTGACTTCGACAACCTAAATGGTTTCAGCGCTACAATCAACAACTCTGACGGCACAGGATCTTTTGAAGTTACTCTTTTCGATACTGTTACTTCATCAACTATCCTTTTACCGTTTATTGCAGTAAGTGGTGCACCTGTGACATTTTCTATCCCGTTTGCATTCTTCCCACTAGTTGATTTATCTGACATTACAGCAATCACACTTAAGTTAACTTCTACTGGTAATACAGATATCCGTGTAGCTGCGATTAATGCAGTATCAGCACCTTCAAGTTTAGCGGTATTAGGACTTGGGTTGCTAGGATTTGCCGGATTTGCTCGTCGTAAAGCTTAATTCATAAATTATTTAGTTAAAAGGCCGCTGATTAGCGGCCTTTTTTATACATCAAAGTAAGTAC
>NZ_JBPOFP010000047.1:0-33903 GCF_051252315.1 Paraglaciecola sp. | reverse complement strand
GTTTATTTTCATGTACATAAAGACGACATTTGCCATTCACTAATCCTCTTAAATCAATTAATCGTTGGCAGGGGCGAGCTAAACGTTTGAGTTCCATTTTTAGCAAAAAACGTTTTTGTTTCGGGATGGATGAAGCAACCTGGCTCAATACCTGATTAAACTCAGGTTCATTGATCATAGGTTTAAGCTCTTCGATTATATTTTGATATTCTTCTAAATCTTGGCTCATGTAACCTGAAATATTTTTTAATAGGAGCCTAATTGCTCCAGTTTTAGTGATGAACTTATTTGTTATCGGCAATTAAGCCAAAAACTGTGATCTATAAACTCACCAGTTATGTAAAATACGATATTCCCTTAGGGTTAATCAACCCTAAAATCAAATATATGAAGACAGGAATTATGGCTAAACGTAAAACTGCATATGTGTGTTCCGATTGTGGTGCTGAATATCCCAGGTGGCAAGGACAATGTGGAGATTGCCAGGCTTGGAATACCGTTACTGAGTTTGTTGTCGCGTCGAATAGTGCTTCTGGACGTCAATCAGGTGGGTATTCAGGACAAACTCAGGCAAAAGTTGAAACCCTAGAAAATATAGACTTAACTGCGTTACCTCGATTTGCCTCTGGGTTTAAAGAGTTAGATAGAGTCTTAGGTGGAGGTATAGTGCCTGGTTCAGCCATGTTAATTGGAGGGTCACCGGGAGCAGGTAAAAGTACCATGTTATTGCAAGTCATGTGTCAAATGGCAGTGGGAAAGAGTGCCTTATATGTCACAGGAGAGGAGTCCTTACAACAAGTCGCTATGCGTGCTGAAAGGTTAGGTTTAGAGAAAGATAAATTAAAATTATTAGCTGAAACTAATGTGGATACTATTTGTAACTTAGCGTTACAGCACAAACCTGAGTTAATGGTGATAGATTCCATTCAAGTTATGCAAGTCGCTGATGTGCAATCGGCACCGGGAAGCGTGTCACAGGTGAGAGAAAGCGCTGCCTACTTAACTCGATTCGCTAAACAAAACCACATAGCCATGTTTTTGGTTGGTCATGTGACTAAAGATGGCAGTTTAGCTGGGCCTAAGGTTTTAGAGCATTGTATCGATTGTTCTATGATGTTAGAAGGAGAAAGTGACAGCCGTTATCGTACTCTTAGAAGCCAAAAGAATCGTTTTGGTGCAGTGAATGAACTTGGTGTATTCGCCATGACAGAAAAAGGATTGAAAGAAGTAAACAACCCATCTGCAATTTTTTTAAGTCGAGGTGAAGAACCTTCGCCCGGCTCTGTTGTAATGGTGACTTGGGAAGGAACCCGAGCACTTTTAGTCGAAATACAAGCGTTAGTGGATTATTCTCAAACTGCTAATCCTAGGCGTATTGCCGTAGGCCTAGATCAGAACAGATTGTCAATGTTATTGGCTGTTATGCACCGACATGGCAATGTGCAAATGAATGATCAAGATGTATTTGCTAATGTAGTAGGTGGGGTCAAAGTTACAGAAACTGGAGCGGATTTGGCCGTGTTACTGTCAATGGTATCGAGTTTTAAGAATTTCGCTTTAAGTAAAGAGCTCATAGTATTTGGTGAAGTCGGTTTAGCAGGGGAAATTAGACCTATTACCAATGGCATAGAAAGGTTAATTGAAGCAGCAAAACATGGTTTTAAAAAGGCTATAGTTCCCTATGCAAACATGCCAAAACAGAAGATTCCGAATATGCAAGTGATAGGTGTTAAAAGGTTAACAGAAGCTCTTGAAGCTATAGAATAAGCTTTAACCTTGCTTAGAGCTTATTGATATGAAATGAGAAGTTGGTGACCAGTACTTTCCTTAAATGGAGATTTTTCAATTATATTGTGCAAGGTGAGTCTATACCTAGTTGTGCGCTTAGGCTAACTTGACAAAAAAGGGAATTTAATCATAACGCATTAAATACCCATTATTGTGCAAAGTTAAATGCTCTACCTAAAGCAAATGAACTGCCACTCCGTTCATCGGTAATTGAATAGGAAATTACGTAAGTGCTGGCTTCAGTATCACTTTCTAGAGTATAACTAATATAGTTAACTTCACCAGGATTAAGAATTCCATCGCTTATAAGTACGCCTGAGGTTATAGGTGATTCTGGAAAATCGACATAGGCGTCAGCATTAATTGGATCTAAGTAGCCCGCATTTATTTGTTCTACAATGAACTCTCGGTTGGTCAAGTTTCTAACTGGCAACGAAATCGTACTTCCCTTTTTAAGAGTGCTATTTTCGTACATTATATTGGCAGCCTTAGCAGTCACTAAAAACGCTTGAGATAAATGATTTGCACTCAACAAACCTGAGTTAGTTGAAAGGTTATTTGTTGTCGCAGACAACGTTATATAGCCATCGTATAATGACGTTAATTCATAACTTACAACCCCATTTTTAGAAGTTAAACTAATATCCCGACTTGTGTCACCTTCTGTAATTGTTAAGGTTACTGCAGTCCCATCTGCTATTACTCCACTCTCAGAACTAGGTAACAAAGCAATATTAACGAGTGAATAATCATTGTTATCATTTAGAATAATATTGGGTTGGATACTTAAATTTATTGCTTTAGGCAAATTAGGGGTTGATACAGTTTCTATTTCAGTAAGTGGAGACGTAATTCCTTGCAATGATGCTGATATATTAGCAACACCAGATGATTGGGCTACTACAAGAGCTTTGTTAAAAGTGAAGTTTCCTACTGATACGATATTTTCATCACTACTTAGCCAATTTACCTGAGAAGATACGTCTAATCTTAAATTGTCTGAAAAGTTAGCATACGCTCTTAGAATAGTAGAGGAGGCAACATTTAATTGAGTCACTGCGCTATTGATTTCGATACTAGTTATGACAGCATCTGTTACTTCAACTGATGTTTGAGTACTTAACGAATTAATACTAGCTGTTATGACTACCTCTCCAGTATTAATAGATGTTAATAATCCTGCCTGAACACTGTCATTCGAGATAGTGGCTTTAAGATTATCATTAGTTTGCCAAGTTACTTGTTGACTGAGATCTTTAGTCGAGGAATCACTGTATGTGCCAGTTGCAACAAGTGTTTTAGATATTCCTTTGGGTAGCATTATGTCCTTGGGGGAGATTGAGATACTCTGTAAAGTAGCTGGAATAACAGTGATACTGCCTAATCCCGTTATTCCATCTAAGGTTGCACTTATTAAAGTTGAACCTTCGTTTAGGTTGAGAAAAGTCTCTTCGCTAGCAACAACGCCAACGGAGTCTGACCGTGAAGAACTCCATATTACTTGAGAGGTCAGATCTAGTTGTGTACCGTCAGTAAAATTGCCAAGCGCTTTAATCTGGACCTTTGTACCTAGAGGTAACTCTTGGTTTGAAGGCTGAATTTCAATAGAGCTTAATACAGAACTCCCAATATTTAATGTCGTATTTTGTTTAACTTCGCCTAATATAGCGGTAATTGTTGTATTGCCTAAAGACTTGGTTTCAGCTAAACCCGTTAATGTACTGTTATTACTTATTACTACTCGTTCCTCACTACCTGATATCCAAGTCACCTCTGATGTTAAATCTCGTACCGAATTATCAGAAAAAGTGCCTTGAGCGTAATAACGTTGAGATTGCCCAACGGGAATAGTTTTATTAACTGGATATACTGAAAGTGATAGAAGTTCAGCATCTGTAACATTAATCAATAATTCAGCTTCTTGTTCTAAAAGTTTCGCCGTAATTACGGTTGAGCCTTCCGCTAGCGCACTGGCTTTATAAGGTAATTCACTAATAACAGCAATTTGATTGTCTAAGATCTCCCATTTAACTTGCTCAGTAACGTCTAGCTTCGAATCGTCAGAAAAGCTTGCGATAACCGTAACAGGTTCACTTAAACCTTCGGCTAGGGATACTTCTGAAGGTGTTATTGATAACTCTGTTATAATTGCTGGGCTAACAGATATTTGTACTGAATCGCTTTTTCCATTTTTGCTTGCAATAACTGAAACAACGCCCGTTTCTTTCGCTGTTAATATACCTGATATAGCATCTATGGATGCTATATCAGAGTCGGAAACACTCCAAGTGACCTGACCGTTCAAATCTCGCTCTATATCATCAGAGTATAAACCTTTAACGGACAATGATGCGGTTAAACCTGCTATAAATTGAGTAACAGGAGAACTAACAATAATGGATTCTAAAGTCGCTGGAGAAACCGTTACACTTAGATTGGAGCTGATTTCCTCAAATTTAGCTGTAATAGATATGCTGCCCGCTGAAACACCCAGTATTTCGCCTGAATTAGTGACGCTGACAATGTCGGTATTTGTTGATTCCCAAGTAACAAAGTCATCGAATGATTCTTTACTATTGTCTGAATATATGCCCGTTACACTTAGTTGATAAGCTGAGGCTATCGCTAAGGTGACAGTAGAAGGATAAATACTTAAGTCGGTCAAAACTTTTACAGTTACGTCCAGTTGTGTGGATATTTCTCCGGAACTGATAGTAAGTACTGTCTCTCCAGCTGATATTGCTGTTATTAAACCAGTATTTGATACTTCTGCAACGGACGTGTCTAGTATCTCCCACGTTACCAAATCGTTAAGGTTTTGTGATGAATCGTCTGAGTATGTACCTGTTACTTCTAACTGAAATGTTTGTTCTATTTTTAGGGGAACAGGGACATTATCTATTGATAGTGAATTTAAACTTGGTAACACAGTCACTTCAATCGCTTTTGTAACATTATCTAACTCGGCTGATATAGAGCTTGTTCCTGCAGCTAAAGCAGTGATTACTCCAGTACTTGAAACTTCAAGTACACTTGAGTTTGTGACAGACCAAGTGACTACAGACGTGACGGTTTTTGTACTGTTGTCTGAATAGTTTCCGGTTACCGCTATTTGAAAAGTATCGGCTATTTTTAGACTGGAATCAGGTGAAGTAAGGCTTAAAGAGTTCAAGGAAATTGTAGGTGTAGGTGTAGGTGTAGGTGTAGGTGTAGGTGTGCCACCGCCACCGCCACAGCTAGCCAATAAGACCACGACACTATAGATGAGAAAAAGTGAACAAGTCGACTGTAAATTTTTTAATGCCATCATTTTGTAAGGTGTTCCTTCTTCTACTTATGAAGTCTAACTAAATCGATTCTGAGAATAATATTATACTTAGTTAGTAATGATAAGGTTAAATTAATGTTTTAATTTGTGTCCTTAGTTTACCTAAATGAATTCTCAAAAATTTATTGAAGGAAAAAAATACTCATACGAATAAATTAAACCCAACCAAGTGATGACAATACTAACGTTTGTGTGACTTCCACAAAAGGTTTTTACGCAATATAAAATTAAAAAAAGGTGCCGAAGCACCTTTTTGTCAAATAGATTATTTACTAATCTTCTTGTACTTCAATCTGTGCGGCTCTATTACATCCGTACCGTAGGTGTCTTTTAACCAAGCTGCATATTCGGTGTAGTTACCGTCAAAAAAGTTAATTTTACCTTCATCACGATAGTCCATTATATGCGTGGCGATCCTGTCTAAAAACCATCTGTCATGGGAAATTACCATGGCACAACCAGGAAACTCTAAAAGCGCATTTTCTAGTGCGCGTAACGTTTCTACGTCTAAGTCATTGGTCGGTTCATCGAGTAATAATACGTTGCCGCCAGCTTTTAATAGCTTGGCTAAATGGACTCGGTTACGTTCACCACCAGACAAGTCTTTAATAAATTTCTGCTGATCAGAACCTTTAAAGTTAAAACGTCCGCAATAGGCTCGACTATTCAATTCAAAGTTGCCGATGCGAATAATATCCGAGTCGTCAGAGATTTCTTTATAAACAGTATTGTCACCGTCCATATGATCACGGAATTGATCAACACTGGCTAATTGTACCGTTTTGCCTATGTCAATAGATCCGCTATCAGCATCTTCCTGGCCAGTTAACATTCTAAATAATGTTGATTTACCTGCGCCATTAGGGCCGATAATGCCGACGATTGCACCTTTGGGCATTTTAAAGTTTAGGTCATCGATTAATAATCTATCACCGTAGGATTTTTGTAAGCCTGTGACTTCAAAAACTTTTTCACCTAACCTTTCACCAGGTGGAATAAATAATTCACTGGTTTCGTTACGCTTTTGATAATCGCCAGTGTTGAGTTCTTCAAAGCGAGCCATACGGGCTTTGCTTTTTGATTGCCTGCCTTTAGCGTTTGAACGAACCCACTCTAATTCGGTTTTTATTGACTTTTGACGAGCACTTTCGGTTTTTTCTTCTTGCTCAAGTCGTGCGTCTTTTTGCTCTAACCAAGAAGAGTAGTTGCCTTCCCAAGGAATACCTTGGCCACGATCTAGCTCTAGGATCCAGCCTGCAACATTGTCCAAGAAATACCTATCATGGGTAATGGCCACAACAGTCCCTTCGTAATCATGTAAGAAACGTTCTAACCAAGCAACTGACTCGGCATCCAAGTGGTTGGTGGGTTCGTCAAGTAACAGCATCTCGGGTTTTTCGAGTAACAATTTACATAAAGCCACTCGACGACGTTCACCACCAGAAAGTTTACTGACATCCGCATCCCAAGGCGGCAGACGCAATGCATCTGCGGCGCGCTCCAAGGCGTTGTCTAAGTTATGGCCATCTTTAGACTGGATAATCGCTTCTAGTTCGCCTTGTTCTTTGGCAAGAGCATCAAAGTCGGCTCCTTCTTCAGCATATTCGGCATACACTTCTTCTATACGTTTTAAAGCGTGAACGACATCTTGCACGGCTTCTTCAATGTTGCCACGCACATCTTTGGTTTCATCTAATTGAGGCTCTTGGGGCAAGTAACCAATCTTTAGCCCTGCTTGAGGAATGGCTTCACCTTCAATGTCCGTGTCTAATCCAGCCATAATTTTTAGAAGAGTTGATTTACCAGAGCCATTAAGGCCAAGTACACCAATTTTGGCACCAGGAAAAAAACTAAGGGAAATATTTTTTAAGATATGTTTACCAGGCGGAACAACTTTTCCTACCCGCAACATGCTATATACGTATTGAGCCATATTAAATTCTCTAAATAAATTTACCTTAGTTTAATTCACCCTGAGTGCTGGGTAAAAGGTATTGTGAGGTTTTGTTGGAATTATTCAGTATATTTTAATTCACTGGCGAGATAGAAGCAGTTAACATCAACAGGTTTTAATCTTTCAGTCGTTTAACGAATACAACAATAAGAGTGAATATGAAAAGTTTGAATTGGGGGGTGATTGGGCCCGGAAATATAGCGGGTAATTTTGCTAAGGCAATGGCTGTATGTGAAAATGGCAACATTGCTGCTGTAGCTAGTCGTTCAGAAGAAAGAGCTAAAAATTTTGCAGAGCAGTACGCTATTCCCCGGGTATATACAGACTACGCAGAGTTAGTAAATGATCCTTCAATAGACATAATATATGTCGCTACCCCTCATAGTTTTCACTACGAACAAGCAAAGTTGTGTATTAATGCTGGCAAACATGTGCTGTTAGAAAAACCTTCAACCATTAATACAGGCCAGATCAAACGACTGATTGAATTAGCCAGTGAGAAAGGTGTGCTCTTACAAGAGGCATTATGGACGCGATTTTTACCTTGCATGACTCAACTTAAAGAGAAATTAGACGCAGAGATTATCGGGGACATTCAGTATATAAATTCTGATATTGGCTTTGCCTTTCCAATGAACCCGCAAGGCAGAATGTTCAATGCCAAGTTAGCTGGTGGAGCCTTACTGGATTTAGGTATTTATAGTATTGCTGTAAGCCAATATCTACTTTCAGATTACCCTGAAAAAATTCAAGCAACCGGTCATATACATGAGCTGGGTGTTGATGTGAATACTATGGTTAACTTGAGTTATTCGGCTGGACGCTTTTCTCAATTTACCACATCATGTGTGGCTAAATCGCGCAATGAAATGAGTATCGTTGGCACTAAAGGTCGTGTTGTTATTCCAGCATGCTTTTGGGATACCACTCAAGCGGATATTTTTGATTTAGAAGATGAGTTAATTGAATCAATTAATATCCCTCACCTAGTAAATGGATTTGAGTATCAAATACAACAAACCATGCAAAGTGTTCTAGCCGGGAAAAGCTACTCAGATGAAATGCCACATCAAGCAAGTGTTGAATTAATGCAAATAATGGATGAAATACGCGATCAAATTGGTTTGCAATTTCCTGCTGAAATAGAGGCCATTTAAAGGTTTTAATTGGATGCAAATGGGCGTTACAACTTTTGGTTGTTTCTCATGCCCTAATACAAGTGTACAAATGCGTAAAAATCACTAAAATACGCGCTGTTTAATTTGCCGTTTTAACCGTCCCTGATTTTGAGGAAAAGTAATGCTTACACGTGATATGAATATTGCTGATTTTGACCCTGAATTGTATAAAGCAATTCAAAATGAGAACCAACGTCAGGAGCATCACATTGAATTGATCGCTTCTGAAAACTATTGCAGCCCACGCGTGTTAGAAGCTCAAGGCTCTCAATTAACCAACAAATATGCAGAAGGTTATCCTCACAAACGTTATTACGGCGGTTGTGAATATGTTGATATCGCTGAAGATTTAGCTATCGAACGTGCTAAACAGTTGTTTGGTGCTGATTATGCAAACGTGCAGCCACACGCTGGTTCTCAAGCTAACTCAGCTGTATTTATGGCCTTGCTAAATGCTGGTGATACTGTTTTAGGCATGAGCCTAGCTCATGGCGGTCATTTAACCCATGGTGCATCCGTTAGCTTTTCAGGAAAAACCTATAATGCTGTGCAATATGGACTTCATCCAGAAACGGGTGAGATTGACATGGCTCAAGTTGAAGCGTTAGCGTTAGAACATAAACCTAAAATGATTATTGGTGGTTTCTCTGCTTATTCAGGCATTGTTGATTGGCAAAAATTCCGTGAAATCGCTGACAAAGTAGGGGCATATTTATTAGTTGATATGGCTCACGTTGCTGGCTTAGTCGCCGCTGGTGTTTATCCAAGTCCTATGGCTCATGCTCATGTAGTTACAACGACTACTCATAAAACCTTAGCCGGCCCTCGTGGTGGTTTAATCTTGTCTGCTTGTGGTGACGAAGCTATTTACAAAAAATTAAATAGTGCTGTATTCCCTGGTGGTCAAGGTGGTCCTTTGTGTCACGTTATTGCTGCAAAAGCCGTAGCTTTTAAAGAAGCATTACAGCCAGAGTTTAAAGAATACCAACAACAAGTTGTGAAAAATGCACAAGCCATGGTTGCTGTTATTCAAGAGCGTGGACATAAAGTAGTATCTGGTGGTACTGACAACCACTTGTTCCTATTAGATTTAATTGGTAAAGAGTACACAGGTAAAGATGCTGATGCTGCTTTAGGCGCTGCCAACATTACCGTGAATAAAAACTCAGTACCTAACGATCCTCGTTCACCATTTGTAACCAGTGGTTTACGTATTGGTTCTCCTGCAATCACCCGTCGTGGTTTCAAAGAAGAACAAGCTAAACAAGTGGCAAACTGGATCTGTGAAGTATTAGACAATATTAATGACGAAGCCGTGATTGAGAAAGTAAAAGCTGAAGTGGTGACACTTTGTGAAGCTTTCCCTGTTTATGGTTAATTAAACAAAGTTTTTACAATTAAACTAAAAAACCGGCCATGTGCCGGTTTTTTTATGTTTCCATTTTGGAGATATTTAAAAATCATACAAAAATAATAATGGACAAAATAGGGGGAGAGACGTTCTAATTAACGTTAAATTTTTTAACCTGTTTAGCAAACGGGTATATGCCAAATTGCTCATGTTTTAAGAGGTGACGTATGTTATCTAAAGGTTCGATAGAAAGTGGTTCAGTAGACTTGTCTTCTTCATTTGATATAGAAAAATATCAAAATCGTTTAGAAAATTTATATAAGATTGAGCCTCTGTATCCGGCTGTTCTCGCTGCCCGTAACGCCTTGCGTGTATTACCTATAATTGCCCTACATGGTCATTTTAACTTTTGGATTTCTCCTACAGAAGTTAATTCGATGGGAGGAAGTTTAATTGCAAAAGAAGGTGCGGATACCCAAAAATGCTCCCTTAATTTACTAACTACTTTTATTGCATCACAGTTTGTCTTTCAATATTTAACATCTAAAAATGACGAAGATAAGGTTAATACAATAATTGGTGTTACAAATGGGGTTAAAGAGGTCGTTAAGGATTGCTCTGTTGCAAACAAGGTAAGTAAAGGAGGTGCGGCTGCTATCTCATCTTCATTGGCAGGGGCTGTTGTACAGGTTGCAGTTCAAGCTATTTCAGCAATTCCAATGTCATCTGATTCTGGTATTTTAAACGCAGTACAATCTGCTACTTTTTCTTCGACTATAAAATTGACAAATTTTCCCAAACATTTAGATGAATTAATTGAAATTGTAGAAAAAGATTTAACTCGAGCAGAAGAAAGCGCGAACATAACTGATTTTATAGAGCAACCTTTGTGGCAAGGGGAGATGCCAGACGATATCAAAACGATTTACCATGATAAGTTTATTCCTGCGGTAAACGGTTTAATCAAAAAAAGTGCGAATCAAGTAACCGAGTCTCTAACACGTTTGTTAGAAAATTATGAGGCATTAGTTGAAGGCTCTAAAACAACCTCCCAAGATCATTATAGTCATGATGGAAGCATCGCTTCTGAGAATAACCAACAAAGGGGCGACCAACTAGACCGGGGAAAATTAGTTGATGGCTTATGTAAACAATTAACTCATATAGATAATACCGAACATTTAACTATTGGCTTATTAGGCCATTGGGGCACAGGCAAAACTCGTATTTTAGAGTTGTTAAAAGACAAAATTCAGGCAACGAATCAATCTAACGATAACCAAACAACAGATTTTTTATTTGGTGAGTTTAATGCGTGGGCTTACGAACATGCTAAAAACAATCAAGCGGCTATGGCCCATGAGGTAATTAAAAGTTTAACTAGCTTTCAAAATGTAAAATCAATAACGCAAGGTATGCCTTGGCATACTCGGTTGAAAAATATATTCTGTAATCATACTTTACAACTGTTATGGACAATATTTATACGTAGCCGAATTACCTTGGGTTTCATGCTGCGAAAATATCCATTTAGATTAATCATGTTTAGTGTTTGGTTGGTGGTAATTATCGCAACCGTGATGATGCTTTGGGATCAGAATATAAGTATAAATGACCTTGTAGAAGGGAAAGGAAGTTTACTGCAAAAAGGATTACCACTTGTAAGTTTGTTTGGACTTTGGCGTATTATCAAAGATGCCAAAGTACTATTTTCTCAGTCTTATACTAAAGAGCTGCTGAGCTATATTAAGTTGCCAGATTATGCCGCTCAAATTGGCGAAATTTCTGAAATGCGCGAAGATATTCGCTTAATGGCTAACATTCGTTTAGGTACTCAAGAGCCAAATTGTAAAGATTGGCTTGGCAAGGTTTTACCGCCTAAACGTTTATTATTTGTGGTTGATGACTTAGATCGCTGCGGCCCTGATGGCATTGTGAAAACCTTTGAAGCGATTCGATTGGTGTTAGATATACCCAAAGTATTTGTAGTCATAGCGGTTGATCAACGTATTGCTTTGGCTGCTTTAGCTTTACATTACGAAAAACTCAGTGGCCATCACCAATTAAATGACGCTAAAGCGATTGCTCGAGATTATTTAGCTAAAATGATTCAGTTGCCTGTCGTGGTAAACGACGGAAATGCAACTACCTTAGAAGGTTATTTAAGTCATTTATGGCAAGACAAAGAAGGTGAGGCCGTTGAATGGTTATCTCAGTTATGGCCAGACAGATACGTACAAAAAACACCTGAAGACTCAGAGAATGAAGAGGCTGAACATAATCAGCCTAACACCGAAAACGTAAATGCCGAGCCTGATAACGAAGAAAACAGCAAGCGTTTGAGTGACAAACAAATTATAGAACAAATGTCGAATTTGCCAGAAAATACATCTAATCAAGAAATTAATGAATTTACTGGTTTGCCGCCTGAGCATAAGGCAGCATTTGCATACTGGACCGAAAGGTTTGAGTTAACCAACGCGCGACAACTTAAACGTTTGTACAATAGTTACAATTTAATACGTTTGGTATGGGAGCGTGAAGACCAATTGTGTGAAGGTACAGAAGAGCGTTTTGCTTACGGAATATTGGTGACCTTGTTGGCAATTGAATTTGTTAATAATATTGAAAATGGAACATACCGTAAAAGATTAGGCGCTTATCTCCGAAAGAGGAAAGATAATTTGCCTTTAAATATTAATGATACTAGTAATGATAATTTCTCTGCGCTAGTAGCAGCCATTAAAGTAATCGAGTTGGCTGCAAAACAACATTTTGAACATTTAGATTTAAATAAGGGATATCAAGTATTGCTTAATTCAGTTGAGTTATTTGTATTGCCAGCGATTGACGGTTTTGATGGCGAAGAAGCATATAAATAGTTAGTTGATTGTTATCTAAAAAGATTAAATACCTAAACGAAACTATGCCTAGCTAGTTATTTTTGTTAATTTAGCCAAATTATCCGTATTAATTAGAAATCACTATGTATTGCCCGTTTTGTTCTGTACAAGAAACTAAAGTTATTGATTCCCGTTTAGTGGCGGATGGAAGTCATGTGCGTAGAAGGCGAGAATGCACAGTGTGTAAAGAACGTTTTACTACGTTTGAAATGGCCGAATTGGTTATGCCTCGAATTGTCAAACGAGATGGCTCTCGTGAACCATTTAATGAAGATAAGTTACGTGCAGGGTTGCAACGCGCACTTGAAAAACGCCCAGTCAGTACCGAACAAGTAGAGCAGTGTATTAGCCGCCTAAAGTCTTCTTTACGGGCTACTGGCGAACGAGAAGTCACCAGTGAATCTTTAGGTAACTTGATAATGGATGCACTAAAAGAGTTAGACAAAGTGGCTTATGTACGTTTTGCTTCTGTTTATCGTTCATTTGAAGATATTCGCGAGTTTGGCGAAGAAATTGCGCGATTAGGTGATTAATAGTAAAAACATCTAAAACCACTTCTTAACTATTCCAATTGGTTTACACACAGTGACAGAATTTTCAAAATTAGATCATCAATTAATGGCAAGAGCCATCAAATTGGCTAAACGTGGTGAATATACTACAACGCCTAATCCTAATGTTGGATGTGTAATAGCTGACTCAAATGGGCAAGTTATTGGTGAAGGCTGGCATCAAAAAGCCGGTACTGCTCATGCTGAAGTTCATGCGCTTAATCAGGCGTTACAATCAACTACTCAGGTTGGCGTGCTCGGAGAAGAAACGACAGCATATGTGACCTTAGAGCCTTGTAGCCATCAAGGTCGAACACCTCCTTGTGCCGATGCTTTGATTAATGCCAAAGTGAGCAGAGTAGTGGCTGCTATGCAGGATCCTAATCCCCTCGTTGCAGGTAAAGGTTTAGAAAAATTAACAAAAGCAGGGATCCAAACTCAATCTGGTTTATTAAAAGCAAACGCAGAACAGCTTAATCGCGGTTTTATAAAACGGATGAAAACCGGTAAACCTTGGGTTACGGTAAAACTAGCGGCAAGTCTTGATGGTAAAACAGCGTTAAATAATGGCTTAAGTCAGTGGATAACGAGTCCCGCGGCAAGACAAGATGTGCAAAGACATAGGGCAAAAAGCTGTGCTATTTTGTCGGGCTCTGGCAC
Source organism: Paraglaciecola sp. (assembly GCF_051252315.1). Classification (GTDB taxonomy): domain Bacteria; phylum Pseudomonadota; class Gammaproteobacteria; order Enterobacterales; family Alteromonadaceae; genus Paraglaciecola. The sequence goes on along the minus strand of NZ_JBPOFP010000047.1, from coordinate 20,190 downwards.
AGTGATGGCAGACAACCCTGCTTTAAATGTGCGTTTTTCAGAGCTTAATCTCCCTGCTGGGTCTTTGTCTCTTGAAGATTTAAGGCAACCTCTACGAGTTATTTTAGATGGTCGCAACCAGTTACCTTCGCATTTAGCACTTCTGCAAACTGTAGATAATAACCAAGCAGGCGAAGTGTTATTAATTAATGGGCAACCTAGCCCAGTAGATTTCTCCAAACATGTGCAACAGTGGCAAGCGCCTTTTAACGGAAATAAGTTAGACTTACATGCTGTCATGACTAAGTTGGGTGACTTACAGTTAAATAATATATGGGTGGAAGCCGGCGCTAAATTGGCAGGAGCATTATTACAAAATAATTTGATCGATGAATTGATTTTGTACCAAGCGCCCAAACTTATAGGGGGCGACGGACAAAACTTATTTGACACCATTGCCCTTCAGTCTATGCAAGATATCACCAATTTGTCTTGGACGGACATACGGCAGATTGGCCCTGATCTAAAAATGACAGCCTTAATTAATAAGCTTGATTAATGACCTTAATTAACGACTAGTAGAGAATCTAAATACATATGTTTACCGGAATTATCGAAGATGTAGGAGTGATTGATAGTTTAACGCCCTCAGGTGAAGACATTAGATTGTCTATCAAAACCAATAAGTTAGACATGAGTGACGTGAAACTAGGTGACAGCATTGCAAATAACGGTGTGTGTTTAACCGTTGTCGCAATGAGTTCCAGTGGCTTTAGTGCAGACGTGTCACACGAAACGATCAAAAGAACGGGATTTGCTAGTTATCAGGCGGGCAGTAAAGTGAACCTTGAAAAAGCTATGCAAGCCAATGGACGACTCGGTGGACATATTGTCAGTGGTCACGTAGATGGGGTCGGTGAGGTATTATCTATCAGCAATGTTGGCCGTTATGTTGAAATATGGGTAAAAGCCCCTGATGAACTTGCCAAATATTTAGCCGAAAAAGGCTCTATAACCGTTGATGGCGTCAGCTTAACGGTGAATCAAGTAAATGGTGCTAAACTACTATTGACCCTAATACCTCACAGCTTACAAGAAACCATAATTGGATTGTATAAAGTAGGTACTAAAGTCAATTTGGAAGTCGACGTCATTGCCCGTTATTTAGAAAGATTAATCTTGGGTGATAAAGCCGCTCAATCAAATGATAATAAACCAACATCAGATATTAGTATGGCGTTTTTAGCCGAAAACGGATATTTGAAATAACTCATTTTATTTGACCTAACTAAAATGGTCGGAATGTATTAATTAGTATTGCGCTGAAACAGAGCATCAAATAAGAATAGTGAACTATGTTATTAAATAGCAGTGAAGAAATAATTGAAGATATTCGCCAAGGAAAAATGGTGATTTTAATGGATGATGAAGATCGCGAAAACGAAGGCGATCTCATTATGGCTGCTGAACATGTGACGCCAGAAGCTATTAATTTTATGGTGACACATGCTAGAGGACTGGTCTGTTTACCTATGACAGCAGAGCGATGCCAAGCTTTGAATTTACCATTAATGGTAGATAATAATGGCGCTGCTTTTTCTACCAACTTCACTGTCTCAATTGAAGCCGCTGAAGGGGTTACCACGGGGATTTCTGCAGCAGATAGAGCCAAAACCGTATTGGCTGCAGTCGCCAAAGACGCCCAAGCGAAAGATATTGTTCAACCTGGGCATATATTTCCACTTATCGCCAAAGAAGGTGGCGTGTTAAACCGGGCAGGGCATACAGAAGCTGGAGTCGATTTACCACGATTAGCTGGGTGCGAACCAGCTTCGGTAATTGTAGAGATTTTAAATGAAGACGGAAGCATGGCCAGAAGGCCTGAGCTTGAACAATTTGCCATTAAACATGATTTAAAAATTGGCACCATTGCTGATTTAATTGAATACCGAAATTTAAACGAAACTACCATTCAAAAAGTCTCTACATGTAAATTGCCTACGGAGTTTGGCGAGTTTAATTTAGTGACATTTAAAGACGTGATTGATAATCAGGTTCACTTTGCTATGTGTAAAGGTGACATTAACGATGAAACGCCCACTTTGGTGAGAGTGCATTTACAAAACACCTTTAGTGATTTACTAGGCTCTCAACGCTCAATCTCTCGTAGTATGGGGTTGTCAGAAGCCATTAAATATATAGCCGAAAATAACGGTGTATTGGTATTACTTGGTAAAGACGAAGACTTGTTATCTCAAGTGAAAATGTTTGAATCCGAAGATAATGGTGAAAAACCGGTGACTGCTGCTTGGCAAGGTTCTTCACGAACTATAGGTGTAGGCAGTCAAATCTTGGCCAGTTTGGGTGTGAAAAAGATGCGCTTATTGAGCAAACCTAAAAAGTATCATGCTTTGTCAGGATATGGATTAGAAGTGGTAGAGTACGTAGAAATTTAATCTGACTATCCCTTTATTTTTGAAATTGCACGTTTGTTGGCTGCTCCCACTCGCCGCCGCCGCGCAGTTCCAATTATTTGGGATACCCGGGCTTTTTTTTCGTTAATCGTAAAGTGAAAATATCGCAATATTTTGAGTTCTGGTTGTGCTAAACTGCGCGCCGATTTTTCGAGTAAGGTTTTTTAGATGAATATTATTGAAGGTAACATCCGCGCTACAGGCAAAAAGTTCGCTCTTGTAGTTGCTCGATTTAACAGTTTTGTAGTTGAAAGCTTAGTTGAAGGTGCGATTGATGCATTGGAAAGACACGGTGAAGTGAATGAACAAGACATTACTTTAGTACGTGTGCCAGGTGCTTATGAGTTGCCAATTGCAGCTAAAAAACTAGCTGAAAAAAATAAATACGATGCCATCATTGCATTAGGCGCCGTTATTCGTGGTGGTACTCCACACTTTGATTTTGTTGCTGGAGAATGTAACAAAGGCCTAGCGCAGGTTTCTTTAGAATATGGTATCCCCGTTTCGTTTGGCGTGATCACTACAGACAGTATTGAACAAGCTATCGAACGCTCAGGTACAAAAGCTGGAAACAAAGGTGCCGAAGCAGCTGTTGGCGCACTAGAAATGGTTAATGTATTAGCCAATATTGAAGGGGCAGAGTAGGTGAAACCTAAAGCTCGCCGCCTAGCCAGAGAGTTAGCCGTTCAAGCGGTATATTCTTGGCAAATGACCAAAAACCCTGTTGAACAAATAGAGTTAAGTATTGTTACTAGTAATAATATGCAAAAAGTAGATAGTGAATACTTTTTGGAGCTACTACGTGCGGTCGTTAAAGATACTGCTGAACTTGATACCAAGATAAAACCTTATCTTGGGCGCCTTCCAGAGGAACTGGATCCAGTTGAAAACGCTATTTTGCGTATTGCTACATATGAATTAGTTGCCAGACTAGATGTACCATACAAAGTGGTGATAAACGAAGCCATAGAATTAGCAAAATCTTTTGGTGCAGACGAAAGTCATAAGTTTGTGAATGGTGTGCTTGATAAAGCCATCAAAACATTACGTAAAGACGAACTTCGTTAAGTGTGTATTGTCAGGTAAATGTGAATTTCCCTGACTATCGGTTTTGTTCATTTAGGTCATCGTCAAAGTGAAAGAATTTAATCTTATTGACCACTTTTTTAAAACAAAAAGTGGTCAACGTAAAGATGTCATCATAGGGATTGGTGACGACGCTGCGGTAACACACATCCCACAAGGCCAAGCCTTAGTCACCACTACAGATACTCTTTTAAGTGGTGTGCATTTTCTCCCTAATGCTAGTCCTCATGCGATTGCGCAAAAAGCGGTTGCAGTAAATTTAAGTGATTTAGCTGCAATGGGGGCAGAACCTGCTTGGATAAGTTTATCCTTAAGTACCCCTGAAGTAGACGAAGACTGGTTAACCGAGTTTTCAAGAGGTTTGCAAGATCAGATTGAATACTACTCAATTCAATTAATAGGTGGAGATACGGTACAGGGGCCATTGGCCATTACAATCACAGCTCAAGGGTTTGTGCCATACGACCAAGCTATAACCCGCTCAGGCGCTAAGCCTGGCGATTTAGTTTACGTCACTGGAACATTAGGTGATGCAGGCCTTGGTTTAGCTATCGCAAAAAATGAAATTGAACAAGCCACAAAAGAATCTTTGACCCAAATCAATCATGACTTTTTGCTTAAAAGGTTACATTACCCCACACCTAGGTTGTTAACCGGTACGCAGCTAAGACGCATTGCTAATGCCTGTATTGATTTATCCGATGGTCTTATTTCTGATATTCAGCATATTTTAAATATGTCTTCATGCGGTGCTACATTAAATTTAGAGAATTTACCCATATCTCCAGCGTTAGCGAATTCAGTAGACCAAGAAACTGCTATCAAATATGCATTGAGTGCCGGTGATGATTACGAATTATTGTTTACCGTGAGTGAAGAACAAAAAGGTAATTTAGAAACGACCTTGGCCAGCGCCAATATTCAGGTAACCTGTATTGGTTACTTAAATGGCAATGTTGGTAATTTAGAGTTAAAACTCAAAGAGCAGCCTTACCAAGCTGACATCAAAGGTTATCAACACTTTTAAAGGGTCCTAATGGATAAACAAATACGACAACGTGTGAGTATGTTTAACCCAGTGCACTTTTTAGCCTTGGGTTTTGGCAGCGGCTTAGCGCCCAAAGCGCCCGGCACGTTCGGTACGATTGCGGCTTTGCCTCTTGTTGTTTTGTTATCTTATTTTTCTAATTTTTCGGTTTACCTGTTCGTTACTCTACTCGTATGTATTTTAGGCATTTGGATATGTGATAAAACGGCAAAAGACATGCAAGTTCATGATGATTCTTCTATCGTTTGGGACGAGTTCGCAGGCATGTTGATTACTATGCTTGCCGTACCCTTAACTTGGCAAACATTAGTTGCTGGATTTGTATTATTTCGTTTGTTTGATATTTTAAAACCTTGGCCAATCAGCTATTTAGATAAATATGTACATGGCGGTTTTGGCATTATGATAGACGATATTTTAGCCGGTATATTTGCTCTTGCTTGCCTACATTTAGGTCTGTTTTTGCTCTAATTATTTAATCTGCTGTTCTCTTTTATTTCAACTAGTCTTGTTACACCTTATCTGACCAGAAATTATTCTCACTTATTCCATATACAAGTTAAACAAGCTTATGTATCTTGTTAATTTAATGTATAGAAATCGTTTTCATAGTTTTTTGACTAGTTCACCTTAGAAACAGGTTAAGTTTAAAAAACTAAGTAACGAGTGATAATAATAAAAGTACTTGGAGGTACTCAGTGGCAATTGTTTCAGTTGGTATAGCAATCCTCATTCTTGTCGTTTTGGTCACTTGGGCCAAACTCAATCCGTTTCTAGCGTTTCTTATTACCTCTATTGCGGCTGCCATTATGTTGGACGTGCCGTTAGAGACAATACCCAAAACCCTTGAGCAGGGTATTGGTGGCTTGTTGGGCTCATTGGCTGTCATTATTTGTTTGGGGGCTATGTTCGGGAAGCTGATTTCTGAAAGTGGCGCAGCTCAACAAATTAGTACAAGTTTAATGTCGTTATTTGGGGATAAATACATTACTTGGGCGCTGATGTTTACTGGCTTTATTGTGGGTATACCCCTATTTTACAACGTGGGTTTTGTGTTGTTAATTCCACTCGTGTTTTCTGTGGCTTACCAAACTAAATTCCCTGCTGTATATCTGGGGATCCCTCTGTTGGCAGCCTTATCTGTGACACACGGATTTTTACCTCCACACCCATCTCCTACTGCCTTGGTTCCTCAATTTGGAGCGGATTTAGGATTAACCTTAGTGTATGGCCTCATTGTCGCAATACCTACTATGGCCTTGGCGGGTCCCATATTCGCTAAAAGCTTGAAAAATATTGACAGCCAACCCTTAGAAACCTTTAAACCCATTACTATGGAGCAAAAAGATTTACCCAGTGCTTTTAATAGTTTTGTTACCAGTTTATTACCCGTAGTGCTCATTGCTGGTACCACCGCCTTACCTTATATTGCTGGTGAAGAGTCTTCCGCATTTATCCAGTTTATTGGTAACCCAATGGTCGTGATGATTATTGCCTTAGGAATAGCGACTTATACTTTGGGCTTGTCTCGAGGTATGAAAATCAACAAATTAATGGATGATTACAGTGACGCCATTAAAGATATTGCGGTGATTTTATTTGTTATTGCCGGAGCGGGGGCACTTAAACAGGTATTTGTTACCAGTGGCGTCAGCTCTGAAATTGGTGATGCGTTACAAAGTATTGATTTAAACCCGTTAATTTTAGCCTGGTTAATTGCCACCATTATTCGTATTTGTTTAGGTTCAGCGACAGTTGCAGGCTTAACCGCTGCAGGTATTGTGGCGCCCTTGGTGTTGACCACAGACGTAAACCCAAATCTTATGGTGCTCGCCATAGGGGCAGGTAGTTTAATGTGCTCTCATGTAAATGATTCGGGTTTTTGGATGTTTAAAGGTTATTTTAACTTGAGTCTAAAAGACACCTTTAAGTCATGGACTGTGATGGAAACAATCGTCGGTGTCGTTGGAATTATTTCTGTATTAATACTCGATCAATTTGTTTAAAGGTAAAGGACTATGTGTATGCGCCTTAAAGGTTTAACCCTGAGTTTTTGTTTTCTAATTATGACTAATATTTCTTATGTTAACGCAGGTAGCTCTTTTGCTGAGCTTGATTTGTATGCAGGGGCCATCCCTGGAGCAAAGAAAAGCAAAGACTTGGAATATAAGAGGGATAACCCTAACAAAAACGAATTTTTAGTGAATGTGACTTTTCCTGAGCTGACGGTTTATACACCGGCTCAAACAAAAGCTAATGGGACAGCCGTTATCATTGCTCCTGGCGGCGGATACAAAGGGGTATCTATAGATGCTGAAGGGGTGAAAGTAGCCAAACGTTTTAACCAAATCGGTGTGACGGCTTTTGTTCTTAAATACCGAATTCCCATGCTTGAAACCATGCAGGATAAAAGTGTGGGTCCATTGCAAGATATACAACAAGCTATTTATTTAGTGCGTAATCAAAGTCAAAGATGGGGTGTTGATCCTAATAAAATTGGTGTGATGGGGTTTTCTGCTGGTGGCCACTTAGCCTCATCTGCAGCTGTGCATTATAAAGATGCGGTTAACCCAGCACTTAAAGGTAAAAACCTACGGCCTGATTTTCAAATATTGGTTTACCCAGTCATCAGCTTTAAACAAGACGTGACCCACAAAGGTTCTCGATTACATTTAATTGGACCTGAGTTGTCACCTCAAATGATCTCTCATTACTCTAATGAACAACAAGTTGATGCCAATACACCACCTGCTTTCATTATTCATGCTCAAGATGATAAAGCGGTGCCAGTAGAAAATGCGCTGTTATATTATCAGGCACTACATCAACATAATGTACCTAGTCAGTTACTCGTAGTACCTACAGGAGGGCATGGTTTTGGCCTTCGAAATGACTACAATTGGTTTACGAATTTAAAAGAATGGATGGTAAACAGCCAAATATTAATTAACGATTAAGGCTTAGATAATAGGAAGGGCAGTGGTGTTAATGGGTGACTTCAATACAAAAGATGAATGCACACCACTAACACCTTCGATCGGGGTTAGTTTTTGCAATAGAAACTGTTGAAAATCTTCCATATCTTTCACTATTACTTTAAGTAAATAGTCTGCGGATTGCCCGGTAACTAAATGGCATTCTAATACTTCTGAATATTGTGCAATTGTTTTTTCAAAATGGCTAAATCGTTCGGGTGTGTGTTTGTCCATGCTTACTTGCATAAAACAAATGAGAGTTAGACCTAGTTTTCGCGCATCAAGTATGGCCGCATATCCTTCAATTAACCCCGATTCCTCCAACTGTTTAACCCTACGTAAACAGGGCGAAGGAGACAAATTAATGGCTTCGGCTAACTCCTGGTTAGAGAGTTTTCCTCGTTTTTGAATAATGTTCAAAATTTGTTTGTCGTATTGATCAAGTTTCATAGTTTTCATTTTTTAAGACAGGATATTTCACAATACTTTAATTCTTAGCAATAATGTTGTCCACTATTTATGATTTAGTTGTACTTTGGCAATTTATCTCTCGGGTAGATCCATTACTCTTTATGGGTACTTTTTAGATAACTTTTTTAGAGAATCCTGAGGCTTCAAATGATTACCGAACCAGCTCGCAAATACCAAGCGTTTAAAGGCGTGAAGTTAACCCAAAGACAATGGCCTAGTAATCAAATTAATAAGCCTCCAATTTGGATGAGCACAGATTTACGAGATGGAAATCAAGCCTTGATTGATCCCATGTCGATTGAAACCAAGTTGCGCTTTTTTAAACATTTAGTGTCTATAGGTTTTAAACAAATTGAAGTAGGGTTTCCATCAGCGTCTGAAACAGATTTTAACTTTGTACGGTTATTGATCGAAGAGAATCACATTCCAGAGGATGTCACCATTGAGGTCTTAACTCAGGCCAGATTCGAATTAATTGAGCGCACAGTTAAAAGCTTACGTGGCGCTAAACAAGCCATCTTGCATATGTACAACCCACTTGCACCAACCTTTCGCGAAATCGTTTATAAAACCGATAAGGCGGGTGTTAAACAAATTGCGACTCAAGGTACTCAGTGGGTGAAAGAGTTAACAGCTAATGCGCCAGAGGTGAAATGGACCTATCAATATTCACCAGAAGTGTTTTCTAGTACTGAGTTACGATTTGCCAAGGAAGTATGTGATGCGGTGGTCGAAGTGTGGAAACCAAGCCGAGATAACAAGATTATTATCAATTTACCGGCCACAGTGGAAATGAATACTCCCAATACATACGCTGACCAAATCGAGTGGATGCATATACACTTAAAACAACGTCAGCACATTATTTTAAGTGTGCACCCGCACAATGACCGAGGCACCGCGGTTGCTGCAGCCGAATTAGCATTAATGGCTGGTGCAGACAGAGTAGAAGGCTGCTTATTTGGAAACGGTGAACGCACAGGTAATGTAGATATTGTGACCTTAGCCATGAACATGTACACCCAAGGTGTTCATCCGGAGTTGGACTTTTCAAATATTGATGCAGTGCGCATGTTAGTGGAAGAATGTAACCAGTTACCTGTGCATCCTCGTCACCCTTATGCTGGTGAACTAGTCTTTACCGCCTTTTCCGGCTCCCATCAAGACGCCATTAAAAAAGGCTTTGCAGTACAAGAGCCAAATGAAATTTGGCAAGTGCCTTATTTGCCTATCGACCCCGCTGATTTAGGTAGAAGTTATGAATCCGTTGTCCGAGTTAACAGCCAATCAGGAAAAGGCGGTGTAGCCTTTTTATTGTCTCGCGAAGCTGGGTTGGAATTACCTCGAAAGCTACAAATTGAATTTAGTAAAGTTGTACAAAGGTTCAATGATCAAACTGGAAAAGAATCTTCTGCAGAGCAAATTATTGCTCTTTTTAAGCAAACTTATTTTGCTGTACAAGGTCCATATGAGTTAGCAGGTTGTGAAACTTATAGCCAAATTGATGGCCAACAAGGTATTAATTTACATATCAAAAATAAAGGCAACAGTGCCAATATTAAAGGTCAAGGAAATGGGCCGATAGACGCAGCTGCCGATGCCATACGAAATTGGTTAGGTAATACTATCGAAGTTGTGGACTACCACGAACATGCTATCGGCCAAGGCGCAAATAGTGCCGCAGTCTGTTATATAGAGTTAAAAGCCGAAGATGGTCACAGTTATTTTAGCGTGGCTCAAGATAGCAATATTATACGAGCTGCGGTGAAGGCGTTAGTGAATGGAGTTAATCGCAATTTGGCTACTATTGGAGAACGTAGTGATGTTGCATAAGCGTATGCGCTACGCTTATTTAAGCATGCGCTTCGCTTATTTAAGCATGCGCTTCGCGCACAGTCTTCCATGACTGAATTTCACCCTGCATCCATGCAGGGCGACACACTTCTTTTCAACAGCCAAAAGAAGTGCGCAAGAAAGCCCGCGCTCCAACTAAGTTATAATGCTTGCGCGACTTGTCTAACAAAGGTCGCAATGATTTGTTCCCTACAAGCATTGCTCAAATAACATCCATGTTATTTGTCCTTTGTTAGTCAGCGTTGCTCAGCGAACTTAGAGTCGCGTAAACACCAAAAGCATGTGCTACATACAAAGGATTCACTTTATTCACCGAAACTGGCCGCAGGTCTATGGTCGCAATGAATATTGGCGTGATTCAGGGAACCTTGAATTTGGGAATAGGGCACTTACAGTAAGGCTAGGTTTTCTCGAAAATCTGCATGCGACCGCCACGGGTGGCGGAAGGCAGAATAACGCAGGACGCAGTTATCGATATGCGGTGAACGAAGTGAATAAAAGTAAGCGAAGCTTACGCTTAGTGTGCGCAGCACATGCTTTGTAAGCGAAGCTTATGCTTCTAACTCCCTTCAACACGTAAAGCCCGTTTGGCCCTTTGACTTTGCTGTTGATACAAAGCTAGGCCAATAATAATGGCGCCAGCACCAATTAATACGTTGATTGTAATGACCTCATTATTGAGCCAATTGCCTAACAAAATGGCAAATACCGGCGTCATCATAGTGATTAATGACACTGTGCTGGTAGTCAATTTTTGCAACACATAAAAGTAGCAAATAAAACCAATTAATGAACCAAATACTCCTAAGTAAACTATGGACAATATAGATTTTGTACTCCATGTTTCGGTGGGTAACGTACCGTCCATGATCAACCAAGTAATGAAGTACAGTGGGGTAGCAATTAACATTGAACCAACCATAGTGGCAGCTGGGTGAATGTCTATTTTTACCGTTTTAATTAATACTGAACTGTAGCTAAAACTCAACACACCAAAAGCAATAAGTAACATGCCAATCCAAGCATTCTCAGCCACGTTGACTGAGTCTGAAAACACTATGATTAAACCTATGGCTGATATGCCAATAGCGATACTTTTATTCAGGCCCATCTTGGGTTCATCTAGTAACTTATAGGCTAATATTCCGGTTGTAATAGGAGACATGCCAAATGCTAAAGACATCATGCCTGTTGAGATATAGGCGGCGGCCAAATATGAAGCAAACATACCGCCGAATAGACCGATGGATGAAAAGGCATATAGTTTTAAAGCTTGGGCATCTAAGGGGAGTCTAACTCGCCATACTCGTAACAATACTGCACCTAAGACTAACGCTATCGCCATTCTAAGAAACCCTGCCATGCTGGGGTGAATTGACTCACTGCTCCAAGCTAGACCTAATGGGGTAGTTGACCAAACTAAAACAACGGTAAGGTAGGCGATGGCGACTTTCATTTTTATAACTCCTTTTTGTTTGTTAAAAATTGCTTGTTGAATTCAAATTCAATACCTGAAAAGTGAAGCAATTTAGTCGCGTTTTTATCTGTTTTGGAAGGGGAGAAAGATAAAAGCCGCAGACTAAATGCTGCGGCTTTTTGAAGTATTTATGTTTTCTACATCAAACCACAGCGCTATTGGCCATACAAACCACAGCAGGCCAGCGGACAATGACCGCCAGACAGTTCATAGGTTTAAGATTTAGATGTAGATTAATTTGTGTCATAGGATATTTTGTTACTTAGTCTTGTTTGTTTTTATTTATCTTTACGTTTTTTGTTTGTTTATTCACGCAGAGCAAAACTTGCCCGATTGCTAGTTAGATTACGTCATTAGAAAACAATGTCAACAGCCCCAGCCGCTAAATACTAAAGGGATAATTGATACACACAAATATTCACAGCACTGGCAACATTCAGCGAGTCAATTTCGCCTTTGCCTTCTATGGTGTAGGCCGTTGCATCAAAAGCCGATAACGCTTGATGAGGCACGCCTCGAGCTTCGTTGCCAAACAAGTAACAATCATAATTGGAGAAGGTTTGATCGCTAATTTTATCGCCCTGCAAATCTAAATATGCGAATTTTTTAAAACGTTTAGGTAAATCGGTTAATTTAACCCCTAGCTCTAAGGGGACATGAAAAATGGCTCCCATGCTGGACCGCACTACCTTAGGGTTAAAAGGGTCAACACTGTTATCGCTGAGTAATAATCGAAAATTTCCAAACCACGCTAAACTTCTTAAAATAGTACCCAAATTGCCAGGGTCTTGTATTTCATGAAGATAAATGGCCCGTTCGGTTTGCTGGTTTTCAGATTGTTTTTCTGTTTGGTTATCAGATGCTTGGGGCATAGGCACACAGGCGATAATACCCTGAGGTGTTTCGGTATTACTCATTTGCACCATTTGTTTTTGAGTAACGTTAACCAGAGTAAAGCTTGAATTTAACTGTTTGGTCCATTCTGCGTATTCGTCCGTGACATATAGGGTGGCGTTTTGCAGTTGGGATTGGTTTTTGGCTGCTTTATTTAATTCAAGTATCAGGTGTTCACCTTCTACTAGGTAGTATCCAAATTGAGTGCGGTATTTCTTTTGATGGAGTTTTTTCACGTCACTCAGTTTCATATCTACTTGCCTTGAATTTTAATGCTGACTGGAGTGTGGTGAATTAAGGTCATTCTGCTCAGTCAGGTTAATCACTATTTGATCTTAATAGACTAATTGTAACCTTTAAGTGCTGTTAAAAGAATCTTGTCAAAACAGATTTTGCAAATCTTCTGCATAGGCTTACAATATGCACCGTTTTAATCACCACTAATAATTTATTGAATTTATGGCACGCACAAAAACCAGTAAAAAATGGCTAGACGAACACGTTAGCGACCCTTATGTGAAAAAGGCACAAGCCGATGGTTATCGTTCGCGAGCCAGTTATAAGCTGTTAGAAATTAACGAAAAAGATAAGTTGTTTCGAGCTGGCAGCATTGTCATGGATTTAGGCTCTGCGCCTGGTGGTTGGTCGCAAGTTGTAAAGCCAATTGTGGGGGATACGGGGCGGGTGATAGCCTCTGATATTTTGCCTATGACACCGATTAACGATGTTGATTTTGTACAAGGTGATTTTACCGAAGAAGCGGTATACAACCAAATCTTGGATGTATTAGGCGGCGATAAAGTGGATTTAGTAGTATCAGATATGGCTCCTAACATGAGTGGTATAAATACTACGGATCAGTATTCTTCAATGTACCTTGTGGAGCTAGCCTTGGACATGGCCCGTAATGTGTTGAAACCTGGCGGGCAGTTTTGTGCAAAAGTATTCCAAGGAGTTGGTTACGAAGAATATGTAAAAGACGTACGTACGTCTTTTAATAAAGTTGTAGTGCGTAAACCTGATGCTTCTCGCCCGCGTTCACGAGAAGTTTATATAGTGGCCAAAGGTTTTAAAGCATAGTTTAACTAGCCCGATCTTGGGTTAACTAAACTTGGATTGACTAACCGAAGCTCAGGGCTCAGTTCAACAAAATTTCTGGCCAAGACTATGCCAAAAAAGCATTAACCTTGGCAAGGATCCCGGCACTGTCTAAGCCTAATTCTGCGTACATTTCTTGCTGAGTGCCTTGCATAATAAACTCATCAGGTAACCCGAGTTGAATCAATTTCGAGTTATGTGTGGAGCCAATTAAATACTCTGCTACGGCACTGCCTGCACCACCCACAATTGCGCCATCTTCTAAGCTGACAAATAAACTATGTTCACCTGCTAATTCATCGATGATAGCTGTGTCTAAAGGTTTAACAAAACGCATATCAATAACAGTGGCATCCAATTCTTCAGCTGCTTGCTGTGCGTATGGTAATAAAATACCAAAGTTGAGTATGGCGACTTTTTTACCTTGTCTAATTGTACGGCTTTTTCCTAATGGTATTTCTGTCATTTCTTGGGTTGGCGAGACGCCCGTTGCCGAACCTCTTGGGTATCTGACAGCAGCGGGTTTAGATAGCTTATGTCCTGTGTACAACATTTGACGACATTCGTTTTCATCAGCTGGCGCCATAATCACCATGTTAGGAATACAACGTAAAAATGGTATGTCAAACGCACCTTGGTGTGTTGGGCCATCGGCTCCTACTAGACCAGCTCTATCAATAGCAAATAGTACAGGGAGTTCTTGCAAAGCCACATCATGAATAAGTTGATCGTAGGCACGTTGTAAAAAGGTCGAATAAATCGCCACTATGGTATGCAGGCCTTCTTTGGCTAAACCTGCGGCAAAGGTCACTGCGTGTTGCTCTGCAATGGCCACATCAAAATATTGTTCAGGGTATTGCTGGGAAAATTTCACCATGCCCGAACCTTCACGCATGGCCGGCGTAACCGCCATTAACTTGGGATCTTGTTTGGCCATGTCGCATAACCAGTCACCAAAAACGGCTGAAAAAGTCGGGTTACTTGGCGGTGCTTTGGGCAGCCCTTGATCGGCTGGATTAAATTTAGGCACAGCGTGGAATTTAATCGGATCTTGCTCAGCTAGTTCGTAACCTTTACCTTTTTTGGTCACTACGTGCAGAATTTGAGGTCCTTTAATATTACGCATATTATTTAACGTATCGACTACACCGTTGACATCGTGTCCATCGATAGGGCCGATATATTTAAATCCGAGTTCTTCGAATATGGTGCCAGGTACAACCATACCTTTGATGTGCTCTTCTGCACGACTAGCAAACTCTTTAATAGGTGGGACATTGCTCAGTAATTTTTTACTGCCGTCTCGAATCGAATTAAAAAAGCTGCCGGTTAACAAACGTGCTAGGTGACTATTCAGTGCTCCAACGTTTTCAGAAATAGACATTTCGTTGTCATTTAAAATGACTAACATGTCTTTACTGATGTCGCCGCCGTGATTTAACGCTTCAAACGCCATACCAGCGGTCATCGCACCGTCTCCAATTACTGCAACCGTTTTGCGGCCTAAGCCTTCTTTATCGGCAGCAACAGCCATGCCCAATGCTGCACTAATTGACGTAGAAGAATGTCCTACGGCAAAGGTGTCGTATTCACTTTCTTTAGGCCATGGGAAAGGGTGTAATCCGCCTTTTTGACGAATGCTTTGCATACGTTCTCGTCTACCTGTCAGTATCTTATGGGGATAAGCTTGATGACCTACATCCCAGATTAGTCGGTCAAATGGGGTGTTATAGACATAATGTAAGGCGACAGTTAGTTCGACGGTACCTAAACCTGAGGCAAAATGACCACTACTTTGGCTAACACTGGTTAATAGATATTGGCGCAATTCTGAGGCTAGCTGTTGTAACTTATCTTTAGGCAAGTCTCTAAGTTGTTCTGGAGTATCGGCCAAAGCAAGTGTGGGGTAATGGGCTATATCTAGGGTCATTAAATGGTTTCTAATTCAAATTTTTTAATTCGTATTCATCTAGGATAATAGTTAAGTAACCTAGTATTTACGATGAATAACAAAGTCGGTAAAAGCTTCTAATAATTCGGTATTGTAAGGTAAAGTACGCAAAGCTTGAAGTGCTTGTTGATGAAGTTTATCAAGATAAGTTTGTGCTTGAGACAAACCTAACATAGCAGGATAGGTGCTTTTATTTTGTTCTTGGTCTGAGCCCTGCGGTTTACCTAGTGTTTCCGAGTCGCTAATTACATCCAAAATATCATCTTGAACCTGAAATGCTAAACCTATCGTTTTAGAAAATTTTATTAAATTAAGTTTATCTTCTGGTTTAATGTCTGGAGTTAAGGCAATGGCCATTTCAACACAAGCAATAATCAAGGCTCCGGTTTTTTTGCCGTGAAGTGATTCGAGTTGTTGCTGATTTATTTGTTTGTTTGTTGCAGCTAAGTCCATGGCTTGACCGCCACACATACCTTGGTAACCAGAGGCTTGACTCAAAATTTTGACTAATTCAATTCGCTTATTGTTCGCGCTCATTGAGTAGTCACATAATATTTCAAACGCTAATGTTTGTAGAGCATCACCGGCTAATATAGCCGTGGCTTCATCAAATTTAATGTGGCAGGTGGGGTGTCCTCTGCGTAAATCATCATCATCCATGGCGGGTAAATCATCATGAATAAGTGAATAAGCATGAATAGCTTCAATTGCCATAGCAGGCCCATGTAAATCTTCTGTGGATACCCCTAACATTTCGCCTGTCGCGTACACTAAAAACGGACGCATTCTTTTACCGCCAATTAGCAGCGCATATAACATGGCTTCTTTTAGCTTAATGGCATGATCAGGTAATACGTTGATCCGTTGAGTTAAATTTGAATCAACTCTGTTTTTAACGGTTTGCTGAAAGGTGTCTAAACTCACTGGTTGTTTGACTCAAAAACATCAAGTGTTTGTTGACTATTTTGGCTAGTCAATATTTGCACTTTTTGTTCAGCATCCTTCAATTGTTTTTGGCTATGTCTAGCAAGTTGAATACCGCGTTCAAAGTTTTTTAACGCATCTTCTAAAGGTAATTCACCTTGTTCCATTTTTGCTACTAATTGCTCTAACTCTTGCATGGATTGTTCAAAAGTTAATGATTCTGCTTTTTTTCGACTTGTCATTTTTATTCAGCCTTTTACCACTTGGCAGGCACCATACCTGAGCGAAAAAAGTCGGTCAAATAATTAATAGCATTGAACAACTTATTTATGCTGAATGGCACAATACTTATTTGCCGCTATAGAAATAATTTAGATTGTCGATATTATTAAAGTAAGCAATTCATTTGATTTGATTTTTTGTATATAGTCGGTTGATTATTTAGGCTTTCTGATGACTTAATCTAGAAAGCAATGCATAGTGATATGCAGTTTATATTTGGGAGCACAATGTGGATTTAGCAAGCATAATTGGAATTCTGGGCGCTATTGGCTTTGTTGTCATGGCTATGGTCCAGGGTGGTGATATAGGTATGTTTATTAACGTACCGTCTATATTAATTGTGTTCTGTGGTAGTTTATTTGTCGTTTTATCTCAATATACGTTAGGCCAGTTTTTTGGTGCCGGTAAAATAGCGGGTAAAGCGTTTATGTTTAAAGTGGACGCGCCAGAAATGTTGATCGAAAAAATTGTCGAAATGGCTGATGCAGCGCGAAAAGGCGGTTTTTTAGCTCTGGAAGAGGCTGAGATTGATAATGTATTTATGCAAAAAGGCGTAGATATGTTGGTAGATGGTCATGACGTAGATGTAGTTAAAGCGACCTTAAGTAAAGATATTTCTATGACAACCGAACGTCACGAATTTGGCGCAACCATCTTCAAAAATTTGGGTGACGTAGGCCCGGCCATGGGGATGATTGGTACCTTAGTCGGTTTGGTGGCAATGTTATCCAATATGGATGACCCTAAATCAATTGGTCCCGCAATGGCTGTAGCACTATTAACTACGCTCTATGGTGCGATGTTAGCTAATTTACTGGCTATTCCTATCGCTACTAAATTGGGTCATCGTTGTGAAGAAGAAAAATTAAGTCAAAGTTTAGTGCTAGACGGTATTGTAGGTATTGCTGATGGGCAGAACCCTAGAGTTATCGAAGGTATTTTGAAAAACTACATTGCTGCAAATAAACGTATTTCAACTGAAGAAGCCGAGTAACTGATGGCTGACGAAGAAGAATGTCCAAAATGTCCCCCCGAAGGTCTGCCCGCATGGATGGGAACCTTCGCAGATCTAATGTCATTATTGATGTGCTTTTTTGTATTGTTACTTTCTTTTTCAGAAATGGATGTGCTTAAGTTTAAACAAATTGCTGGTTCAATGAAGTTTGCATTTGGTGTACAAAACAAAATTGAAGTTAAAGATATACCTAAAGGTACCAGTGTTATCGCTATGGAATTTCGCCCTGGTCGTCCAGAACCTACGCCTATAGAAACCATTCAACAACAAACTACAGATATGACCCAAGAAATGCTTGAGTTTCAAGCGGGTAATGAAGACTCGGCTGGTGGTAGGCAAAAACAAAGAGGAGAGCAAAGAGGCGGTGCGGCGCAACAAACGGCATCTGAACAAACCACCTCTAGTCCAACGAGCGACAGTGCTAGCCAAGAAGAAGTGGCTGAACAAATGAAGAAAGTGGCCCAACAGTTAGAAAAAGAAATCATTGATGGGGCCATTGAAATGGAATCTTTAGGTCAACAAATTACCATTCGGATTAGAGAAAACGGATCATTTTCAGCAGGTTCAGCATTCTTACAGCCACAATTTGTCCCCATTTTACGTAAAATTGGCGTGTTGTTAGCTGAAATGCCTGGCGATATTGAAGTGTCTGGACACAGTGATAGCCAACAAATATCAAATGAGCTTTATCGATCCAATTGGGATTTGTCTTCACAACGTGCCGTGGCTGTAGCTGAAGAGTTAAGGCGAGCGCCAGATTTTAAAGAGAGCAGAATGTCGGTGGTGGGTAAAGCAGACACGGCTCCTTTAGAAGAAGGTACAACGTTACAAAATAGAAGTCGTAATAGGCGAGTGGAGATTTCTATCAATCAAGGTAAAGCTAAAATATCTGATCCTATCTCTGTATTGGAATAACCTGTTTTACTTAAGCGGGTTTTATCTGAGTGCGTTTTAACTACAAAACTCGTCGATTCGTCGGATAATTATTCGTTTTAATAAAATATTGAAATATTTTTGTAAAGGTTAAGGTCTTATGCCGTGAACTTACAAAAATAATCTTTTAAAAATTGACTCGTATTGAAGGATACCTGAGATGAAACAAATTAAAAAATCAACTATTGCTACAACTCTTGGTGCTGTTGTTATTGGCTCTTTAGCTTCGGTAAGTCTGCAGGCTAATGCCAGCCCATTTGGCGTTCAATCTTTAGAATCTGGTTATATGCAAGATGCTAAAGAAGGTAAGTGTGGTGAAGGTAAATGTGGTGGCAAAAAAGCCAAAAAAGAAGGTAAGTGCGGCGAAGGCAAATGTGGCGGAGACAAGAAAGCCAAAAAAGAAGGCAAGTGCGGCGAAGGTAAATGTGGCGGTGACAAAAAAGCCAAGAAAGAAGGCAAGTGCGGCGAAGGAAAATGTGGCGGTGACAAAAAAGCCAAGAAAGAAGGTAAGTGTGGCGAAGGCAAATGTGGCGGTGACAAAAAAGCCAAGAAAGAAGGTAAGTGCGGCGAAGGCAAATGTGGTGGCGATAAAAAAACTAAATAAGACCTAGGCTTCATTTAATATTAGCAAAAAATCTTAGTTTAAATCAGCCGACTACTTGTCGGCTTTTTTATGTATTAGTTCTTAATAGAGATAAATGGACATGACAACAAAGTACCTATCAGGCGTCGGTTTAGGTTTACGTCGAGAAATGATTGATGAGTTATTGCCTGATATTCCTTCGTCAGTAGATTTTTGGGAAGTCGCCCCCGAAAACTGGATCCCTCTAGGAGGTAAATTTCAAAAGAACTTACAACATTTCACCAAGATGAATAATTTTGTGGCTCATGGTTTATCTTTATCGATTGGTAGCCCTGATCCTCTCGACATTAACTTTGTAAAAGAAGTAAAAACGTTTTTAGACCAGCATGAAATTTTGTATTACAGCGAACACTTAAGTTACTGTTCTGGCAACGGACATATGTATGACCTAATGCCAATTCCTTTTACCGAGGAAGCCGTAAAATATGTGGTGCAAAGAGTTAAACAAGTCCAGGACATATTAGAACGCCCGCTAGTGTTAGAAAACGTCTCCTATTATGCCGCTCCAGGGCAGGAAATGAGTGAACAAGAGTTTACCCTTTCTGTACTCCAGGAGTCAGGTTGCTTAATGTTATTAGACGTTAATAACATTTACGTGAATTCTATTAACCATAACTACGATGCAGAAGCCTTTCTAGAAGCCATGCCGTCAAATAAAATAGTCTATGGACATATTGCAGGGCATTACGATGAAACAGACACGCTTAAGGTGGATACTCATGGTGCTGATGTAATTGAACCTGTATGGAAGCTATTAGAGAAAGCCTACCAAGTTCATGGTGTATTCCCGACACTATTAGAGCGTGACTTTAATATTCCACCGATAAACGAATTGTTGCTCGAAGTGGATAAAATTAAACAAATTCAGCAAAAGTTTTGTACTAAAAAATTAAAACAATATTCTGCCTAATGAAGACATTCCAACAAACCCAATCCGAATTTATCGCTCATATTAAAGATCCCGATGCTAATCCTTACATAGGGCAGATAGATGATGCTCGTTTAAACGTGTATCGAGAGCTATTTTTTAATAATGTACTTGGTTTTTTAAGCTCAGGATTTCGTGCCCATGACGTTGCAGCCCCC
>NZ_JBPOFP010000046.1:0-35172 GCF_051252315.1 Paraglaciecola sp. | reverse complement strand
GCGCTAAAGATTGGTGTTCAATGTGGTATTGGATTATTTATCGCGTTTATTGGCCTTAAAAATGCTGGGTTGGTCGTCCATCACCCAGCAACTTTTGTCACTATTGGTGATTTGTCAGCTCCCCCTACTATGCTAGCTTTAGCAGGTATTTTATTAACTATTGTTTTAGTTATTAAGAAAGTAACCGGAGCCATTTTGATTTCGGTGATCGTATTAACTTTAATAGGTACAGTCATACCAGTTGGTGATGGTTATCTCACTCAACATACTTCTGACATAGTGGGCATGCCAGATAGCATTAGCACTACCTTTATGGCGATGGACATCATGTACCCATTAAGACATTTTGCTGAAACTTGGGATCTCATTTTTGCGCTATTATTCGTTAATATGTTTGACACCATTGGCACTTTGATTGGTGTGTCACGTAGAGCAAACCTATTGGATAAAAACGGAAAGCTTCCTAAAATGGGTAAAGCGATGAATGCTGATGCAGCAGCCAGTGTTATTGGTGCGGCTGTAGGTACGTCACCCGTTACATCATACGTAGAATCAGCAGCAGGCGTATCAGCGGGAGGTAGAACAGGACTCACTTCAATAGTAGTAGCACTTTGTTTCTTATTGGCCCTATTCTTAACCCCAGTTATGAAAGTAATTCCGTTAATGGCTACCACCCCTGCCCTGATAATGGTTGGCATATTAATGATGGATTCGATCAAACAATTAGATTTTGATGATTTAACCTCTTTAGCCACAGCGACGGTTGCCTTATTAGCAATGCCATTAACATTTAGCATCAGTGAAGGTATTGCTTTAGGGTTTATCACTTATGTTGGTATAAAGGTAGGTACTGGTAAATTTAAACAAGTTACTGTTATTACCTATGTAATGGCGGGTGTGTTTATTTTGAGGTACTTATTAGATTTAAAATAAACACCCAGAAATTATTTAACCTGAGTGCTAGATAAGAAATATCGACCAAGTTAAATTTAATACCATAATTCAATTGGTTAGTGACACTCAGCCAAACTTACAAGCTGAATTTTTACTCGGTCACGAAATTTTTCGTGTATTGCAAGGCGGATTGTCGTACGTAATAACGTGTTATTGCTAGGAACTACAACTTGGCTAAGCATTCCAACGCCGGTAGGCACAAAAAGAGCGTTATCGAGAGGTTCGACTTATCCAGTATTCAGGTTACTTATATTCCAGAGGTACAGTGAGTCCACAACCGTTAAGTATCAATGCCACTAGTTCGTTAGTGGCATTTTTAAATGCCGCTTTATCAAACTTTTTACCCTTTAATACGGTAATTTGCGCAGAAAAATCAGCGTAATGTTGCGACGTTGCCCAGATATTAAAAAGAAGACAATAAGGATCTTTTACCGTTATTTTTCCAGCATCGATCCAACTTTGAATAACCGCTACTCTGCCATTCATCCACTCAATTTGACCAGTATAAAATTCATCTAAATGAGGCGCATTATTTATAATTTCTAAGGCAAAGATCTTAGATGCGTATGGACGAGTTCGAGATATTTCCATTTTTTCAGTGATATATTGCGCTAACACGGCAGCGGGATCATCTTCTGCAGTGGCTGCGTCAAATTGGCCATTCCATATGCGCAAAATTTCATCTAATAAAGCAACATATAGAACTTCCTTAGATTTGAAATAATACAAAACATTGGTTTTAGGCAAGCCAGCTCTATCTGCGATAGATTGAACACGGGCACCTTTGTAGCCATTTAATGCGAACTCTTTTTCTGCAGCAGTCAATATCTTACTGCGATTTAGAGCACCAATACTTTCATCTTTGTCTTTCAATTTCATACTGCTTATTTATGAGCCATCACCTAGAAATGCGTTAAGGCTAACTAACTTTTAATACAAATTATCATTGCTTGCTAGACTTTACTAGATGAATAACTAATCAGTTAGAAGCAATGTTATTGTTAGCCAGCACTCATTTGTACTCTTTGTTAAAATCTTGTAATTAAATCTATAGCCGCGAACATTTTTCTGTTGTAATAAAACAAAATCAAATTAGGTGATTGATCTATGTACGGTATTTTTAAGCCCGCTCCACACATACAACGAGTGCCAGCAGATAGAACAGATAAAGAATACAAACGCCTACGTTGGCAAGTCTTTATTGGCATATTTGTGGGTTATGCAGGTTATTATTTAGTCCGTAAAAACTTTTCATTAGCTATGCCGTTTTTGATTGAAGAGCAAGGGTTTACCAAAGGGCAATTAGGGATTGCACTATCGGCTGTTTCTATTGCTTATGGATTGAGTAAATTTTTAATGGGAAGTGTGTCAGATAGAAGTAACCCTCGTTATTTCCTGATGACGGGTTTATTAGTATCTTCTACTGTGATGTTTATCTTCGGTTTCACCTCTTGGGCAACTCAAAGTGTTGCCAGTATCTTTATTCTTTTATTTATCAATGGCTGGGCACAAGGCATGGGCTGGCCAGCTTGTGGCAGAACTATGGTGCATTGGTTTTCTGGTAACGAAAGAGGAAGAACAGTTTCTTTTTGGAACATAGCACATAACATCGGAGGCGGCTTGATCGGACCTCTATTTATACTGGGTATGGCTTGGTTTAATGATTGGCAGAGTGCCTTTTATGTGCCTGCCGCAGTAGCAGCACTAGTAGCAGGTTTTATATTTTTAACCATGCGTGATACACCTCAATCCTGTGGCCTTCCACCTATTGAAGAATACCGTAAGGACTACCCATTAGATTATAGCCAAGATCATGAGCAAGAATTTAGCGCCAAACAAATCTTTTTAACCTATGTCTTAAACAATAAATTACTTTGGTTTATTGCAGTGGCAAATGCATTTGTTTATCTCATTCGATATGGCGTTTTAGACTGGGCTCCAACCTATCTCTCTGAGGTAAAAGATTTCTCTATAAACAAAAGTTCTTGGGCATATTTTCTATATGAATGGGCTGGTATACCCGGTACTTTATTATGTGGTTACATCAGTGATGCTTGGTTCAAAGGTCGCAGAGCACCAGCTGCAATTTTGTATATGGTACTAGTGTTAGTAGCCGTTTTAGTATACTGGTTTAACCCAGCTGGCAATCCTTATATTGATATTGCGGCATTAATGGCCATAGGGTTCTTAATTTACGGCCCAGTTATGCTAATTGGTTTATTTGCACTTGAGTTAGTTCCTAAAAAAGCTGCTGGCACAGCAGCTGGTTTAACAGGGTTGTTCGGTTACTTAGGAGGCGCGGTAATTGCAAATATAGCTTTAGGTTATACAGTGGATTATTTCGGTTGGGATGGCGGATTTGTTTTATTAGTAGGCGGCTGTGTGTGTTCAATATTGTTAATCGCACTCACTTTAAAACATGAAGTAGCCCATGAAGGTAGCGCCGAACATATAAAGGAATAAATTCCAAAGAATAAAGACCAGAAGGCAAAAATATAAAAGCCCACCTTATGGTGGGCTTTCATAAACCGAGACAATTCACACAACTAAAATGTCACGGGATCACACACAACTTTTCATATAGCGCATTATTTAAAATGGCACCTTTGTACTGAACCACTTGGCTAGCCACATGTGCTGCTCCTTTTAACGCATGTTCAGTACTTTGACCTTCTATTCGTTTTGCTAAATAAGTACCGGCAAAGGAATCGCCCGCAGCAGTAGAATCAACTTGCACTGGTGCTGGACTAAAAGGTAAATGAGTAACAAGTTGACAATCCGTGTACACAAAAGTTCCGTCATTTCCACACTTTATTACTAATTCGTGTGGTAAATATTGCTTAAAGTACTCCACCATTTGTTTATGATCTTGGTGACCAAACATGACTTGGTGATCTTCCAAACCAGGTAGAATTACATCTGATATAGCATAGGCTTTTTCTAACCAACTAATGGCGTGGTCGAGTGAGTCCCACAATCTAGGCCGATAGTTAGGATCAAAAGCAATACGACATCCCAAATCTTTCATTTGTGCAACAAAATTAATAAAGCTTAATTTATCTTGCTCAGGTAGAACGGCCAGGCTAATGCCGCTGAAATACAATATTTGATACTGATTAGCTTGGCTTTTTAATGTTTCAAGATCTAAAAACTGCATCATTTGGCTAGCTGTTGAACCTTTTCGCCAATACGAAAAACTTCGCTCCCCCAAATTATCCGTATGTATCGCATAAATACCGATTTCAGCCAGACTCGTTTCAGCAACAAATGAGCAATCAATACCTTCAGCTTGCCAAGTAGATTTCATTTGTTGACTAAAAGGATCCGTACCAATAGCCGAAACAAAACTAACTTGGCTATTTTCCATACAACGCTTAGCGTAAACAGCGCTATTATAGGTATCACCGGCAAAAGAGCGTTGTAAGTCACCATTATTGGCGTGACTTAGCTCCATCATACACTCGCCTAAAACTAATAAATTAGGCATATTAACCTAATGTATCCCATGGAATAGATTTTGAATTTAAAGCTGGTAACAAGTTTTTGTAAGATGCAGTTAACGCCTTAGTAAAGGCCGGATCTTTTGATAAATTTTTTCCAAATACGTCTTCTAAAGAAAGAAACAACGCCACATCAGATTCGGCATTGCCATTACATTGCTTAGCTATAGCAAACAAACTTTCTGACAAAGGATCAACCAATTCTTGTTTTTCAATAAATCGTTTACGAATAAATAAACACCAAGCAGCAATGGCAGTACTTAACTTTTGGATAGGATTACCATCTTTAATATTTTGCTGAATAATTGGCAAAATACGCATAGGTAATTTTTGTGATCCATCCCAAGCAATCTGATTCAACAAATGGCGAATGGCAGGGTTTCGAAAACGTTTTAGGATATCAGCACTATAAGCGGATACATCTAGCTCTTTGGGCGCTGTAAAAGAAGGCACGATTTCTTGTTCAATCATGGATTGCACAAAAGAAACTAAAGGCTGTTGTTGCATCGCATCATTCACAGTTTCAATCTCTGCCAATACTCCCATATACGCCATACTGGAATGCGGGCAATTTAATAAACGTAGTTTTGCATTTTCAAAACCGGCAACATCAGTTGTAAAGGTCACTCCTGCTTCTTTCCATGCAGGTTTATCTGCTGGTAAACAATCCTCTACTACCCACTGCACGAAAGATTCACGCTTGATAGGCCAGTTGTCTCTAATAGACAACTCAACGCTAACTTGCTCTCTTAATGCGTCGTCAGTAGCCGGCGTAATTGAATCAACCATAGAACAAGGACAAATTAGGTTAGATTCTAACCAAGAAGCTAATGCAGCATCTTTTTGTTGTGCATATTGTATGAGGGCATTACGTAATTTTTTACCGTTGTCAGTAAGGTTATCGCAACTCATAGCACAAAATGGGGCTATTCCTGCAGCCTTTCGAGTTGCAAGAGCCTCAACTAAAACCGCAATGGCTGAGCACGCTTGCTGGCCTCCGGCTAAGTCTTGCTTGATATCTGGATTATTAAGATCTAAATCACCTTCACTATTTAAACAATAACCCTTCTCGGTAATTGTCATGGTGACATACTTTGTATCGACAGAACTTAACCGGGCTTGTAGCTCACTGTATTGTTGTTTGGCAATTAAGACTTCTTGGATAGAACCCACTACTTCGTATGACGTTTCTGCATCTAAAACTGCAACAGTGTATAAGCCATCTTGCGGGTTAAGTGCTTCAGCAACGCCGGGAGATCGCATAGATACACAAGAAATTCCCCAATCTCCGCCTGCTTTTTGCATGGCCGTATGAGTGTACCAAGACTGATGTCCTCTAAAAAATGCACCAGGCCCAATGTGTACTATGCCTATTTTAGGTTTGTTAGCCCCAATTCTGTATGCTGGTATTTGATTACCCGACTCTTTTAGTGAGTTTAAAACGCTTAAATTAAGTTGGTTCACAGAATATTTATCCTTTAAAAATTGATCAAACTTTTAATGCCCTATGGAATAACACCGGCATTACAATAGCTTGGATGTTGAGACTACTATTAATTACGAATATTGAGTTTTACTAAATCTAACAACCAAGAACTAAACAATCACCCTTGGTTTTATATATAAGTATACCTTCATCACATATGAAGTTCAATTTCATATCTAATACTTTAATTTAAGACGGCTAATTAAGTAGTTTCGTAAACTTACTTGGCCTGTTAATTGCGATATTAATAGCTGATGTACCTTACAAAACACATTGAAATTCTAATAAAAATATACAACTCAAATAGAAATATAACCTTTTACCTATAAAAAACATTGCAAATACCCCCTCTTTAACTTTATAGTTACAGTGTTAAATTTAGGTTAACTGACGATTAAGAAGCTATTATGAAACCATTTGTATTAAAATCTGTAAAAACGGCTTTAGCCATTGCTATAGCTGTATCTATTTCGGGATGTGGCGGTGATAAGTCACCATCGCAAGCATCAGTTCAAAACGAAAGCACTAAACTCGATCCTGTTGCTAAATTAGCAGAAATTCATAAAGTGGCTAATCAAGGCCCTTATA
Source organism: Paraglaciecola sp. (assembly GCF_051252315.1). Classification (GTDB taxonomy): domain Bacteria; phylum Pseudomonadota; class Gammaproteobacteria; order Enterobacterales; family Alteromonadaceae; genus Paraglaciecola. Next base: position 28,644 of record NZ_JBPOFP010000046.1, on the reverse strand, counting down.
AAGCTAATTTTGAATCTTTTACCCAATATCAAATTCCAGATTGGTACCAAGATGCTAAATTCGGTATTTTCATTCATTGGGGTGCCTATTCAGTCCCTGCCCACAATGGTGAATGGTATCCACGTAAGATGTATCAACAAAAAGATGGCGAGTTCAGTTATCACAAAGAAAACTTTGGTGATCAAACTAAGTTTGGTTACAAAGATTTTATTCCACAATTTAAAGCTGAAAAGTTTGATGCTGATCAGTGGTTAAAGATTATTGCTGATTCTGGTGCTAAGTACATTGTACCAGTAGCAGAACACCATGACGGTTTCTCTATGTACGATAACTCGTATACCCGTTGGGACTCTGTAGAAATGGGCCCTAAACGAGACATTATTGGTGAGTTGAAAAAAGCAACTGACAAAACAGATATACACTTCGGTTTATCAAGTCACAGAGCTGAAAACTGGTGGTTCTTTGATGGTGGTCGTGAATTCCCATCTGATGTTCAAGATGAAGCCTATCGCGATCTATATGGTCCAGCAGCCAACCGTAAAGATTCAGAAGATGGTCTAACGCCACCAACTAAAGAGTTTATGGATGATTGGTTATTACGTACTGTAGAAATCGTTGATAAATATGAACCTGAATTAATTTGGTTTGACTGGTGGATGGCGTCAGAACCTTTCCATAAACATGTTGAAGCCTTCACTGGTTATTATTACAACAAAGGCGTTAATTGGAAGAACATGCCTGCTCTAAACTATAAAGAGCACCATGAAATGCGTTCTTTCATTCCTGGGTCAGCAGTATTAGACATTGAGCGTGGCGGTATGACTGACATTCACCCACACTTTTGGCAAACAGACACCTCAGTTTCCAAATCTTCTTGGGGTTACGTAACAAACCACAAATATCGTAACGCTAACTCTTTGGTTGACGATATGATTGATATCATTAGTAAAAACGGTTCTCTTTTACTTAATATCGGCCCTAAGCCAGACGGGACAATACCTGATGAAGAAATCAAGTTATTGAGCGAAATTGGTACTTGGTTAAAATTAAACGGTGAAGCAATTTACAATACACGTCCTTGGGAAGTGTACGGTGAAGGCGAAACTTACGTACCAGATGGTAAAAACTCAAATGACGCTGAAAAGAATCGTAAAGATTTCAATAGCAGTGACATTCGTTTTACTAAAAATGGCGAAACAGTTTACGCAACTATGCTAGCTTGGCCTGGTGATAACAAAGAAATCACTATTCATTCAATTAATGCTAAAAATTATCCTCACAAGATAACAAACATCACATTAATTGGTCATGAAGCGACTGTTCAGTTTGAACAGTCAGATGATATGTTAAAAGTAACCTTACCAGCAGGTTCACCATCTAAACATGCTCAAGTGTTAAAAATCACACACTAAACGTTATGTTTAAAAAAAGCCGCCGTTAATCTAAATTAACGGCGGCTTTTTTATTGGCTACAATTTATATATATTTTTTAATGAATGAATCTATTGCCTGCATGGCTTTCATTCTATTTTTAGCTTTGCTTAAATGATGATCACCTTTTTTAAGTTTGATAAAAGTGACGTCTTTTTCTTCATCTTCCATCTCATCAAACATTTCTTCAGATTGGTCAATGGGCACCACCTTGTCGTAGGTGCCATGGATCAATAACACAGGAGATTTAATTTTACTTACGTGATTAATAGGCGAAATCTGCTCCAAGTGGTCTTCATCAACATCACCTTCAGAAATTACTTCCTTCCAATAAGCCACTACCCAGTGATCATCGCCATAAGTACTTTCTTCTTCTTCTATCATTTCTTCTACGTCTGAAACACCGTTAATCGAAACAACACACTGATACAAATCAGGTGTAAAAACAGCACCAGCCAGTGCCGCGTAACCGCCGTAACTCGCACCCACTATACAAACTCTGGATTTATCTATTTTTCCTGCTTCTGCAAGATTAACTACGGCGTCGGTTAAATCATCTTGCATTTTGCGCCCCCATTCACCTCTACCGGCCCATAAATGTTGTAAGCCAAATCCTTTAGAACCTCTAAATTGTGGTTGAATAACTAAGTAACCTTGGCTCGCGAAATACTGCGCCATATAATTAAATGACTTTTTGTCATAGGACTCAGGTCCACCATGAGGCATCACGATAGCTGGAAGGTTTTTAGCTGATTTACCATTAGGTATGGTCAATAATGTTGGTATCTTAAGTCCGTCTCTTGCGACGTATTCATAATCCTCAATATTATGTACTGATGTTCTTGGGATATCGGGTCGTTCTGAGGTTATTAACTCTAACTTTCCCGCTTTGTACATCAAATAATCGCCAGAACTTTGCTCTCCATCCATATAAAAAATAATTTCATCCCAGTTGGGCGTGTAATCTCTAATACTAAATGCATTATTAGGCATCGCCTTTTTAAGCCCTCGCATGCGGGCATTAAGTTTATTATCAAAAAACTCGTAACTAGGGGTAAATCCGGAATATTTAACTCCATGCACTACTCTTTGAATATCAGTCAACACAGTTTCTATATCCTTGTCTTTATGGCTAAAGACAGGCCCTTCGATAGTGCCGTCAGTCAATGCCATAGTGTAATAGGCCCAGCGGCCTGTTTTTTTATCTGTACCTAACATCACTAAACGTTTTCGATCTGGCGTTAAACCACTAAACGACTTAGTCCTATACTCAGTCTCTTCACTGTATATTAGTTTCCATTCGCCACTGATTTTGGATTCAACTCTATGTAGATTTTTTTTATTATGAAAACGCTCCCGTACAATAACTTTACCTTTACCATCGAGGAAAAAATCAATGGTGTCAGAGGTGCCGCCTTGAACTCGTCTAGGTTTTGCTTTTTTATCTAAGCGAACTTTATATAAATTGTATGTAGCAGCATTTTCATAGGCTGGCATATAGGCATATTTATTATCTGGTGATGTGCCTAGAATCCTGCCTAACTGAGACTGGCCCTTATATATTCCATTCCCTTGAATAAGTAACTGATGCATTTTTTTAGTGGTAAGTTTATAAGCAAAAGCCGCACTTATTTCATGCCTGCCAGCGTAGCCTCTAATCTTTCTATTTTGTGATGCCACAAAAACCAAAGTATCTTCGTCAATAAAATACATATTGTTAGGGTTAACTGAAGATACATTGATGGCAGCTAACATTTTGCCACTTAATAACTCCATCATGATGACATAGTCGGTTCCACTAGACGTATCCCGATAAGCAATTCTTTCGCTACTGGGCGATACAACGAACATACTTTTAGCAGGCAATTTACCGTAGGCTTCTACTGTGAGGGGCTTAACTTCAGAGTTAACGTAAAAACTACTAAATAGTAATAAAAAACAGATGGATAGACTTCGCACAAACACTCCTTATTAACAACATTCCATGGTTTATAAAGACATAAACCCAAGTCCAAATTGTTACATAAATTGGGCGACAAGAGCTAGTCATTTCACTTACAATGTAACTAGATTATATTTGTTAGGCATTAATATTGGGTATTCAAAAGTCTCGTATCTTTAGTAGGTTAACCAACTTACTTTGGTTGTTTTTACCCCCTGTTACCTTGTTTGTTTGTGTGTATTTTATAGAAAAAACAGAACATCCCGCTTTAACAATGTTACTTAAAAACATGAATTGGCTAATTTATGTTTGTTTGGGCGTGAGTAGCCTTGTTGCAATGCAATTTGGTAGAAGTAGATTGGTATATGCCTGTGCCTTATTAGTGCTTTTCATACCGGATACAGGACCATTTACAGGCCCTAATGGTTACTTAAGTTCCACCAATTTTATCTTTAGTCAACTTGCCTTTAGTTATTTGTTTTTGAGCAAAGATAAAGGGTTTTCTTTGTTAAACACAGGCGCTAGTTTATTGGTTTTAGGTAGTTTGTGGTTTATAACCTTTTTGAGCGCTCCAGAGATAAACCTAGCTTCCCAACCTTTGTTATTAATTATTGATGAGTTTTTACTCAATATTTCTCGATATACCAATACAGTGTTCCAACCTGTAGAGATGCTATTTTTTTGTATCGCAGCCTTAATTGGACTCGTTAGGTTTGTTGTAAAACTAGACAACACTCATAATGCTCTGTTTCTAATTTTGCTGATTATTTCCTTTGTTCACTTCTCCATAAACAATCAACTTACCCAATTGAGTTTAGTGTTTTTAAGTATGTTAATTGCCTATTCTGTGATGAAAGATAGCTTTACTATGGCCTTTAAAGACGAGTTAACCACTATCCCTTCCCGTAGAGCACTGATGCAATACGTGCAGACTTTAGGTCGAAAATACACAGTAGTGATGTCTGACATAGATCATTTTAAAAAGTTTAATGACACCTATGGTCACGACGTAGGTGATGAAGTATTAAAACTGGTAGCAAGCAAATTAAACAAGGTATTAGGTGGTGGTAAAACCTTCCGTTATGGTGGTGAAGAGTTTGTGATTATCTTTCCAAGAAAAACAGCCAAAGAAGCCGTGCCTTTTGTAGAGATAGTAAGGCAAGTGATTGCTGATTACGACGTAGCCATCAGAACAAAACCACGACCGGCTAAAGCGCCTAAAACCAAATCCAAACCTAAAAAAGAAAAAATAGTAAAGGTAACCACAAGTTTTGGCATTGCCCAAAGAACCAAAGAAGCAGCTGAATTTGAACAAGTAATGAAACAAGCCGATCTCGCTTTGTATGCGGCTAAAAAAGCCGGTAGAAACTGTGTCAAAGTGGCAAAACAATGAATAATAAAACCTTATTGATTTTAGGGTATGTCTGGCCAGAACCTAACTCTTCTGCTGCTGGTGGGCATATGTTAAGCCTTATCCAGTTTTTTTTAACTCTAGATTATGACATCACTTATGCTAGCCCAGCACTACAAGGTGAGCATAAGATTGATTTAACTCAGCTCGGTGTTGCCGAAACATCGGTTAACTTAAATTGTTCAAGTTTTGATGAGTTTGTTATTGAGTTAAACCCGACTATGGTGTTGTTCGATAGGTTTATGTTAGAAGAACAATTCGGTTGGCGGATCAGTAAACATTGTCCTGACGCCATTAAAATACTCGATACAGAAGACTTACACTCTCTGCGTCATGCTAGGCACCAAGCAATTAAACTAAAAAGGCCTTTTTCTTTAACAGATCTAAATAATGATTTAGCAAAGCGCGAGATTGCCGCAATATTTCGCTGCGATTTAACCTTAGTGATTTCTGACTTTGAAATAAATTTACTCCAACAACATTTCAAGGTCCCATCCCATATACTATGGCATTGTCCATTTATGTTAGACATGAATGAACATCAACCTAGTAGCCTGAGTTACCAGAACAGACACCATTTTATTAGTATTGGCAACTTTAGGCATGAACCCAATTGGGATGCTGTATTGTGGTTAAAACAACAAATTTGGCCTTTGATCCGTAAACAACTTCCTAAGGCAGAATTACATATTTACGGAGCTTATCCGCCGCCCAAAGCCACACAACTGCACAATCCTAAACAAGGTTTCTTAGTTAAAGGTTGGGCTGAAGATGCCAAACAGGTAATGGAACAAGCGAGGGTTTGTTTAGCGCCTCTCAGGTTTGGAGCTGGCATTAAAGGTAAACTAGCTGAGGCCATGTGGTGCGGTACGCCGACTGTCACTACAAATGTTGGCATTGAAGGTATGCAAATGGGTCAACCCTGGCCAGGGTTTGTCACAGATTTAGAGCAGGCACAAGAACAAGCTCCCCCACAAGAGCAAAACCACCAAGATCACTCCCACCAAGAGCAAGCTAATAATTTTGCCAAACAAGCGGTCGAGCTGTATCAAAACCAACAAACCTGGGAAAATTTCCAAACTTTAGGTTACGACTTATTAACCCATAATTTTGATCGTAAGGTAATTCAAGACAAACTAATGGCCAAATTAGAGCAGATAAAAACAAACCTAAACCAACATAGAAATCAAAATTTCATTGGCCAAATGTTACAACACCACCATCTAAAAAGTACCCAATACATGTCCCAATGGATTGAAGTTAAGAACAAACTGGACTAGGTGAATTCGAGTTAAGATAATCTAGATCATCCCTGTAGCACGACAACTTTTTAAATGCTATTTGCAATCCATTGCAGATTTCGATTGGCATCCATGCCAAACGATTAACTTTTCTTCAACAGCTAAGAAAAGTAAACAAAAAAAGCCGTGCTCCACAAACTTACGTTATCTAAAAATAAACAAGCTTGTTTTTCGAACCGGCACAAATTAGTAGGGAACTAATTTGAACATCCGAAGGATGACCCGAAGGGGGAAATATAAGGACATATTTCATAACAAGCCACTCCCAGCTATAAAAGATTGCCTTGTCCAGATGTCCATATCTGGACATTCGACAAGCCCATTTCTTTTTAGCGTAAGTTTCATTCTCAGGAAAATCAAAAACCACAGAGATAAAATCAATATGTGTATGACGGCTTAGAGCGAATTGCAGACCTAGAGGATATTCAGTTTATAGTAGAGCTACAGCTCTAAAGCGGACATTAACGCCCGGCTCAGGCGCAAACAACCAGAGCGGGATTTGTGCCAAAATTGGCGCTCGCGCCATTGGCACAAATGGCGCGGCGGTTGGTTGTCGCTTGGAGCCGTTTGTTTTGTGCTATATGCGCGCAACTCCAACCAAATATTGGCTAGGCCATTTCAGAGTTATAATAGGATCTATGCCATATTAGCACCCTATGTATATCTCCCGGAAATTACCAAAATCACAATAGCGAATACCAACCTTGTTTTAGGGAGTTTAGGAATAGCTTACCCTTAAAACATTAATATCTTTACTTTTGTTACTGTCAAATAAAGAAAAAACATCCTTATTTTTTAATTCAAAGCTTGTGCTTGAGCCACACAATTCATAAATTATACCTTCGATTCTTAGAGCATCAGTTGAATTTAGTGATTTTTTTCTGCTAGGAATCGAATCCAAAATAGTACAAATGTACTCATAGTTATCTGTTGAAAGATGTCTATTTAAGATGGACTTGAAATACTCTACTGCCCCCTCAATCATCATCATAAAGGAGCAGGATTCTAGCCCGCGATAACGATGTTTTTTCACAAATTTGATCCTGATTCCTCCATATAGCTCTGAGAACTTATATATCTGATAGAAGGAAGAGTAAATGCTATAGTCCGATTTCGATAGGCTGTATAAAACAGTTTTCATGAGGCAGTAAGCGACACCAAGTCTTTCAGGAAGGTAAGCTTTCGGAAGCTTCTCGAAAACATCATCACTCTGCACCCAGTCAATTAGATTTTCTCCGTACTTCAAGCAATGCTGGTAAAGTTTACTAGATTCAACCCCACTAGTGACACATGAATCACAACAGCATCGAATACTAATTTTTGATGAGGGAGACACAACAAAATTTTCAACAGTATATCCCGCACCTTTAATCTCTTTACTATGTACTGACAAGCATTGTTTTGACCTTACGTACAGATCCAAATCACTAAGCAGAATCATGGGTTTATGATACATTAACGTAAGCCTACCGGTTGTAGCAGATCCCCCAAGGATTACTTGACAGCCAGGATCGAACCTAACCAACAATTTATGTATATCAAGCAAAACTTTCTTGATTTCAGATATAATCGACTCCATCACATTATCTCAGGACATAATTAAAGAATGCAGCTCCAAAATAAGCTTCGTCAGCCTCAATATCGGCATCGTGAACAATTTTATCTAACTCTACTTTCGTTCTGTATAGCTTTTTCACACTCCCACTCAAACTTCTTTTGTAAAATTGCTTACGAGAAACCTGCTCTCTCTCTGGAGACCATGAAGAATCAGTAATGAAAATATGACCACCTGGATTTAGCCGCTTTTTTGCACTCCTCAATATACTAATAGCATCTTCAATATCATAATGACTCAAAACAAAAGAGATAAGAATATAATCATACTTATAGTCAAAACTTTCCAGAAAACGGAAAATATCTTCTCGTATGAAATTAGCTCCAGAGACAGACCTCCTAAATAGCTCCCCCATGTTCTCGGATAGATCAACGCCAGTCACATCAATGTCAGCACTGTTGCAATAGAAATTTGCCCAATAACCAGTGCCACAGCCTAGGTCAAGTAAACTGCCCTCTTTGACTCTTCCCAAAACATTTTCAATCATTTTTAAGTCTTTAAGCATACTCGATTTAAGCTCTTCACAATAGATTGTATCTGCAAAGTACGCCTCTTCAAATGAGGATGATACAGAGTCATAGTACTCCATCATTTCATCTTTCATAAGCCACATCCCAAATATTGTTAAACCAGTTCATATGATATTTCAAAACTGCATTAGCTGACTTAATGTCAAATGAGAATGTTTCAGCCAACTTCAGCCCATGCCTGCGATCACGCTTATTATAATGATAATAACCTACTAACCCGACCCTACCATCAACTATACATAAATACTTCGTCGGGAAAATATCGATTACTTTGCAATCAACGCTCTTTATCGTATGGCCAATCCTGGACTTCCAAATATTCATCGATAAAGAACCACCTTCATTAATATGTTTTATCGATTCACCTGGGTCGTTTGATAAGAGTTGATTTCGTTGTTCATAAAGAAAGCTGATAACAGATTTTGTTGGATTAATAATCCTTACATTACCGATATTAAGTGACTTATATGATTCAATTTGATTTACTATCGTTTGTGTATTTAAGGCATATATATCAAGCGAATTTACGCTCTGAATGCTCCCAAAAATGCTATCAAGCCCCTCTGTTATTGATGAGAAAGAGTACATCGATGATTTTTTATTATGGAGATAATCTGTCAGCTTACTATCAAGTTCAGGCCAGAACTTATTAAACCGCTCATTGATTTTTGTCTCTTCGCCTGGGATGCTATTAGCATTTTGACTTTTCCGGTGTATAGTCGTAATTAGCTTACGAATACTGTCTTCATTGCAAAATGTACATTGGAACTGAGAAAGTGGTGTAGATTTGATATCTTCAGGTCCTATACCTAATAGGAATGGGGATACACGATTTTCTTCTTTGGCCGTAGACAGCGCTCCGGCCTCAAATAAAAGCCATGGAGATGAAATGTTAGATCTTGTAACACATATAATACCAAAATCACTTCCCTGTAGATTTTCATCTATCCTTTGGCTCCATTTTTCTCCGGCCGCGATATCTTTTGAAGATACAAATGTTTCTACATTTGACAAAACAAAACCAATCCAATTTTCTAAAAACAAAGCAATTTCATGGCTTTCATCCCCAGACCAACTAAAGAAAATCTTCATATCATTCCCTTCCCTCATTTAGTATTCTTTTAATTATCTTTTTTATATCACCACAACGTCGATAATACCTTACTACTACAACATTTTTTGACAACCCTATTAGATTCAGGATTCTTTTTCGATGAATGAAGTTAAATAAAACAGCATTACTTAAAAGCATGATATTAAAATTGTCACGCTGCCCACCAAAAATACCGATACGTTTTTGATTAAGAAAACAAGCCTTAACAAACCGGTAAATAACAACAACTGTTGGAGTGTCTAAGTATAGAATCAAATCAGATTGGCTAATTCTTCTATCTTGTTGAGAACGAATATAATTCCCATCAATTATCCATCGTTCAGAACAGTACATTTTTTCCTTTTGAGAATCCCACTCTTGTTTGGTTGGAAATATGTGCTCACGTTTCCAAAATAACTCATCCAAATGATAAACTTGTTCACCAATAGCGTTGCTTATGAGAGTTGCAGTGGTTGACTTACCAGAACAAATAGGGCCGAATATGGAAATTTTTTTTATTCTACGGCCATATAGATAGTTGTCATACACTTCTTTTAAAAACTTAGACTTGGCATTTCGATAGCCAGACCTGTTATTTGAGTACGCTTCTGATAATGATTTTTTTAGACAGGAATACTCTTGCCTTACATTGGGATTTTCTCTCAAAAGGTTCTTTAGAAGTATGTATTTACTCCATTGATCCCCTCCCTTTTTAACAAGGTGAAGAAGATGTGTAGTAATACCTCCTACATGCTTTCGAAATATATGGCCTCCCATATCATCTCTACAGCCATAGTATACATAGCCGCAAGACGTAACGCTTTGTATCATTGAGTCACAGATTTCAGAGTCACTGCCGACTGCAATATCGATAATAGGCTTTGCTGACATTCCCTCAACAGAAGTCGAGCCAACATGCTCTACTTTGCATGGGAACGTTAAAGTCTCGTACAATCGACTCTCTTCTTTCAGATATTTATATCTCCAAGAATCGGAGTACTCATGTATTTCAACAGTATTTTCTTTTAAGCCTACAGTCATTATGTTCTTGCAATCCTTTCAGTTATTGTAAGATAACAACGATGTACAATTCATGGCGCGCGCCCTACAATTCAGTCTCTTGATAGAAAAATTTACACAACTTTAATAGCTTGAGTTAGAACTTTCTTTACCCTTTCGATATTAATTGAAAAAGTACGTAACACTTCGGACCATTCAACCGCCTCTTCATCGTTCCTCCAACAATCATAATCAGTTGAAATAGCTACAGCAGCGTAGGGGATTTCTAGTTCATTTGCTAAAATGGTTTCTGTTGCGTTAGTCATATTGATCACATCGGCTCCCCAGGAGCGAAACATTTTCGACTCAGCTCTCGTTGAAAAACGAGGTCCATCAATAGTAATCACAGTTCCTCTTTCATGAACGCGCACATCCATATGCTTTGCGCTAGTGATAAGGGATTGTCGTAATACATCCGAAAATGGGTCTGACATTGAGGTATGATTAGCATGTTTGGCACCTGGTGGAAAGGTATCAAAAAATGTAACTGGTCTACGTCGTGTAAAATCTATAAACTGATCAAGGATCACCAAATCTCCTCGCTGAATTTCTTCTCTGAGCGAACCACAGGCGGTAGTGGCTATGATATGCGTACACCCTAAACTTTTTAGTGCGTGTATGTTTGCACGATAATTTACATTAGAAGGAGTAATCGTATGCTGCTTACCATGTCGGGCTAGAATAACGACATCTTTTCCATTAATAGTGCCTATAGTCAATGGCGATGTTGGTTCACCAAATGGGGTCGTAATAGACAGCTCTTCAGCATCTTTTAGTATTTGTGGGTCGTCAAGCCCTGTTCCTCCAATAACTCCAATTTTTTTCATGTTTTACCACCTCTTTAACAAAGACTTAACGTAAGCTCTAACTTCTTGTCTCACTTAAAAAGTGAGTTAAACGCCTCTAAAATAATTTACTCGCAATAAACTGGTTGAAATGAGCAATACTATTAAATGATTTCCCAAGTAACTCCATCGCTATTGAGATGCCTTTATGTGAGAAACAGCGAACCCGGATTGCCTATAACGCCGCGCTCTGCCGCAATTTTGGAGCGTAGCGGAAAAATTGTCCGACAGCAGCGCCTTGTTATACGCTTTTGCTACTAAGCAGAATACCAACACCTGTATTCTTAACCTCATTTTCTTCAGCAGTTAAAGCACGATATTTTTCTTTCAACTCTTTTATGTTAGGGACATAACCACTCATACCTGCCGCAACACCTAAAGCAGCAAACGTAGGTAGGCTTGTTAATGCAGCGGTTATAGATATACCGCCTACCACCATAAATGAGCCGATATCTTTACCTGCAAACTTCCATTTTTTATTAGATAATTCTTTGATCTTTTTTTCATGTTCTAGAAATGCAGCGTCAAGGTTATCGAATACTTGATCACCAGTTCTATAAAAATTACTCGGATTCGCTTCAACAAGTTCTTTTAAACCACCTGTCAATAAATGCCTTATCTCATCTAATGCTCCAGACTGCCTTATCTCTATTAATGAATCGGCTGGTATGTTTCCCATCCAAGGCATCTCATTTTTAACAGTAGAATTTAACGCACGAGCAATATGCAGATCATGCAAAGAATCCATACTGCTATTTCCTGCATTATATTCCAGCATTTGGTTGTACCAAATCCAGCTGGTAGGCGCCCTTACGATAGGAGTTCCTCTTAACTGAAGGCTTCTTTGATAAGAATCGTTTGCTTGAGAAAATCTACTAATCAGGTGCATATATACTGCTTGCCCAGGTTTATCCATGCCGAGCTTCGCGCCTTGCTCCTGTATAAACTGGTTCATTTGATCGGCTAGTGAACCTTCCCACTCAGTAGCGAAAACAAGTTTTTCAGGTCTCAAAAGGCGGCTTACGACATCTTCTGCATTATTGAAATGTGAGTAATATGCAAATAGCTCCTCACCATCGCTGATATCTTGACCGAAAAGAACTTTTGTATGCTCGATCGAATCAGTTACAGCACAATCATTTACAAACTCCCTATAATTATCTTCTAAGTGATGCCTATCAGGGAGGATCGCAACTATTGGCTTTTCAGTACCTGCCAAAGCTAAAGACTTATAGGAAAGTACTTGTAAGGCTAATCTTACTATTTCATAACACCTTTCTTCATCATCCATAAACTGAAGCATTGGCGATATTTTTAAAAACGGGTCAGGCAATATTGTAGTATCGAAATACAGTCCGGTTGAACTTGCAAGATTGGAGTTTCCATCAGGAAATAACTCACCGCTAAATACAGCTTTTGAGTCAAAGGAGTCTTCAAGATGAATCCATGTCGGATCAGAAATATTTTCCCAGAATTTTTGGGTTTCTTCCATAAACTCTTCAATCACAGGAAGACAATCTTTAACTCGGCTTTGCTCTGACGAAAACCAACCAGAAAATTTGTACGGGTCTGCATTTGCTTCTGTCATCATTTCAAATAATTGACCAAAAGCATAATCTACTCGTTGAAAATAACCTTCTTGTATTTCTTTTAATGATACTGCTTCTTTCCATTCTTTCCGGTCGTTTTCATATGCGACGAACATACAGAGAGATCGTATTCGCCCGTCCACAGTATCAGCATCGACCATTCCGTCAGACAAAATTCTGACCTTTTCCATGCTTTCCCAAAAACCATCAATTAGATGAGGGGCAACCTTGATTTTTCCCTCTTTAAGTTTTTCTTGGAGCAATTCTATACGTCGATGTAATTCTTCTCGTTCCATGCTCTCACTCTTATTCGTGCGTATAACGCCTCAAACACCGGCGCAGCTTTGCTGCGTCCGAGTGCTTTGACTTGTTAGATTTCAGTCCGTCATCTCAAATTCGCTTCTTAAAATATGCAACCTTTCTTTGATGTTAGACGAATCGTTTGTCCCTTGTTGAGATAGTCGATCATATTCCAGTAATTCAAAAGAAGAGTTTTCATAGTCCTCTGAAGCAGAAGTTCTATTTGTTTTGAGTTTTTCCTGGAAGTCAAAAAACTTCCTCCGGGTTATCTTCTCAACTTCATCATTCTTTAAAGCATCCCTGAACAATAAGTAATACACCGTCATATTACCCTGAGACCTTAACAATTCATCAGTATTCGTGAATACCTCAGCCATCATATCTAAAACGTTAGAGCATCCTAACTGAATTGAGCTTACTGTACGTGACTTCCCTGAGTGATAGTTTCTAGCTAAAGCGTCAAGGTAAACTTTCTTTGTGTCTATCAAGCTTTTATCAGTAGATAAGTTTTCCTCCGCCAATAAAAATCTAGCCGAAACCTCTCTATGCTGATAGCGCTTGTTTCCAAATTTAACTTTACTTGTGAAAAAATCATGCTCAGATAAAGTGCGAATAGCCTTCACCATATCACCGCCGATAGCATTCCTTTTTTCAGCCGCGTTTAAAGGAACTGCCTCATTTAAACGGTAGAACATGTCTTCAATGAGATCTTCATCATCAGTATCGACTTGAACTATAGGTAGAACAAAGGAGTCAAAAGTGATCTTTATCCGCGGATGTTCATTTGCAAGATCATCGTAACTTAATCCTGTCAAATTAAGATCTGGGTCCCTCTGATATTCAAAGTCGTTGGCAAGTGTAAATTCACCATTAATGAACCCCCAAATGGTCTCAAGCCTTTGTCTTCCATCGATTACCGCATAAGAAATACCAGTTTCCGACTTCAATTCACGTGTATAAGTGTGAAAGTAGATTTTAGGAATGTCATAATCATTTAATATTGAATCAATCAATAATTGTTTTTTTTCTTTCGTCCATACGCCCCCCATCCTTTGATAAGGAGGATCTAGCTTTATCTCTTCCTTCTCAGAATAGGTAAGCATAATAGTGCTATTTTTCTTGGGTGATGTTTCTATATAACTCACGTCAACTCTCCATTGATAATGTCACCAATGCTAGAAAGCTCTGGGAATAGTTGAAATTTTGTAAAGCCTAACAACGATAGCTGCTCAAGCAAACCTGCTTTTGATCCATCGGGGATCACGTATTTAATTACGTGATCAGAATCCCCCACACCTTCAATTGGAGTTCTATCATGGTGATGTATCGTAAAAACCCCATGCTGAGCCTGGATTCGTGCGTTATTTCTGGTCGCTATCGTAGCTAATGGTCTCTGCTGAGTTCTAGTATTTTGACTCAAAGTCTCAACAGAATAATTTACAAGTTCAACATCTTCAAATGATGGAATAAAGAACTCCTCATCAGTGTTGTTAATGCCGGCATTTTTATTTAATTCAGAAGGTCGTAACGCCCACAAGGCAGCATCAACATCATCGTGCTCTCGATGATTTTCAACTGCAAAATATAATGCAACTAAAGGGCTTTCACTCCAATCTAGCAGTCTAGTTGGGACACCATAATGCTGCATCAAAAACAACCAATCGAAAGACTGATTGGGAGCAGTGTCTATAAGCATTGCTGCACTTTGCTTAAACTTCTTAATTAGTGTGGATTCTGAAGGCGGAGTAATTAATCGTAAATATCCAGGAGTCAGCGTCCATTCTTTATTTGCTTGCCCTCGATACCATATGGAGCCATTGTATCCGTCATTATCTGCGGCTAATTCCACTAGCAGATCCTGTATCGAATTTATTTCTTTCGTTATCAAGTATTACTCCTTAACTCGATTATTTGTAAATCTAACGCCCTAATAATGGGCAAAAAATTGTTGGCTAAAATGTTGAGGAACGAAAACAGCCAACTGTTTTTTGTCCTTATTTATTAGCTTGTTATGTTGCATTGTGCACCTTAGTTCTTTGCCATACAACCAAAATAGCAACGCAAATAATTGTTGGTATATATTGAAATAACCACTCTACAGCAGTTTGAGCAAAAAGATAATTTAGAGCCGTACCTGAAGCTAATGAGATTACAATTACGGTAGAAGTTTGAATTTTATAAAATAAACCGACACTACCATTTTCTTTAATCTGAGTTCGAACACTTAACCTAAGTACAACTGAGTAAATGATTAAAATTAAATATAGAAACGCGAACGCAGCCATTTACTCGAAACTCCTTTTGCAACATAACGCTTATTATCGAGCATTTCGTATATGTAAATGCTCTGTTTGTATTTTACATTCGCTAAATTCATAACTTACCTTCTGATTTTATTGAAGATTATTTTTCACATCCCCGATAAAAATCACAAAATCTAAAAATCTAAAAAGCAAAAGGAGCCTGACTTTAACGCGACTTTTTCTGCTTCCTATTAAATACCATGAGCAAAAAATTTTCCATAATAAAATTAATGACTTAGCACTTTTGTAATCTCATCAGGGTATCAGTCGTTAGAGAAATCTTGTGCGCATAGAGAATTTTGCACTATCTATCTCTTATGTGTGCGAAGAACATGCTTTTGATTTCCCGCGAATCAAAGCACGCTATTTTTTATAAAAAACTCTAAAGGGCAATTGGCATGGATAGCCAATTGAGTGGTGTTTTGTCGGGAACAAATCAACACGACCTTTTGAGTTTATAAAAAATAGAAACAGAGCTTTGTTGGAGCACGGCATTTCTTGTTTACTTCTTTTTGCTGTTGAAAAGAAGTAAATCGAGCTGCAGGGATGCGGCTTGAAAAAAGGCAGGGATGCCATGTGTAAATCGATGGGGTAAGACTGCATTCTCCCCCTAATCCACTGCTTAATTTATATCTTAGGTGTGCCCTTTTCCCACTCACTCCAGTTTTTAACTATATGATCTACTAGCTTAGTGCCTACTAACACAATATTCTCCACTGTTTCAGCGAATCCTCCAGCTGTTTCACCGGGTGCCGGATCTAAGTGTGCCAACGTTGACTCGTTAGGATGGCCTTGGTCAAAATTAACAGCGCCTCTTAAGCTTAAAATTCTATCAGTACCATGTAACCTATCAATTACTTGAGTGATGGCGGCTGCTTCCATCTCCGTTATCACATAATCATCTGCCCCATACAATTCGCTGATGTATTGCGCTTCTTTTGACAAACCTGGGCCATGAAAAAATGTATCCCCGGTCATATGGGTACCAAATGTCACTTTAGGAGTGCGCCGTGCTGCTTTGTCTGGATACCGTGTACGATAAGCTTGTGCACTTGGTGAGTCTTTCAGTTCAACGTCAGCACTTAACTTAAGTGCCCATTTTAGTAAGTTTTGATCTAATGGGTAGCGACGAATAGACTCGTATCCTTTTCGGGGCATAAAAGTAGGCTTTCCTGCCTCGGCTTCTTCTGGTTTCCAGCGATGACCTAGATCGTAATCAATTAACCAAGATCCCCAACTTACATCTGCAATTGTGCCTTTTGAAGGTGGGGTTCCACCTACTCCACTTAATACAAAATAACTTTGGCTCATATCGAAGTATTGGTTTAACAAAATTCCTTGCATAGAAGCTGAAGAAGCCACCTTCCCCATACCTAAAACAGAGCCACATACCCCATCATTATTACAATAAACTGGATTTGCAGCCCCTTTAACCTGAAATGCTTTGGCATCTTTAAAATAGGTTAAGTACCAATGTTGAAACTCACCCGCTTTATCGCCTTTATTAGCACCAATCTCAAACATTGCAGCAATAAAAACCTTCACTTTTACTTTAGGCTCTGATGACTCAGCATTAAAGTTGGTAACTATAAGTAACAGCGACAAAAGTAATGAACAGAAAAAAGGTTTAATCACTAAAATTAACTCCTATATACGTTATCAATTAAATTGGTTTGCAGCTTGTTGTAGCAAGCTTTTAAACTTGTTTGGATCAAAAGTGAGCGGTAATTGCACCAACTTATCGCCATTATCATTTAGTACTAGCAATGTAGGAAACCCACTTACGTTAAACCTTTGCATAAACGCTTCACCTTGCTCTGAATCATATTCAATGCGGGTAAACACAAAATCTTGATTAATCACGTCTTTGACATCGGCTTGACTTAAGACTTGTTTGTCTAATTTACGGCAGCTAGGACACCATACAGCAGACATATCAGCTAACACTAAACGGTTTGATGACTTAGCTGTTTGTATCGCTTCTGGGAGTGTTAGATGACCTAAGCCTGTATCTTCGTAGGCCGATTCTCCTAAGTAACTTTGTACTACGCGATTTATCCCTAGCACAAGCAGTGCCAGTATTGCTATCTGGGCTACGCCCCTAAATTGTTTATTATTAATTAGCGATGTAAACCAAGTGTGTTTAGAACTCATAGATAACGTCTTCTCTAATTGTGGTTAAAGCCTTGTTCGAATTACTGATTAAGACCAAGTTAAGTCATATTTATTTCGCAAAAAGTTTTAATTTTTTCTAATACGGCTTTTAGCCCATTGCCTCTTGATTCACTTAAATGTCTAGATAAACCTAAATCTGCAAGGTATTTTGTTAAATCAAAAGACAGAATTGTTTGGGGGCTTTGATTATTCAATACCTCAAAAATAACAGCTAATAAACCTCTGACTATTTTACTTGGTGAGTCTCCCATTAATGTAACTATTTGGTTAGTTAACTCACATTTAATCCATACCTGAGCTTCGCAACCATACACTTCTGTGTCTTGCGTTTTACTTGAATCGGTTAGACGTTGTAAATCTTTTCCCGCTAACATCAATTGCCTATAAGTATTATCCCAACCTTTTGCCGAAACTATTTGATTGGCGATATTACCCAACACCAGTTCTTGCTGAGACTCGTTTGTTTGTTGCTGTTTACCCCCTGATTCTGGGTTCATTAGGATTGCAATGGATGTTGTTAGGGCTGTTTCAAAGCTGGCTAACTCTTGTAGTGTGTTGTAACAAGACAAAGAGACTCTTAATACACCGTCAACTCCCAACTCTTGGATCAAAGGCATCGCGCAGTGGTGCCCTACTCTAACGGCAATATTGTGCTCATCTAACATCACAGCTAAATCAAAAACATTTACACCTTTAACAGTAAAGGACTGTAAACAAATACTATTTTCAGTGTCACCCCATAATATCACCTGAGGTATATCACCTAATGTACGCATTAATGTGCTGTATAATTTATTTTCAACAGATTGAATCTGGGTTATATCTGTTTTGATAAACTTGACGGCTTCTACCAGACCTAAAACACCACAAATATTTGGCGTACCCGCTTCAAACTTTAATGGACTTGGTTGAAAACGGGTTGCTTGATCAAAGCTAACGGTTTTTACCATTTCACCGCCTAGTTGGTATGGTGGCAATTGCTCTAATAAATTGAGTTTTCCGTACAACACGCCTATGCCCGTTGGACCATACATTTTGTGGCCACTAAACACATAAAAATCACAATCTAATTGAACAACGTCTATCGGCATGTGGGCAACCGCTTGGGTACCGTCAATCACGGTTAACGCCTGATTTTCTTTTGCTTTTTCAATTAATGCATTTATTGGATTAATATTGCCTAACGCATTTGAAACATGAGCAATACACATAATTGCGGTATCTTTAGAGACAAGCTGCAATGCTTGTTCTAGGTTTAAAACACCTTTCTTATCGACAGGCATCACCTTAATTTTAAACCCTAAGGTGTTGGCAAGTTGTTGCCACGGAACAATGTTCGAATGATGCTCAGAAGCAGCTATTAATACCTCTTTACCTTGTAATATATTGCTGCGAGTTAAACAATCAGCAACAAGGTTAAGGCTGTCAGTAGCACCTTTGGTCCAGACTATTTCTGAAGGATTGCTTGCTCCAATAAAACCTTGAACTTCACGTCTAACATTTTCAAACTGCTCTGTTACTTGTTGTGCCCTTTTGTAACTAGAACGATGAACATTAGCAGTATTAACCTGATAATAGCTATTTGATGCTTGAATAACGCTGGCCAATTTTAGACTAGTAGCGGCGCTGTCAAAATATAGTGCTTTACCATTTTGTTGATTAGCAAAATAAGGGAATAAATTTCGAATATTGACCGCGCTCATTTAATACTGGTTACCCAAAAGTTTGTGACCGATTAGTTGCTGTTATCAATATGAACTAATGGTTACTATATTATTTATTCACAGAATTATAAGCTTTTAAGCTCCGTATTAACTCAACTAAACGAATTATTTTAATATTAGATAATTGACGATAATCAAAATAGGGGCAAACTATCACGTTATTAACCCTATCTATGGCAAATTCGTTATCTAGCTGGTTAGCTGGTTTAAATAAGTTAAGTGAAGTGGCATAAGTTTTCCCCATCACAATGTGAATATGGCTAGATGAAGAAGTGGGGTCGTCTAGTGAATCAGTTAGCAAAGGGCTAGAAAATAATAACGCAGTATTTGAGCCCACTTGTAATAAATTTTTATCGCGAAATTCCTGCCAGGTTTTAGCCTTTGCAGTATCCACCATTTGTTTATTTGCTATTGCAAACACCAACTTTGCATAGACATTAAACACCTTACGCCAACCGTTTCCGCAAGATTTTCCTATTGCGTAAATTTCACCCAATGACAAAGGGGTAACTGAACGTGTTTCCGAATAAGATTTAAAATTTGGCTGGTTGGCTATATAAACTTTAAATTTAGCTAAAGGATCACCCAATCCAAATTCGTTTTTCATAACCTATTTATTATTATCTAGCTCTGCCAAGTCTTCATCAATACATTCTGCTAGTTCTTGTGCATCAAGAATAATGCCTTCTTCATCTTCACCTAAGGGAAAAACCAACACTAAGGTATTATTTTGCGCCATGCCCGGCAGCCAAGTATCACACCATTGTGCGAATTCAATTTGTTTAGGTGCGCAATTTGGGAAGTCATCTTTAACCCAAGAACTTGCAAACTCTTCGTGAGGCCAAATTGGCATGCAAGTGTCTTCGTCGGCTTTCACCATGACCCAACCATTCTCGCCATGTAACCCCCAAAGCGCTTGATCTTCAATCATTTTAGTTAATGCATATTCAAACCTCTGCTCAGGTAACATTTTACTCAAATCTAGAAAATCTTTAGGTGATACATTACTCATAACCACTTCCTTTTAAATTACTTCCAAAACAACACATTTTTTACTGTTAAAAGTTTGATTTTTCGACAATTACCTACCTTAATAAGTATGAATGTAACAGGGAAGTAAAAATGCCAATCGAAACTACGATAAATGATAACCCATCTAGGTCAAAACCGCCAAAGAGTAAAACTTGGATTTATGTATTTCTTGGATTTATTTTAGTACTGGGCGCAGGTTATTACGGCTTACTGAATCAAACGAGCGCGTCAATTAATCACGATTTTTATCGTGTGTTGTACGAAGCATCTAACAGGTTTAATGAAAACCTTAATTCTTTAAACAGTATGCACCAAGCTGAAGAAAGTGAAGTGTCCATTCGTTCCTTTTTACCCAGTTATTCTCGACAAACCTCATCTAGCGATGAACTAAAGAAAAATGAATTTGTTTATACACTTACAGGGCAAAAAGTAGAGATCAGTAATGCTGCTCTAACTGCGTCTATAGATTTAGAAGACTTATTACCGATTACAACCGAAGGTTTCAGCCAATATTTATTTGCCGATAGTGAAGGCAAAGTACTTGCCAATACGGGTGGGGAAAAAACCATCTCTATCGTTGAGCTTAAGAGCATTAACCACCAATTACAGAAAGATAGTAATACTTCATTTATCAATTTTAATACCAAAGACACTGCCAACAAAGAGCCCAGTAAAGCCCCACTTCCTTCTTATAGTAGTCATGTGGATATGCAATTATCTTATGGTAGTTTTAGAATCTTTATTTTCCCCTTTACTTTATCAACGCCTCTTTCTAGATCTAATGGTGAAACTATTGAGCGTTTATATCTAGTTGGCTTATTACCAAAACACAAATTACAAAATAAAGGCAGTGGACACTGGAATATCTCGTTACTCATAGTCACCATGAGTAGTTTGCTTTTTATGTGGGCACTAATTAGGCTGTTTTTACTACCTGAAAACCAATCAATAACTAAGTTTTACCGAGCGTTAAGTCAGGCTGCAAACTATTTATTTTACATTGTATTAGTCGCTTTGATCTTAGCGTACCTGACAAAAAGTGGCTTACAATCATACAAAGATCAACGAGCCACACAGTATGCCAAATCAATAGCAAACAATTTAGAGAATGACTTAAAAGAAGTATTTTATGAGCTATCTTCATTTAGAGATTTTTACAGTACAAGTATTGCCGAGTTAAATAAGCTTAAATCTATAGGGGCCGATACTGACAAAGGAACGAGTTGGTCTAAACAAACCATTTTGCAAGCACATACTAAAGCATTAAACGCCTTAGCTAAGGATAAAGATAATTGTGATAAGTGTACCCTAGACAAACCTCTTCCGAACGTTATCTCAAACGACCAGTGGTACGAAGAATTCGTTGTTAAACACACAGTCAACTTGACCAGTATTATTGATAATATCTTTGGTAAAAGCAGCAGCCACATTGTAGAGACACAGACTCAGCCAATAAACACTAATAGCTCGTCAAGCGAAGAAGACACCTACTATCAGGAAGCCTCTAAATTAGGCGCATTCAGCTTTTATTCTGGTGATTTAAAAGTAGCGTTTGATCACAAAAACAACATTTTCAATTCCTATATTCCTAAAGAGCTAGTCAATCCAAGTCATGAAACAAATAGTCCTTATAAAGCCTCAAAAATATTGACCGTATTCGCTACAGATGAAAAAGGATATGGCAATTTACCTTCCTTCTATTTTCAAGAAGCGAATTCTAAACCGCAAACCTTTCAACTTTCCCATAGAGACTATTTTAAAAATGTTAGAGATTACAAAGGTTGGTTATTAGATTTTTCAATAGACACAGACAGTGGGGTTACAGATCCAAGAGATGTGGTATTTCGGAATGTATATATTCAGCGTTTATTAAATATAAATGATGGAAGCAGAGGATCCACCATATCGGTGCCCATGCATCAGCCTCATTTGAATATGCCAGAGGATATGGGGGTCGCCGGGTATTTATTAGCAGCAGATGTGATATTGCCATCGGTTAGCTTAGCTCCTCCATCCGATTTTGATTTTGTTTTTATGGTGGTTGACAGAAATACTGGCAAAGTTTTATTCCATACTGATGAAGACCGTTCTTTAGTCGAGAATATATTTTATGCAGGCCACAGCGAATCACACCTAAGCCAATGGATACAAGCTGGTTTAGATAAACAACCACAATTAGGAGGTAACCAGATAGATGGGTTTTATCATGGTGAGGCTGGTCGTTATACATTAACATCAAGCAAAATTGATGATTGGGCAATCGTGGTTTTCTCCCCTAACGATAGTCTCGATAGTTTTATGACAAACCAATTTATGTACATATTGGTGACATTTTTATTCTTACTCGGAATAGTATTTGTATCTGCTAAAGTCACCCGGTTTTGGGTATCTGGTAAGTGGTTACGACTTAATTTAGGACTGCCTTATCAACTAGATTCCAAACGACTAATGCTAATTTGTACCGCATTATTCACCACCAATTATGGTTTATTCTACATTGGACAATTACTACAGGTCAGTTTTCCAGAACAGGAATCCTGGCATTCGTTGTTTTCCCCAATACTGCCTTTAGTTGGTGTAGCGTTATTATTGGTTATCTTGTTTAAATACTATATTAACTATTTCAAACCCAATAAAAATAAATCCGCAGACATCAACATATTCAAAAAAGGAGCGATACTTTTTTCCGTTGGATTATGGCTCGTCGCACTTATTCACTTTGCATATCTACAATTTAGTGCAGGCATGCCCCTTCAAAGTCTTCAATTCTATTATGCTCAGCAAAAATGTAACGGTGAAAACAAAGAGTTTGTTGAACTGACACAGATAGCCATCAAAAGGTTTCCCAACACTGTGACGCAACAAAGAGTGCCACCTTTTTCTTTGTTACCCATGGAAAAAGACTGGCAACAAAAGATGTTAGATAAAATTAACGTTTCAAATAATAAACAAGTTAGCTATAAAACAAAAAATACAAATGAGCAATGTGAAGGTTATTTATCTTCGGTCAAGCCCAGCGACTACCCTAAAATGAGTACATTGGTTGGCTCAACTTACCTGTGGAAGTGGATTAAAACCTATTTAATTAATCCGGATAAACAGGACGAACAGGACAAAAACATCAAGTCGACTGAACCTAGGTCGAATCCTGAATACGACTTGATCATTACGTCTATTCTAATATTAATGGCTTTGGTCTGGGTTTGGTTTTATTTCAATCGAAAAGTGTTATGGCCCAGAATTTATTGCCCAAGAAACTTTTTATACCACATAGAAGAGTTATGTGAATCTGTGTCTAACATGGCACATGAGCGGCCTAAATCAACGTTAAGTATCAATATAGATAGCCATAAAATGTCCGGCGTAGGCATTGCTTTATTGCTGCGTAGTCAAAAAGTAAATGTCAGTGGAAACCTGACGAACCTAATGCCTAACTTTATTAAACTATTTCAAATTTCACCGTGTTTACAATTGTTTAGCCAAAACGATACATTTTTACCAAACTTAAAAATGGATGTAACGCCAGATAAAGACACTGGTTTATTGGATGTGAAAATTTGGGATATAGAAACCTGCCTAGAAAAAGTTGAATTTAGGCAACATTTACTCGATATGATTATGGAAATTAAGTCATTAACGGTAAATGGAAACCTGAATAGTTTTACTATTTTTTCTGGCTTTATGAGTTTTCGTAGAGTCAAAATTAAAGACCAATTTTCAAAAGTTGAGAATTCTGCACTAGAACACGCAGAATATATGTCATGGTCGGAATGTTTAATAGACTTTACCGTTACCGTAACAAGTGAATTTGTGCACAACGTCAACCCAGAGTTTTTAAACCAAGAATTAAAATTTGTACCTGAATTGCAGTATTTAGGGGATCGAATTTCAATAAATAAGAAATCAGGGGCAAACCAACCGTTACCCTCTACCCCACTCTTTTGGCAAAAGACTGACCAAACGATTAAGAGTTCTGAG
The DNA here is from genome assembly GCF_051252315.1 of Paraglaciecola sp. Classification (GTDB taxonomy): domain Bacteria; phylum Pseudomonadota; class Gammaproteobacteria; order Enterobacterales; family Alteromonadaceae; genus Paraglaciecola. The sequence goes on along the minus strand of NZ_JBPOFP010000046.1, from coordinate 4,316 downwards.
TGGGCCACTATCCACTATATTTTGCTGCATGCTGATGCCTTGTATCGTTTTAAATGGGAATCTTGTTCAAATGGCGAGAAACTCGCTTTATACAATTTGGCCAAGAAACATCGATTAAACCCAAGAAATACAGAAATGATCGAACATTTAGCCATTAACGGCATGATAAAAGTAAGAAGCGATCATTTAGCAATAGTTAATAAAAGTTTTGCTCATTTTGTACTACACGCTGAATCGAAAGAAACATTAAACAAACTTATTACAGATGGTGAAGCGGGTGTTTGGAATAGCTACCGATTACCCTTAGCCCTTTTAATAATATTAATCATTGGTGGGATAGCCGTTACTAGCGGTCAGTCTATTTTTATCATCATAGCTTCTTTGGCAGGAGTATTGGGTACCATAGGCAGTTTAACCAATAGTGCCAGCGTACTAAAAAATAAAATCAGTGAGTAAGGCTAGTTATCTGCTGGTTATCTACTAGATATCTGCTAATTATGTGAAAATATTTAGAAAATAACTAGCCATTAGGGTCTAACATGTAACTATGCTTTATACAGATTTTAAACTCTGGTATTCGCTAAACAATAAGGAGTAGATAGCATGGTCAACAAATCTATCGTATAACCATTCACATTGCCTTAGTTCAGCTTCGAAAGTAAATCCAAAACGCTCTGGTATTGCCCTACTATTAATATTTTCGACCGCGCAGTGTATCTCGATTTTATTCAATGCTTGGTCTTTAAAGCCGTAATCCAAAAGGGTGTTAACCACTTGACTCACTATACCCTTTCCGCATTTATCTTCAGATAACCAATAACCAATCTCTGCTGACTTATTTGCATGATCATATTTATTAAACCCAGCAATTCCCACTAGTTCACCTTGATAAAACACCCCAAAGCTAGAAGACTCTTGATGGTTATGCCTATAAATACAGGTTTCGATAAAGGTTAACGAATCCTCTCTAGTTTTTACCAAGTCTAACCAAGACAACCATTGTTTCAGGTAACTTCTATTTTTTTCTACTAAGGCAAACAGGATAGTGTGATCGACAGGGGTTAATAATCGGATCGTTATTTCGGGTGATACAATAATTTTCATGTTTAAAGAGACTCAAAAAGCACTAGGTATTACAATGCCCAATTAATACAACGATTAAAGCCACATCTGCGGTAACCATATTGACGACTTACAATTCTGTCTTAAGACTAAGATCAAAACAACTACTTCAATCAACTCGTACCTTTAAAGCAAGAGGGTTTAAGGTAAAACGTTGTGACATTTGTTTGATCCCTAAAACAGAATGCATTTGCTCACAAAGACCTAAAGTAACCAGCCAATGCGCATTTTGTTTGTTGATGTATAAAGATGAATATTATAAACCGAGTAATACGGGTCGAATTATTGCGGATGTTATTCCTGATAACTATGCGTTTTTATGGCATAGAGTGACGCCAGATCCAGACCTGTTAAAATTACTAAACAATCCTAAATATGCACCTATCTTAGTCTTTCCCCATGAATACGCATTGCCAGACAGGTGTATAACCTCTCCGTTAGAATCGACCTTAGTTAAAGAAGGCAAAATACCACTATTTATTATGTTAGATGGGACATGGCGTGAAGCCAAAAAGATGTTTAAAAGTCCGAGTTTAGCAAACATACCTGTTTTGGGCATACAACCCACTCAAACATCTAATTATAGATTAAGAGAGGCGGCACAAGACCACCAACTATGTACTGCTGAAGTAGCGATTGAAATACTCAAACTAGCAAATGACCAACATGCAGCAGCTGCTTTAGATGAGTATTTCAAAATATTTAGAGAAGCCTATATAGTAGGTAAGCCCCATCTAAAATAACTACAGTTGAGGCTCCACCCAATTGACTATATCTTTACTCAGATCTTTCAAACATTTCTTTGTAGCATCACATACCGTCACCCCATAAGTGCCCATATCTAAGACGCTCGAACTACCTGGTGATAATTGATTAATGGTTAAAATCGCACAACTATGTTTGGCTAAAATAGTACCTCCTTGTTCCTTCCCTCGAATCAAACCAGCTGTTACCGTCATTGCCGGCAAGGTGTTATTCTTCACTTTTTTACCAAAGTTAAACCCTTTTTTACCTAGAGATAATGCATTTACTTCGATGGATAAAACTGGCACTTCTGGATTAGAAATCTTATCTCCTGTTCTTACAGTCGTAACATTAAGATCCTGTTTTTTGCCTCGTTTAACAATATCATTCACTAGATACTTGTCTACTTCGCAAGGTAATTGTTTTTGATTGTAGTTAAACCCCTTGATATTAAAGCCTAAGTCTTGGTTTAAGTAGACCTCCTTGGGTTTTGCTACAACATTAATACTTAATAAGGAGAAAGCTAGAACTGACACTAAAGGTAATGTTTTCATTATATTTCCTAAATTTGGCTAAGGTTTATTTTGTACACTCAAACTATATATGAGCAAGCTTGGTATGAGTAAACCAATCCAAAACCCTTTGCTTACCATTTTCTTACCATTTAATTACACTTATAAATCAATTAGTTAAAACAACAATAGAATAAAACTTTGTTTGCATTTATTGTAGGTTGTAATGCAAAATTAAACTACGGATAAACGAGTAATTCACTAAACAAATGTGGTTGTACTTTAATAAGTATTTAGTAAAAGTTTAGTTAATAAAGCAAGAGGAAAGTTTGCACAACACTACCAATTCTCAGTATGACGATGAGTTATTAAGACCATTCAAATTAGGTCTGGTTTTGGTATGCCCTGCGAAAAATCAAATTCAAATTAATGAGGTGACTAAAAAAGTTCAGCCCAAAGCTATGGCAGTTTTAGCCTATTTGGCAAACCACAAAGATAGAGTGATAAGTAGCGAGGAACTAATTGAAGCATTGTGGGCCGGTCGTATTGTCACCCAAAGCTCTGTGCAAAAAAGTATTAATACCATCAGGAAACTACTAGCAGATCACTTACCAGATCAAATTGTTATAGAGAACTATTCAAAAAAAGGATACCAGCTAGTTCTAAACCCCGAGTTTCGTCAATCAACAGAAATGCTCATAAAGGCAGATGCAACTCCTTCTTTATTAAAAAGTTACAAAGTAATTGCAACTATCGTTATTTTTATGATCTTCTCTACTTTTATTGGTTATTTATATACCACAGATTTATCTCACTTCCCTGAAAGACAACATAAAACGCTATTTACAAAAAACCAGGCTATGGATGCCCCAGTACTGAATGCAAGCTTTGTTTTGCCTCACCCAATTAATGAAGATTTATTATATTCACGCAATGAAATACTAAACAAACGAGAAAGTTTACAAGTATTAATGATTAAAGGCAGTCAATCACTAGAAGAATGGAGATTAGCTTCAACCAAAGGCGTGTGGGTTCAATCTGCCTGGTCTGAAAATGGTAGACATCTGGTTGCGATCGAACAACAAGAATCAAACTTACAACCTCTTCGTTCGTTTTATGGCCAAGTTCCACTTTTGTATACAATTCATATATTCACATTAAATTTAACGACTAGAACCTTAGAAGAGAAACAGCTTCTTAGTCAATGGCATGGCAGGATCAATAGTGTTACTTGGTCTAATAATGAATCGTTTGAATTTGTTGCTACCCAAGGTGAAAACACAACTTTTCAACGATTCAAGTATTCACCTAATGTACAAACATTAGAATTAGTCGAACCTACACCCACCACTCAATTAGCAACATATTCTGTAGCTCATGGAAATCTAGTTGCATTAAGCAGTCAACGCAAAAATGGCAGCGAAATTCACTTCATCGATAAACGACAACAAGTTAAATCATCATGGGCTATAGATTTTAAGGTGTCAGAACTTAGTTGGATACCTGATGGTTCAGGAGTATTAATTTCTGCAGCCGGATTACCTAAGTTAACTCTGCTCTATTTGAATGGTGAACAAGTTAACATTCCTGTTGATGTCAGTAACATTGAGCAGTCGTTAAAAGCTCGATTTAGTAGTGATGGTCAAAAAATTTATTACGCCAATAATCAGTCAAAAGGTGAACTTATATTAGAACGAATTAAAGATAGAACTGACGAGACACAAGCTAAAGTCGTAACGGGAGAATTGGGTATCCTAAGTCAAAATGGTCTCGGTATTATTTATGTTAAAAGGGGCTCATCAGGAATTCAAATCCGGAAAATCGACAGAGTACAGAAAAATAAACATTTTCAGCAAACGACAAGACGTAATACCGGTACCTCTGGACAACATTGGTGGTGCCGTTCTTTCTTCAGACGGTAACTATGCACTGTTTACC
>NZ_JBPOFP010000045.1:0-35674 GCF_051252315.1 Paraglaciecola sp. | reverse complement strand
GTTTGATACTGACCAAATAAGCTTTGCGCAGTTTGCTGACTGAAGGAAAAGGTGCAAACAATAGACAACAGAAAGATTAGAATTCTCAATATGTATTTTCCAATATTTAACCGAATTTAATGTAAATGAAAAATCTAAGAGGGTTTAGCGTAACCTTACTTGAATATCTCACTCGATAGTTAGACGCATAGTGTAAATTGGCTGGAGGCAGAATGAAATGCTTGTGACCGTATTAAGGTTTATTCTTTAATATTATTGGTTGAATTGCGCGTTATTTGTAATCAAATGGTTGCTAGGGGGTGTGTAAACAGTTAATTTTTATGTTGTATCAGGTTCAAGCTTTAAATAATCATCAAACAAACAGTTTAATTATAAGAAAAAACAGATCGAGTTTGGCCTATGTTTCAAATTAAGAGATACTAGCAATATGGTTGATGCTCCATATTCGAGCAATAAAATAAGTAGCGCAGGCTTTTCGCCGTTATAAATATAACGATGAAAAGAAGTTCCTTTGCGGAGACGAAGATTGAAAAATAAAGGTTTTACCACACAATTAGTACACGCCGATCGTTTACTTAATAGCCCAGAAAATGGAGCTGTTCATCAGGCGACTAATAATTCTGTACTATTCGAATTTAAAGATGCGCAAGGCATTGTAGATGTATTTCAAGGCAAAAAAGCAGGCCACGTTTATGGGCGTTCTTCAACAGGATCTGCAGCCGCTTTACAAAACATCTTAAATCATTTGGAAGGCGGCGTGGGTGCCGTGACTTTTTCAACAGGCATGGCGGCAATAACCTCTACTATGTTGAGTTTATTTAAAGCTGGTGATCATATTATTGTCAGCCATTTTTTGTTTGGAAATACTCGAAGTCTAACTGAGACCATGGAATCTCTAGGGATTCAGCTAAGTTTTGTTGATGTAACAGATGTTCGAAATGTTGAAAATGCTTTTCGAGATAACACTAAAGCAGTGTATTTAGAGACGATTGCTAACCCAGTGACGCAAGTCGCTGATTTACCTTGTATTGGCCGTTTTTGCCAACAAAAAGGTTTGGTATTCATTGTTGATAGCACTATGACTCCACCGAATATGTTTGATGCTAAAGCTGTCTTGGCATCACTGACTATTAGTTCATTAACTAAATATTTGTCGGGCCATGGTAATGTTTTAGGTGGGGCAGTAGTGGATACAGGTTTATTTGATTGGCGTCAGTTTGATAATATTTTAGATATTTATCAAGGTGCTGATCCCACATTGTGGGGATTAACTCAAATTAGAAAACGTGGCTTACGGGATATGGGAGCAACCTTGTCTCCGCAAGCGGCTCATGATATTTCGATAGGTCTAGAAACCTTAGTCATGCGAACAGATAAAACCTGCAACAATGCTTTACGTATTGCCTCTTATTTACATAATCACCCAAAAGTTGCTGCAGTGTATTACCCAGGTCTAGCTGATCACCCTCAACATTTCCTTGCTAGAGAATACTTTAAAGGTTACGGCGGTATTTTAAGTTTTGATTTAGTTGAAGACATCGATCCTATTGCGTTTTTAAATGCCTTAGAGTTAGTCATCTGTGCTACACATTTAGGCGACACTCGTACCTTAGCCCTGCCTGTTGCTTCGACTATTTATTTTGAGTCGAGTGAAGAAGAGCGAGATGAAATGGGTATAAATGACAATATGATCCGAATGTCTATTGGAATCGAAGACAGTGATGATCTTGTTGCCGATTTTGAACAGGCCTTTTCTCAGTTTTAATACTCTAATTCAACCTTAAAACTGCGCAGCCTGCTGTGCAGTTTTTATTGCAATTATTCTAAATTGTGTTCAAGTGATACTCCTAAAACGTATTAGTTAAATTACTGAATGGGTGTGTTAAATGAATAAAATTGGTCTTTTGCTATTTTTAATTGCGTTTTCTCTTCCTTCGTATTCAACTGATAATCGTCCGAATATTTTACTCATTATGGCTGAAGACATGAGTGCAAGAGTAGGCGCCTTTGATGATCCTGTTGCAGTAACGCCACACATTGATGCGCTTGCTGAAGTCGGAATACGTTACCCCAATACATTTACCACAGCAGGTGTTTGTGCTCCCAGTCGCACTTCACAAATATTAGGCATGCATCAAATTAGTGTGGGTGGGCAGCACATGCGAACCCGTGATTTTAAAGCCTCTAAATATTTGGCAGTGCCGCCAGCTAAGGTGAAAGCCTACCCTGAGTTATTAAGACAAGCGGGATATTTTACTTATACCAATAGCAAACTTGACTACCAATTTAGCGAATATGCTACTCACAGTGGGCCTTTTACTATTTGGGATGAAGAAAGTAGAAAGGCGCATTGGCGACAAGGCCCTAAAAATACACCCTTTTTCGGTTTTGTGACATTAGAAGTCACCCACGAAAGTCGTTTGTTTACTAAGAAAGCCGCACAAAACCGTAAACGAAAAGGCTGGAGTGAGCCAGTTAAAGCGACCGACGTAGCGGTGCCACCGTTTTTGCCTGACAGCAAAGAAGTCAGGCAAGACCTAACTCAACATTACAACAATATTCACAACATGGATAAACAAGTAGGCCAGTTGATTGCACAGCTAAAAGAAGACGGCCTATATGAAAATACCATAATCTTATGGACCACAGATCACGGTGATGCTTTACCTAGGGCTAAGCGAGAAATCTATGACTCAGGTATTAAAGTACCATTAATCGTTGTATGGCCACAGGATCTTAAACCGAAAAACCTAAAACCAAGTGCCATTAATTCAGAGTTAATTAGTTTTGTAGATTTTGCGCCAAGTATATTGACCATGGCGAGTGTCAACATCCCTGATTATATTCAAGGTAAATCTTATTTAATTGATCAAAGTTTAAAGCCAAGAAAATATGTCTTTGCGAGCAAGGATCGTATTGATGGCTTTCCTTTTAGAGAGCGGGCAGTAAGAGATCATAAATTTAAATACATCAAAAACTATATGCCAGAACAGCCTGGTGGGGTGCATATTGCTTATCGCGACCAACTGGCGAGTATGCAGTCTATGTGGAAATTGTTGGAACAAGGTAAGTTAAATAAACAACAAGAATTTTGGTTTACATCGCGTCCAGCGGATGAATTATACGACATAACTCAAGACCCATTTGAATTAAATAACTTGGCTGCACAAACCAAGTATCAAAAACAATTAGTAACAATGCGCCAAGCTTTGTCTGATTGGCAATCAAAAGTAGCTGATTTGAGTGAGCAGGATGAATTGTCGATGGCCAAGGCTATGTGGCCAAAAGGCCAACAACCTGTCACCCAAGCACCTAATGTTTCCATCACCAAAGGACAAATGGTGGTGACAAATAGCACTGCAGATGCTTCCGTTGGGTATAAAGTAGGTACAGGCAAATGGCAGCTTTACCACCAGCCTGTATCGGTGAAACCTGAAGAGAAAGTGCAAGTGAAGGCTGTTAAGTATGGCTGGGCAGAAAGTGAAGTAGTGATGGTAAATCACTAGGGGTTACCTTTCTATTCGCGTAGCTCACAGTGCATGTAATCCGTTTATTTATTCGCGAAGCTTACAAAACATTCACTATGTTCACCACAATCCATTGCGGTTTTTCGTCCTGCATCCTTGCAGGGCGACACACTTCTTTTCAACAGCAAAAAGAAGTGTGCAAGAAATGCCGCGCTCCAACAATGCTCTTTATCCAATTTTATTCTGAATTAAGCAGGCCGGCTTGAGACGTTCCCGACGTCCCAATCCTCAATTGGCTATCCATGCCAATTGACCAACTTAATTCATAACAAAATTGGCGAGCCTTGATTCGCGTGCAAACCCAAAGCATGGCTTTGCCACTAAATCATCGGCTTACTGAGTCTGTAGAGATGGAAGGATGTGATTATTGCTCAGTTATAATCAGTTTCCTCTTAGTATTCATTGTTTTGTAGTGTGCGAAGCCCCGACATAATAATTTAAGCTTTTTCTTTCTCTACAACTTCATTCAAAACTTCAGATGATTTCTTATCTACATCATCAATTATGTCTTTCCTTTGTTTTGCTAGTTTTGAAGTGAGAGTTGAAAATCCTGGTATATTTTTAAGTTTGTCTACTGAATCAGCTAACTTGACACTTTTATCAAGAGCATCGATCAAAGGGTGGTCGGTTGTGTCATAGTCAGATATTAGTTTCCCCGGATTTTCAGAATTTACATGAAGTAAATTAAACAACAACTTAACTCTTAGTTCGTTCGAATTATCGTCGTCAGTCATCTCGTTAATTTGATTTGAGAGTCCTTCGTAGGTCTTACTTAATACGCCTTTATGTGTGTATTCCTCGATTAACCGTTTGGAAAGGTTAATCTTTTTGTTCGATGAATATGCAAACCACAATATAGGAAAATATATGGGCATAATTGAAATAATTAACTTAGGAGTATCTGATAAAACCTCAACTAAATCCTTTTGAGCCACTAAAAGTAAGTAAATGTCTATAGCGAACGGAATTAGTGAAACCCCAATTAAGCCTAAAATAGATTTAGCAAAGCTACTCTGGTAGTTTATTATTTCAGTTTTTTCGATCTCTACTTTTTTATCGTAAGCGGCGCTTAATCCTGCTGTTAGAGCTTCTGGTAATAATTTCCTTATATCGCTATAGGTATCTTTATACTGTGCACTACATTCATCAATGAAGTCACTAAATGATGATTTCGAATCGGACAATATCTCATTGTATTTTTCGTCGGTGGTTTCGTTCAATTCTCCAAATTCAGTTTTGTAACCTTCAAGGTCTTGTTTCAGGTTATAATAAGACTTTTCTAATTCATGTTTTAGCCCTTCAACGACCTCAACTTCATTATCTTCCCCGGTTGATTCAAATCCAAATATTTCGTTTCTTAATTCTCTAACTTTTGAATGGTTACTTGTAATAGATTTTAATAACGTATTGGATTTAGTGTAGCTTTCCTCAATCTGGTCAAGTTGGTTAAGTGAAGTTTCAATTAGGCTCCCGAAGTCCTCATTTTCTTCTATGATAGTTTTAACGTCAGATATAGAGTCATGTACGATGGTTAAAGAAGTAGCAGCCTCTTCACAAGACTTTTCAGCTTCTAGTTTTGACTCTTCTATCTCTCCTAATTTTTGCTTTATGCCATCATGGTTAGCGTTGATCTGAGACATTAGCTCATTCGCTTTGGTGTAAATGTCGTTAACCACGCTGGCCAATTCATTTATCTCATTTTTTACTTTCTTAATTTGCCCTTTATGGACTCGAGATGATTGTAAAACAGAGAATATCTCTTCTTTAGACTCCGAAGCCTTTTGAGTCCTTTCTTCAAAGTTTTTTATAACTGAGTCTTGTGTTGCCGTATGTTTTTCTAGCGAAACTAACCTTTCCCAAAGTCTTCCTATTTCATCAGCATTATTTTTATCTGAGCCAAACATCCAAAATTCCTTATTTAAGTAATCAACTCTATTTATAATATTTTTCATTAGGTTGATGGATTACTTTTATGAAGTCAATTTAATAAAAAGGCTAGTAGTCAAATTAAGAACCAACTTTGGCTAAATCTATTTAAACAAACCGATGGGGGCGGTTCTTTGATATCTTTCTTTTGGCCTTGTGGCGAAGCCATGCTCTTGGGTTTCTCGCGACTCCAAGTTCGCCGAGCAACGTAGGAAAATAAAGGGCTAATTACAGGGATGTAATTTGAGTAATGCCTGTAGGGAACAGATCATTACGACCTTTATTTTACAAGTCGCGTAGGCATTAGAACTTGGCTGGAGAACGGCTTTTCTTGTCTACTTCTTTTAGCTGTTGAAAAGAAGTTGATTGGACGAAATGGATTTCGTTTGAAAAACGTCATGGATGACAATACGCGAAGCGTATAAAGTGGCGCAGCCATAAACGTATGCGACCGCCACGGATGGCGGAAGGTAGAGTAACGCCTGAAGCAGTTACCGAGATTGCGGTGAACGAAGTGAATAGTCTGTGCGAGCAGCGCATGCTTAAATAAGCAAAGCGCATGCTCTACATATAGCTACACGATTGCGTAACTCGTTTCTATATCGACCTTCCCAGACAACATTAACATCACTGAACAGTATTTCTCTGCAGACAATTGCACTGCACGTGCTAGGTGTTTGTCGCTGATATTGTTGCCTGTTACTTTGTAGTGAGCGTGGATTTTGGTAAACACTCTTGGTGCATCTTCTGCTCTTTCAGCGTTTAGTTCACACACACAGTCGGTGACGTCTTGACGGGATTTCTTAAGGATCTCCACCACATCAATAGATGAGCACGCACCTACAGATAACAGAACAGATTCCATTGGGGTTAAGGTGCTGCCATTACCATCCATAACCAGTGATTGGCCACTGTCGGTTTCGCAGTTAAATTTCATATCTTCTTGCCAAGTGACTGTTGCTTGCATGTTTGCCTCTTTGATGGAATTTGTTTACTTAGGATACTTACACTACTTAACCGTAAAAGCCGAAGCCCTTGGCCATAAATACGGCTGATAAAGGAATAAGAACAAGGCAGGCTAGTTGTGCACGTACCATATTGATTACTCGTTTGGGTATTGTGATGAACTCTTCTGTAGAACGACTGGCCTTATTGATAAAAATGGTGGGGTAGATGGTTAATAACCCCATTATCACGAACAAGGTGACCTTGGCATGAAATACCCCGTTTTTAGTATAAAATTCGGCGGGTTTACCCACCCAAAACCAAAGCGTTAAGCCTGCAGTTAACACCACTAATGCGCTAACACCGTAAACTCGGTCGATCCTCGCCAGCTTTTTCATTTGGGCATTACTTACTTGGCCAATAAGTAACATATGTTCTGCCACTAATGTGCCAGCTAAAACAATAATGCCTATAAAATGTAAGTACCGAATGAAAACGTCATCCATGATCTATCTCTCTATTATTTTGAGTCTGTCACTAGGGTAACTTTAGTTTTATCTAACAATATACGTTTTTGGCGGTATAAGGAGCCAAGAGCTTTTTTGTAAGCATTTTTACTCACATTAAAACGTTTAGATATTTCATCTGCCGAACTTTTATCGGTTAAAGTGGATAAACCATCATGGGCTACTAGGTCTTCGATAATTTGTTCTTCTAGGCTGTTGCGAGATGTAGGATCATGAAATTGGAAACACAAATCTATTTTGCCGTCTTCACGAACGCGTTTGACGAATGCAGTTAAAGAATGACCCACTTTTATGGGTTTAAACACTTCATCTCTGAAAATAAGACCGAGGTGCGAACCGTTGATGATAGCTTTATAACCCATATCTGTTTTGCCGCAGACCAGAATTTCAACTTCTTGTTTGGCTTCGAATGTACCGCCTTCTTCGCTAGACTCCTCGTATAAAAAGTCACTTAAACGTGTTGAAGCGGCTAAGCGTCCGGTTTCTTCGTCACAAAAAACATATACAACATAAGATAAACCTTCAGACATAGGGTAGGTTTGTTCACTAAAAGGTACTAATAAATCTTTCTCTAGTCCCCAATCCATAAATACACCGACTTTAGATACACTCACCACTTTTAAAAAAGCGCAGTGATCAACAAATACTTTCGGACGTTTCGTGGTGGCAATTATACGATCGTCACTGTCGTGATAGATAAATGCATTCACTTTATCCCCAAGCTTGCAGCCTAAAGGCGCCGATTTAGTTGGGAGTAAAATTTGTCCTTTGTCTTCACCATCTAAATAAAATCCAAATGGCACTTCATTTACCACTTCTAAAGAGTGGAACATTCCAACTTGTAACATACTTTAATCAATTAACTTTTGAGTTCTGTTAAGTATTGTAACTGATAACACTCGATACTAATAAGTCATTAAAAAAAATAGCTAAGATTCTGCTCTTTTCATTTGTTTATTCGTGGCATAATTAGCGTATTAAAATTTAAATTAATTGTATGTTGAATGGGCGTTAACACCGATATTGTATTTTTAAATGGCGAGTACTTGCCAATGAATGAGGCGAAGATATCGCCGATGGATCGCGGATTTTTGTTTGGGGATGGTATTTATGAAATGATACCTTCCTATGGCGGTAAATTAGTTGGCTTAGGTTTGCACATAGATCGCATGCAAAATGGCCTTAGTGCTATTGGTATTCAACTTGATATGGAGTTAGAAGATTGGCGCCGTATTGCGTTAAACCTTACGCAAAAAAATGGTAGTGGTAATTTGGGCGTTTATTTGCACGTGAGTCGAGGAGCTGACGTAAAGCGTTTTCATGCGTTTCCTGACAATATTCAACCTACTGTATTTGCGTTTGCCTTTGAAATTCCAGCTGCTCCTGTGGCAGACAAGCATGTTACTAAAATATTTAAAGTGAATAGCGCTCAAGATTTACGTTGGAAACACTGTGATATTAAGTCAACTTCTTTGTTGGGTAATGTGATGCATTTTCAACATGGGCAAGACTCTGGTGTTAACGAAACTATTTTATTTAACGCTCAAAATGAATTGACTGAAGCTAGTGCGTGTAATGTGTTTGTTGTAAAAGGTACTAAAATAGTTACCCCGCCATTAGATAAACAATTATTGCCTGGCATAACACGTTTCATGGTGTTAGATATTTTACGCAAAGAGCCTACGTTAGAAGTAGAAGAGCGAGTCGTGACTATGGATGAAGTACGAAATGCAGATGAGTTATGGTTAACGAGTTCTAGTAAAGAAATTGTGCCTGTAATTGAGTTGGACGGCCAAGCGGTTGGTAACGGAAAAGTGGGTGACATCTGGCAGCTTGCCCAATCTCTATATAGCAAGAAAAAATTTGAATATTAGCTACGACCTATGTCAAGACCAGCAAAAATAACCGTTGATTTAGCCGCTATACAAGATAACTGTCGTTTAGCGCAATCCTTAGCGCCTCACTCAAATGTTTTAGCCGTCGTTAAAGCTGACGGGTATGGTCATGGCTGTGTGCCAGTTGCAAACGCGCTAGCACCTCTTGTTAACATGTTTGCAGTATCTTGTTTAGAAGAAGCCCTGACTTTACGTCACGCGGGCATTAACGATAAAATCTTATTGTTAGAAGGTTTTTTTGATATAGAAGAAGTGCCTATTGCACTTAGTCATAATTGTGAACTTGTTATTCATGAGGTAGAACAACTTCAAAAACTTCTAGATATGCCTTTAATTAGACCTATTAAGGTTTGGCTAAAAATTGATACAGGTATGCATAGGCTTGGCGTGCCCTTACATCTCGTTTCGGAATTATTTTCTAAAATGAGTCAATCCAAAAACGTTCAAGAAGTGGTTTTGCTTAGTCACTTTTCTTGTGCTGATAACTTGTCTTCTGAATATACTTTGCGCCAATTAAATTCATTCAATACGTGTGTCGCCAATATAAACGAACAAAAACGTAGAACTGATTCTTTGGAGTTAAGTATTGCTAATTCAGCAGCTGTTCTAGCTTGGGAAGGGGCCCATTTAGCCTGGAATCGTCCCGGAATTATGTTGTATGGATTAAGCCCGTTTCAACACGCTCACCCAGAAGCTGACAAACTTATCCCGGCCATGACCTTTAGTTCGGAAATTATTGCCATTCACGATATTCAAGCAGGGAGTTCGGTGGGGTATGGCAATACTTGGGTTGCACAACGACCATCTAAAATTGCCACAGTGGCAGTGGGGTATGGTGATGGTTATCCCAGAAATGCTAAATCAGGCACACCTGTTTTGGTAAATGGCCAAAGAGTCCCTTTAGTAGGCCGAGTGTCTATGGATTTAATCAGTGTTGATGTGACCGAGTTAGCTGAAGTTGAACTTGGCGACTCAGTAATACTTTGGGGCAAAGACTTAAATGCGAATGAAGTGGCGTCATGGGCTGACACTATTGGTTACGAGTTAGTCACCCGTATGCCCAATAGAGTCAAGCCAATTTACATCAATGGTTAATCAACATATTCAAAGTCGCTACTTTATCGTATGTAAATAATGATGCATGGCTTCTATTTGTTTAGCTGCGTCATGGGAAAAAGAAGGTAAGCTTGATTTTCCTTCATCATCAAAATATTTAGGCATTTTTGTAGTGGGCTCTAAATAAGTCGGGTTTAACATCCAACGGGTAAAGTAATCGCTTCTCAGTCTTTTAACAGAATGAGTTAAGTTAACCCCTTGAACTTCAAAAGCAGCGGTGGCTTTTTGTGAACCTATGTCATGGCATATTACGCAAGAAAAGCCACCCATAGAGCTAATCAGTTTTTCTCCTTCTATGGCTAATTCAGGATCAACTACCAGTTCGCTTTCTTTTTGGTATTTCCCGTGTTGCAGCGCAATGCCTTCAGCTAAAAGTTTGGCTCGAGTAGGAAAAGCAGGCATCTTGGCCAGTAACCAGTCTCTTGTTGTATAACCCAGCTCTCCAGAAAGATAATCTTGTAGGTTTTTTTGTGTCAACTTTTCTCCAGCGTAAGTCAGGCTAGGGCGACGTTGATCTAAATGTCCTTTATTGGCATGACTCACTTTTAGATCTTTCACACTGTCTAGATGTTTATCCCATAACGAAGGCTTATCATCCTGTACGTGGCAAGTCTGGCATTGCAACTCTTCCATTTGTCTTTTGGCAAATTCATGAGTTGATACTTGGCTAAAAGACGACTGTTTGTATCGTAAAAATCCTTTAAGCTCCCACTTCTGTCCATTAGACATGTGTAAATCAATATCTGAATCCCTAGACAAACAACCTTGGTTAAGGTCTTTTAAAGGTACTAAATTTGATTTATTTTCACTGTGGCAGTTTGCACAACGATTTTGACTAAATAAGTCTTCGCCTTTTTGTGCATCGCCCGAATGTTGATTAAGTTTTTTAATGGCGCTAGCTGAATATAAATAGCTAGCTAAATCACTGGCTTCTTGGTCGGTAAGATTAAAGTTAGGCATTTTAGTCCATCTGTAATTGGACTCTGGTTTTAATAAATATTGTTTTAATGCCTGGGGCTGAAACTTGGCTGCAATATAACTAAGTGAAGTACGCTTATCTTTGCTAGGGCTGGCTTCTGGTCGTGTATGACAACCGATGCAACCTAAGTCATAAAATAAGCCTTGGCCTTGGACCTTATTACCATTTATGTCTTGGTTGACTTTTGATTCTGTTTTACCAGCTAAATATGCCGCTATATGTTTTGCCTCTTCAGGACTAACGAGTTTAGGCATATTAGTGTTGTGTTTATATTTTTTAGGATTAGCTATCCATTCCGTCAACCAGCTCTGGGTTAGTCTATTGCCAATATTTGTTAGAGAAGGTGAGTCTTGAGCGAATTCGGGCATGTTTAAAGGTACATTTGATATGTGGCAATTAAAGCAACGTTTATTGGCAACAAAACTTCTTTTATCTCTTAATTTTTGATTTTTTTGAATGGCCCCATCATTCAAGAAACGTAAAGAATGTGGACTGATTGGACTCATAGGAAACTTATTACCCTTCCAGCTGACGGAAAATAATGTTTGGTTACCTATACTCTTAAAAGAAATAGTGTAGGGATGAAAGCCACTTTTTAAACTCAAGTTTTTGCTGACTGCTTTTTGTTCGTACCCGTTAAAGTTTAATACCGTTTTTCCGTTTATATTAAATGTAAATTGGCCATTTCCAGTGGCTTCAAATTTAACGAGGTCTTTTTCCAATACTTGGATAAAACCTGAATATTTTGTATTAAACGGTCCAGGAGTTAGAAAAGGGCTGATGGAATCGCCGTTTTTCACCTGCAAATTTAGAGTTCGGCTTTTAAATGTGTCTGTATTTCCCAATTCATCGACCACTTCTACTTTTGTACCTAAATCGTAAGTATTGAGTTTTTCTAGTGCTTTTAATAACGCTACAGTGACCTTGTCATTCAGCTGTTTAGTATCAGGCGCTAAATTGTAAATAGTACTGTAGAGTGTTTGTTGTATCTTTTGACCAGTAGTTGTTTCAACTGAATAATTGATTTTGAGTTGATCCACTGGTTTCATATCGTGAATTTTTAAAAATACCGTTTTTTTGTCGCCTTGGAGTTGCACTGATGTGACATATACTTTTTCGCCAGAACGATTACTAGCAATTCCAACTCTGCCAATAGATTTTGATTCTGTCTGTCGATATTTTTGTAATACTTGTTTCGAAGTATTCGTGGCAAAGTGCGCAGAGCCATACTGCTGCGAATATAAATAGTTCCAACGTTCTAAATTATAGTTGCTTAAGTCAATGGCCGATTCAGGATTGAGGGGGCGATTAAAGGTTAAGTAGATGCCTTTTTCGGTTGTTCTATAGTCTTTTACTCGAGGTAGTGGTTTATTGGTGTAAGTAATACGGTTAATAGCCGAAGTAAGCGTTGCATTAGTTTGCCAACCTTTAAACCCGACTATGTACATTTCTTTTGTGTTGGCAGGGTTAAATCGAGCTCGCATGGCTGAAGACATGAGTTTAAAGGGGAGGGCTATGGCGCCACCTTGTACTTGTTTTTTATCAGACTCTTTTATTACTGTATAAGCTTTACTTTGCCCATAAGACAAATGTATTAATGAACCCGCTAAATCTCCCCAAGCGCCATCTGGCACCCATACTTGCCCTCCACCTGAGTTGTCTGCTTGCATAGGTAAATATGCCAATGGCGGCGTATAACCTTGTTCAAGTTGGCGCCCATTACCTGGGTGTATTACCCCCATAAAGTCACCTTTTTGGGCGTAATTTATTTTACATGCTTGAACATAAGTGCCTTCGTTTTCACCAGTTGTGATTGTTTTTCCATCCGAGCTGACCGATAAACCACCAGGAGCACGCAATCCACTCAACACTATCTCTGACTTTTTACCATCTGGTGATACTTTCATAACAATGCCATGGTGATCATGGGTGACATCAAACCCTCGTCCACCTGCTTTCACAGGGGAGGCTTTTGCCATATAAAAATTACCAGCTTGGTCGGTTTGTAAACCAAAAGAAAATTCATGGAAATTTGCGGTGATTTTTATATCGTTATTAAAATTTTCGTAGTAGTCAGCTTCTCCGTTATTATTTAGATCATGTAGACGAGTAATTTGGTCTTTTCCCGTTACGTAAATGACATCGTCAACTATCCGTAAACCCAAAGTTTCGTTCATTCCAGCTGCATAACGTTTCCATGTAATATTTTCCAACTTTTTGTCAAGACCTGATGCTATCCATACATCGCCATTCCAGGTGGCAAAGGCTGCCTTTGTACCGTTTGCAAAAAAGTCAAAACCAGCAAATCGAATGAGTGATTGATAAGGGTTGTCAAAAGGCAGGGGGATTTGATCTACAACAAAACTTTCACTGGAAGATGAGTTCACCTGACCTTTTAAAACAACTGTTTCAGGCCAGCGTTGATCGCCACCTTTTATCATGGATAACAAGTTTTGTGATGCTAATTCTGACTCGATGAAATCTTTGCTATAACTAATATAAAATTCTTGTGGAGCAGTTGAGCTTGGGATCTCTATATAAAAAATGCCATCGTTATTTTGTTGGATAGCAAACCTAGACGTATTGATGAATAAGTCTTTTCCAATTTCCAATTCGGGGTTATCAATAACTTTTAATTTTAGGGGTTTGTTGGTGGGAGCTATATTGAAATGCCTTACGAATACTAATTTGTTGTCTTGTTTAACTGTTTGGGGCATTTCATAAACTACAGTGGCATCTTTGCCTACTGTGTAATGGAATATCGCCTCGTTGTTGAAACGATAAGTCCCTTTAAATTTTGCGAGTTCTCGAGGTAGTGGGGCGTATTCAAATTCGCGAGGGTCAACCCAATTGTCATTTTCGGTCCACGCTAAACTTGATTGGCTTGAGAATAATAACTCTCCATCTACTAACGAATTTCCGCCGTGTGAGCGATCCCAAGGTGTCCCTTTAAAATAAATGCTACCTAATGTGACATAACGTAAGTTCATTGAACCTACATCATAAAAAGCGGATATCTGCTGCGACCCTACATCTAGTTTAACCGCGCGTCCGCGAAGCAAAGGCAAATCGTTACCTCTAGATAAAACCTGCGCACTTACTTGGCTATAATCGTAAGTTTTCCACCATTCGTTTGGCGCCTGTGCCAAGGTGTTGAATGCCAGAATGGCTAAGCTGAATCCAAATATTTTAGTGAACATAACTTTCTTTCAACAAAACAAAAACTTATGCTTAAAGTAGCAGAGAAATTAACTATTTAATACCGATTTGGTTTTGGGTTTCATACTATTAGGTCGTGCATTCCGTTAAGCTAATTTGTACCTGTATGTCCGCTTTATTATTGATGAATTAAAAATTAGGCTTTCCAGCCATTTAATTCTTGTTACTATCATTTTTTGAGAATAAATCGGTTAATCGGAGGTTGTTGAGATGGAACATAAAGTTAAAGGCAGTTGTTTGTGTGGAGAGGTGAAAACGACAGTGACTGGACCATTTGCTCGTTTTTATCAGTGTTATTGTGATCGTTGCCAGAAAAAAACAGGCTCTGCATTTGCGTCTCTTATTTTTACTACGCCAGACAAAATCGAGTGGCATTCAGGAAAAGAGCTCACACAACGTTATGATTTACCCCACGCAGTACGTTTTAGTAATTGTTTTTGTACTAAGTGTGGTTCTCAAGTGCCATACGAAAGCAGAGACGGAACCGCGTTGGTTATCCCTGCTGGCTATTTGGACGGCGACCCTGATATACGTCCCTCCGCTAATATCTTCTGGGATGAAAAACCTTGTTGGTTTGAAGCTGGGCAAACAGCAGATAGGTTCAAAACATACCCAGAGTAACAGGCCTATTTTTACAGCATTTAGATTCAACAGTCCGTAAGGATTCAGTAAATTAAATTTTGCTGAGTTCTAAATGTTCGACTAAATCCACTTTAGTTGAGTTTGAGAACTTGACTGCGAAACTGTTGCTTCCACTTTTCTTTGGCGGCGCTTAATAATGTATCGTTTACTTCTTGGCCATTGGCCATTTCTAACGCAATCTGTTGGATGATTTTATTTCTATTCTTAATTAGAAGGTCTACTTTGGGATAAAGATTTTGGGCTTCAGGGTATCTTTCTTTAATTAGCGTAATATCTTCTATGGCATAGTAGGCTTGTTGTATTTCTTCATTGAATAATTGACGTTTTGCTTGAAAAACTAAGAAGTTTTTTGCTAGGTCTGATTGTATATATTGGATGTCTTGTAATGGAAGTTGTGCCGCTTCAGCTACTTCTACAGCTTTATATATCCATTTATTGATATCACTTTGCTTGTTGTTTGCTACAGCATTTTTAATGCCCGCTACAAAGTCAGTTGCGGTTAATATGTCATGCCTACTAATGACAGGAGATTGAACGACTGAGACCGGCTCGACTGTTTTATTCGATTCCTGAGCAAACCAAATTACTCCAACTAAGGCCGTTATTAAGGTAATGGATAATAAAACTTTCATTATTAACTTCTAATCCCAAATTTTGATTGCAGGAGAGTATCTATGTCGAGGCTTTTCGTCAAATTCATAACTGCATAGCTGCCAAAAATTTCCAATTATGGGGGATGTAAAGTAGTCGATTATTCTTTAGCCATAGAAATATTTCTCCAATACCCTATTTATACTTGCATTCGTTCACCATATCCGTATAATACGGCGGCCTTTTATCTGGCTATTTTAGTCAGAATTTAAGGTAAATTAAGTTAACGTTAACGCTACAACGAGTTTGAGGCATTTATGGTTACTATTCGTTTACAGCGTGGTGGCGCTAAAAAGCGTCCATTTTATCAAGTAGTGGTTGCAGACAGTCGTCGTTCACGCGATGGCCGTTTTATTGAAAACATTGGTTTTTTCAATCCAACAGCACAAGGCCAAGAAGAGCGTTTACGCTTAGATCTTGACCGTGTTGAGCATTGGGTTGGGGTAGGCGCAAGCTTATCTGACCGTGTTGCTACTTTGGTAAAAGATGCACAAAAAGCAGCTGCTTAATTGCAGATGTTTAAAGGGTTTGAGGAATGAGTCTTGTGTCTGACACATTAGTGATTGGCAAAATCGGTGCACCTTATGGTGTTAAAGGTTGGGTTAAAATCACCTCGTATACCCATGATTTAGACGGCGTGTTTGCTTACACTCCTTGGCTATTGGGTCAAGTGCAAGAAAGCAACGAGTATGTCGTAGACCAGTGGCGAACCCACAATAAAGGTTTAGTTGCCAAATTGGTTGGGGTAGAAACTAGAGATGATGCTGAAAGTATCAAAAATCTTGAAATTTCTATTAAAGCAGAGATGTTACCTCAATTAGATGACAACGAAGTTTATTGGCGTGAATTAGTCGGCATGCAAGTGGTAACTGATAAAGGTTATAACTTGGGTGTAATTAAAGAATTATTCGAAACCGGTGCTAATGACGTTATGTTAGTCAAAGCCAATTTGAATGATGCTTTTGGTCAAAAAGAACGCATGGTTCCTTATTTGTTAGATCAAGTGATTAAACAAGTGGACCGGCAGGCGAAAATAGTCACAGTAGATTGGGATCCTGCATTTTAATGCAAGAACCTAGTCAGGAACCGAATCGATGGTTTGGTGTAGTAAGTTTGTTTCCAGAAATGTTTCAAACTTTTACCCAGCAGGGAGTAATAGGGCGAGCCGTTAAAAACGGTATGTTGCAAGTAGAGTGTTTTAATCCAAGAGACTTTACTCACGACAAACATCGCACTGTTGATGACCGACCATACGGTGGTGGACCTGGCATGCTGATGATGGTTCAGCCATTAAAAGACGCTATTCTGGCTGCTAAACAAGCAGCAGGAAGAAAAACAAAAGTGATTTACCTTTCTCCACAAGGGAAGAAGTTAGATCATGCAGGGGTTAAACAACTTTCTGAAAATGAAAGTTTGATTTTAGTTGCTGGTCGATACGAGGGTATTGACGAACGGGTAATACAAACACACGTTGACGAGGAATGGTCAATTGGTGATTACGTGTTAAGTGGTGGCGAATTACCTGCAATGATCTTAATGGATGCAGTTTCAAGGTTTGTACCCGGTGTATTAGGCCATGAACAATCTGCTGAACAAGACTCTTTTAGTCATGGTTTATTAGATTGTCCACACTATACTCGGCCAGAAAACTTGGACGGACAACTTGTTCCTAAAGTGTTGTTGAGTGGTGATCACAAAAAAATCAGGCAGTGGCGTTTACAACAGTCGTTAGGTAGAACCTGGCAACGACGCCCTGAATTATTAAACGATCTAGCTCTGACTGAGGAGCAGCAAGCACTATTAGAGTTATATCTAAAAGACTTGCCGCAGCATGATGACAGTTAATCTAGAATGAGAGGATATGATGAGAAAAGTAAATCAAGATATCATCAAAAAAATTGAAGATGCACAGTTAAAAACTGATGTCCCAGCATTCGGTGCCGGTGATACAGTAGTTGTGCAAGTACGCGTTAAAGAAGGCGAAAAAGAACGTCTTCAGGCCTACGAAGGCGTAGTAATCGCTAAACGTAACCGTGGCCTACACTCTGCTTTTACAGTTCGTAAGATTTCTAACGGCGAAGGTGTTGAGCGTATATTCCAAACACACAGCCCGGCAATCAGTTCTATTGAAGTGAAACGTCGTGGTGCAGTTCGTCGTGCTAAACTTTATTACTTGCGTGAACGCTCTGGTCGTTCTGCACGTATTAAAGAGAAGCTAGGTTAATTTAATTTTTGCGTTACCGTTAACTTAATAAGAAAACCCGCCTTTTGGCGGGTTTTTGCTTTTAGGGAGGACAAAATTGGTATTAGTTGTCCTGACTATTGACCAGTGCTTGATGCGCATCAACTAGTTTCTTGGTGTAAGGATCATTTGGCCAGTTAAAGATGACATCTGTTTTGCCCGATTCAATGACGTTTCCCTCTTGCATTACAATCACTTTGTCGGATATGTGGCGAACAATTCCTAAATTGTGAGATATAAAAATAAACCCTAAACCGAGCTCTCTTTGTAATCGCATTAATAGGTTCACTGTTTGAGAACGTACAGAGGGGTCAAGCGCTGCAAAAGGCTCATCCGCTACAATAATCTTTGGGTTTAAAATTAGTGCTCGTGCCAATGCAACCCTTTGCCTTTGTCCGTCAGATAACATATGCCTATAAAAAAACTTATGCTCATCCATTAAACCCACTTGTCTAAGAGTTTCTTCTATTTTTTGCGTTCGTTCTAATTGAGATAACTGAGTGTTGAGGCGCAAAGGCTCTTCTAAAATTGAACCTAGGGTTAATCCAGGATTTAAAGATTCATTACTGTTTTGAAAAATCATTCGTATATCGTGACATTTTTGTTTTAAGGCCGATTTACAGATATCACGGCCTCTTAGCAATATATTGCCTGATGAGGGGGGTTCTAGACCGACTAAAATCTTGGCTAACAGTGATTTCCCTGAACCATTTTCACCCACAATAGCTAAGGTTTCGCCAGATTTTAGATTAAAGTTAACTGGGCCCAAGTTGAATGTTATGTCGTCTTTTTTAAACAGGTTTTTATTTTTTTCTTGGAAGCATAGATTATGAACATTAATTAAATCCATTATTTTCCCTCCCAATGCAACGGGAAATGGCAGCTGTAATAATGACTGTGGATTTTGCGCACTGCAGGTGTTGTCACACACTCTTTTCTGGCTCTTGGGCACCTTGGCCCAAAACGGCAACCAATAGGCAAGTGATGAAGGGTAGGGATGGTTCCTGGTAAAGACGTTAAGTTAGATTTAGGTGGTAAATCTTTTCTAAAACTTGGAGCACTATCCAATAATGCTTGTGTGTATGGATGAAATGCTCTTTTTCTGAGCCTTCTCAACTCACCTGTTTCAACTGTTTGGCCGCAATATAGTACTGTCATAAAATGTCCCATACTAGAAATGGCTAGAAGATCGTGACTAACAAACAATATACTGGTGCTTCTTACTTGATTTACACGGCTCAATAATTTTAATACTTGAGTCTTAGAGTTGACTTCCATACCCCTTGTGGGGTCGTCTGCTATGATGAGTTTTGGCTCTGAGGCCAGCGCCATCGCGATCATAAATTTTTGTAAAACATCATTGGTGATTTGGTGAGGAAAACTGCTTAAACATAATTCATGATTTTTAATACCCACACGGTGTAACAAATCAATCGCCATTTTGTGTTTTTGCTTTTTCTTTTTCCACAACCAGCCTTGAGAGTTGCTTTCTTCAGGCAATACTTCTTTTAGTTGCTTTCCTAATGGAAGAATGGGGTCCAAAGAATCTATTGGATTCTGAAAAATAACGGATATTTCGCTTCTTATAACTTTTCTTCTATCTACAACTGACATGGCTAACATATCTTGACTACGCCAAGTCATTCTATCTGCTGTGATACGCCAGTGTTTGCCTGGTAGAGCCCCCACAATTGCTTTTACAATTAAACTTTTACCTGATCCTGATTCACCTACTAGTGTGTGAATTTCGCCTTCATGAATGACAAGGTTGATTTTATCTAGGGTTTTAACCCATTTCCCTGATAACTCTATTTCTAACGTAAGGTTCTTAATATCTAACAGAATCATTAGTGTAATAACCTGTTTCTTAAGGCTGAACGTAATCCATCACCGACTAAATTGATAGAAATCATCATTAAGAATATGGTACCGCCGGGGATAGCTATAGCCCAAGGTGCGATATAAGCAACTTCAATTCCTTCTGACAACATGCTGCCAAGCTCAGGCATAGGCCCTTGTGCCCCCAGGTTTAGGAAACCCAAGGCACTAATATCGAGTACTGAAATGGATAGAGCTAAGGTAGCTTGTACCACTAAAGCTTCTCCCATATTTGGTACGATTGACCTGAAAAATATTTGAATATTGTTGGCACCGTCTAACTTAGCTGCAAGCACATATTCCTTTTTCATTTCTTTACTTACAAACTCTCTAGTTTGATGAACAAATTGAGGTATTAAGGCCAACATTATTGCCCACATGCTATTGACCAAACCTATGCCTAAGATTGCAACGATAATTATGGCTATTAGTAATGTAGGAATTGCTTTTATCGAATCTAGAACATGATTAACAAAACTCGATCTAAAACCTTCACTCATGCCAGCAATGGCACCTAGTCCAACACCTACCAGCATGGCAAGCATAACCAATATCACACTGATGCCAAAAGTCATTCTACAACCGTAAAGCATGCGAGATAACATATCTCTGCCTAATGCATCTGTACCTAATAAGTGACTTATGCCTCCATTACCATACCAAGCGGGGGGAATTAATAAATCACCAACTGTTTGTTCTGTGGGCTCAAAAGGGGCCAGTAATGGGCAAAATATAGTGATCACGACAAAAAATAGAAGGCAATATAAACCTACAACTGCTACATGGTTTTCTTTAAACTCAAGCCAAGTAAATTGCAGGGGAGAAGGGTGGTATTCTTCCTGATATAAACTAAATCGCTGCACGTTTAAGCCTTCTACGTTTGGGATCCATTAGACGAATCGTTAAGTCAATAGACATAGTAAAAATTACAACTAGCGCTGATACAGCCAACATACCCGCTCTAATAGCCGGATAATCCTGATGATAGATGGCTTGAATTAACCAATTACCTATTCCTGGCCAGGAAAAGATAGTTTCTACTATCATCGCGTTGGTTAATAAAGTTGTAAATTGCATGGCCAAAAGTGGAAATATCGGCATAAGTGCATTGCGAATCCCATGTTGAACTAATACTTGCCTACCAGATAGACCTCGAGCATAAGCTGCGTGAATAAATTCAGTGTTCATGGTTTCAATAACAGAACGCCTGGTGATCCTTATGATGAGTGTTGTCGTCACAAGAGCAATAGAAAAGGTTGGGAGAATTGAATGACGAATAACGTTGTTAATTGCAGCTTCTTTATTGTCTATATCAGATAAAAATATATCTAACATGATAAACCCAGTAATGTCGGGTATTTCATAATAAAGACTAATACGACCAGATAAAGGGAACCAACCAAGTTGAAGAGAAAATATCAGGATAACCAGCAATGCTAACCAAAATACAGGTATGGAGTATCCTAAAACGCTTATCGATAATAAAGAGTAGTCGGTTAATTTATGGTGCTTCATTGCAGCTAAAAAACCTAGTGGAATACCTACAAATATTGATATAAACAATGCGTAAGCGCTCAACTCAATACTGGCAGGTAACACATTGGTTATTTCATCGTATAGTGGCAGGCCTGAGTTAAAACTCACGCCCCAATTACCGTCAAATAAAGAACCCATATAATGCCAATATTGCACCAGCAAGCTTTCACCTGAGCTATAATTAAATTCAGTATTTTCTATTTGTGAAATATTTTCTAACCTTATGCCAGTAAGGTTTTCAATAGGGTGGCCTGGAAATAGATAAGCCAGAGAAAATGAAAAGAAACTCAATATTAATAAAGTAACGACCATTAGGTTTATGTATCTAAGAATGACATTTCCCATTAGTGTTTTTTTACTCCACCAAATTTGATCCCGCCATAGGGGTTTATCACTAATCCTTTTAACCTGTTACGGTAAGCCTGATATTGTGAAACATGGGCTATGGGAACTATCGGCATTTTATCTGCAATTAATTCATTTGCTTTGCTATAGAAATACATGCGTTCACCAATTTCTTCGTATTGTAACGCTTCATTAATAATCTGGTCATATTCTTTGGAGCACCACATGGCCCTATTTGTTCCTGATTTTATTGACTCACAAGATAACAATGGTCGATAAAAGTTATCTGGATCACCATTGTCAGCCGACCAACCAATTAACACTGAGTCATGTAATCCTTGAGTTAAATAACTTCTGAATGTAGACCAGTCATAACTAACAATATTTACTTCAATGCCCACTTGAACTAAATAGGCTTTCATTAGTTCAGCCATTTTTAAAGCATTAGGATTGTAAGGCCGTTCAATCGGCATTGCCCAAATTGTCATGCTAAACCCATCTTCGATACCTTGTTCTCTTAATAATTTTTTGGCTGCGATAGGGTTATAACTGACATTTTTTATATCCGATTGATATGCCCAAGAAGTGGGTGGGACTATATTGCGCGCTGGTATCGCACTGTCAAAATATATGGCCTCCAGTAACGCACTTCTATCTATGGCCATAGCCAGTGCTTTTCTTACTTCAGGATTATCAAAAGGGGCTTTTGATGTGTTGAATGCCCAAAACCCAACGTTTAAACCTGGCATTTCGTTTAGCACTAAAGATTGCTGTTGACGAATAACTTCTAATTCACTGTGAGCAGGAAGCGCAATGACATCGCATTCTGCAGTTAACAGCTTGGCCAGCCTTAATGAACTAGAAGACGTGATGTCAAAAATCAGCTTGTTAGCTAACTCTGTTTCTCGCCAATAAGCAGGGTGTTGTTGATAACGAATGTAACGATCTGGATAGTAGTCTACTAATTGATATGGTCCTGTGCCAACGGGTTGTATATCAATCATTTCCATTTGATTACGTGAAATCAACTTATCGGCGTATTCTGCGGAAAGAATAATGGCAAAGTCTGTGGCTAAGTTCGCTAAAAAGGAGCTTTCTCTTTTATGTAATGTGATTTCTATTCTATAACCATTTATTCTCTTTATGTCTTTTATTAAACGGTTTAGTCCTAGGCTATCTGTGTAGGGATAATTTCCACCAGATACGTTGTGGTATGAATGTGAATCTAGTCTCCAACGATTAAAGCTAAATAACACGTCTTCTGCGTTAAAGGTTCGGGTTGGCCTGAATGTTTTAGTCGTGTGAAAGTGAACATCTTTTCGAAGTTGAAAAGTATATTTTTTGCCATCTTTACTAATTAACCAACTTGTCGCTAATGCAGGTGCAATATCTCCAGAAATTGGATCGAAGTCTAATAAACGATCATATAATTGGTGAGAAGATGCATCAACAGTTGTACCGGAAGTATCGAGTTGAGGATTAAAGCTACTAGGGCTGCCCTCTGAGCAATAAATTATACCATCTGGTTCGTTGTCAGAATCAATGAGCCTTTCACATCCAATTAGACTGAAATACAGTATTCCTAAAGATATCAATTTCATAAATGATGCATTGTTTAGATACTGCCAAAGTTTTATCACTGTAAACTGCTAATCCATATTTTCATTGGTTTGTTCTAGCAGGTTATATTTTTTTAAATAACCTCGTAACTGATGATATGTCAAACCAAGTTTTTCGGCAGTCTTTTTTTGATTAAATTGACTGTCTGCTAATGCTTGGTTGATTAAATTAATTTCATAATCTTGTGATAACTCTTTTAGATCAACTGGGAACTCTATGTCAGTATTCTCTGGCACATCATTAGTGATTGCAGTGAGTTTGGTTGGAGGCGCATCGTCTGAAGGTCTCGTTAATGTATTTTCTGGAGTCGGTTCAGACTGAGTTATTCTGTCTTGTGTCTTAATTCTACCTTTAGGACGGTAGATTGATTCAAATGGGTCCAGTATAATTTGATGTACAGGCAAATTGGGGTTGTTGCTTCTATATACCGCTCGCTCAATAACATTTTTTAGCTCCCGTATATTACCCGGCCATTCATAATCTAATAACGTTCTGCGCGCTTTTTCAGTAAATCCACTGAATAATTCCATATCCAGTTCTCGAGCCATATTTATCGCAAAGTTTTCAGCTAACATCATAATATCTTCTTTGCGTTCTCTTAAAGGCGGCAGCGTGATAACGTCGAAAGCTAACCTGTCTAATAAATCCGCTCTAAATTCACCCGATTCAGCTAAAGAGGGTAAATCTTCATTTGTAGCTGCGACTATTCTTACGTCTACTTTAACACTTCGAGAGCCACCTACTCGTTCGAATTCACCATATTCTATTACTCTAAGTAGTTTCTCTTGAATCATTCCTGAGGTGTTAGCAAGTTCATCTAAAAACAAGGTGCCATTATTTGCTGTTTCAAAACGACCCTCTCGTCGTTTTGAAGCGCCAGTAAAAGCACCTGCCTCATAACCAAATAATTCACTTTCTAACAAACTTTCGTTGAGGGCTGCACAATTTAGCTTTAAATAAGTTTGTTCCCAACGTTTAGACAAAAAGTGTAAACGAGCGGCGACTAACTCTTTACCCGTGCCTCTTTCTCCAATGATTAATACCGGTTTGTTGAGTGGAGCTATTTGCGAAATCTGCTCTAACACTTCTAAAAAGTTATTAGACTGACCTAATAAATTATCTTGTTGTTGAAAGCGGCTCATCAATATCCTTAAAAATTGGTCTAAACGACTAATATCTAGTCTAGTTACTAATTATTGTAGATCTCACTAATGCCTGTGTAAATTAATATTTGTTTAAAATCAGTAATTTAGTGAAAATTAATTTTTGGCCTAGTAATTGAATACTATTAAAGTAAGAAAACATTAAGGTTAAGTAATTGTATTTAACCAATATTTCAATAAAGAGGTAAAAACTATGGGTATCTTCTCTCGTTTCACAGACATAGTGAACTCAAATATTAACGCCATTTTAGATAAGGCCGAAGATCCAGAAAAAATGGTGAGGTTAATTATCCAGGAAATGGAAGACACCTTGGTTGAAGTTCGTTCTGCTTCAGCAAAAACGATTGCTAGTAAGAAAGACATTTCTTCGCAAATATTAAAGATGCAAAACGAAGCTAAAGATTGGAAAACTAAAGCTGAATTAGCAATTAGTAAAGACCGTGAAGACTTAGCACGTGCTGCATTACAAGAGAAAAAGAAGTGTGATGAACATACCACTAATCTAAATGCTGAGTTAAAAGTAGTTGATGACCAAATTAGCAAACTACAAAATGAAGTAGGTCAATTACAGGATAAATTAGCCGATGCGAAAACTCGTCAGAAAGCTATAATTTTAAGGCAGAAGACAGTTAGTTCTAGATTGGAAGTAAAGAAAACCTTAGACAGTGGTAAGGTTGATGCAGCAATGGGCCGATTCGAGCAGTACGAGCGTAAGATTGATGATCTTGAGTCACAAGTAGACGCTTATGATCTAGGTAAAAAGACCTTAGCTGATGAATTTGCTGAGTTAGAATCAGATGATGAAATCGATGACGAATTAGCTGCGCTTAAGAAAAAAATGCAGTCTAAATCAAGTAAGAAATAACTTAGCTGCAAAATAAGGAGATATATCGTGGAAGATGTAGTTGGAATTATCGTTGCTCCCATCATTATATTTATGATTTTTGTAGCACCAATATGGTTGATTTTGCACTATAGAAGTAAGAAGCAGATGAGTCAGGGATTGTCTGAGGACGAATATACTACTTTGCAAGATCTAGCAAATAGAGCGGAAAAAATGGCGGATCGCATTCATACATTAGAATCAATACTGGATGCAGAGGCCCCGCAATGGAGAAGTAAGGTATGAAAACACGCAAAACCTTATACCGAGACCCAAGTAAAGCCAAAATCGCTGGAGTATGTGCTGGAATAGCTGAATATTTTGGAATGGAAACTTGGTTAGTCAGAATATTAGTGGTTTCTGGATTCTTTTTACTAGCTGGGCCATTTATGTTTTTTGGTTATATTGCAGCTTGGTTTATTTTGGAAAAGAAGCCGAGAAATATAACGACTCAAGCACATGGCCAAGCTTTTGGTGGTCAAACTAGTCAAGAGAAACATGCCGGTAAAGGATGGCACAATGTTTCAGAAGAAGAAGCTGAAAAAGTTGTGGTTAAATCTAAAGTTTGGCAAGCGGGTGAACCACCTAAACAAGCGTTTTCTGATATCAAACAACAATTTGAAAAAAATGAAGAAAGACTTAGAAACGTAGAAACTTATGTCACTTCATCTGAGTTTCAACTCAACCAAGAAATTAATCGTCTATAACTATTTGAGAGGGTAATTAAGATTTAACCCTCTCAATTTTCTCAAGATATTATATTAAAAGGTTTTATGCCAAGTTCCTTCTTTCAGCATCCTAATATATTACGTACCAAACAGCATTTAAAACATACTGCTGAACGACTAATCGACCAGCATGTTAGTCTGGCGGTAACGGGCTTAAGTGGCAGTGGTAAAACGGCCTTCATCACCTCTTTGGTTAATCAATTAATTGAAGCTAATGAACAAGCTAATTTGCCATTTTTTTCTGTTGTGTCTGAACAACGCTTGATTGGTGTAAAACGTGATATTCAACCTGATGTGACTTTTAATCGCTTTGCTTATGAAGATGCAATGAATAATTTACATCAGGAAACTCCTATATGGCCTCAATCAACATCTGGTATTTCTCAAATTCGCTTGAAAATTAAGTTTAGAAAAGCACAGGGATTGAGCCAATATATCACTGAGGACAGCACATTAACGTTAGACATAACTGATTACCCTGGTGAATGGTTACTAGATTTGCCGTTATTGAAAATGAATTATGTTGAATGGCTTAAACAGGCTGACCTTGAATTAAATGATTCGAAGCGAAACGAACTAGCAGCTGAATACATTTTGGCTGTTTCTGCAATTGATTTTACGCAGAAAGCTGATGAATTGGTCATTCAAAATGTCGCTAATTTGTATAAAAAGTATTTATTAGACTGCCAGTCACAAGGATATCAATTGTTGCAACCTGGCCGTTTTATTTTGCCCGGAGACTTAGCTGATGCGCCAGTATTACAGTTTTTTCCAATTCCTAAGGCAATCATTACTAGTCAAAATATTGATCTTGATAACCCGGTTAAAGACAGCTTTTTAGATTTATTGATAACACGGTTTGGCCACTATAAAAGTGAAGTGGTTCAACCTTTTTATCAACATCACTTTAAAGGTTTCGATCGTCAGGTCATTTTGGTGGATTGTTTATCTGCGTTAAATCGTGGTTACGATAGCTTTCATGACCTTCAAAAAGCCTTGGATTGGTTGATGGGAAGTTTCGAGTATGGGTCTTCGAATATATTGCGTCGTTTATTTAAGCCAAAAATCGATAAGTTAGTATTTGCCGCGAGTAAAGCAGATCATATTACACCTGATCAACAAGTTAACTTAGTAAAATTATTAGACTCAATGTTGCATCAGGCTAGAAAACAAATTCAGTTTGACGGCGTTATTACTGAATCAACTACCATTTCCGCTATTCGAGCGTCTCAAGCAGGTGTCAGTCAATTAAATGGTGAGGAGATATCTGTATTAAAAGGGAAAGACACCCAAGGCCAGGAAATTATCTTGTTTCCAGGTGAAGTTCCTAACACATGTCCTCCAAGAAGTTTTTGGGATAAACAAGGCTTTGAATTTCCAAAATTTTCACCTCCTATTTTAGGCAGCTCGCATAATCTTCCACATATTCGGCTGGATCAATTATTAGACTTTTTAATTGGAGATAAAATGTTATGAGTGATAATACTCCAAATGAAGAAGATAAAAGCCAATTTGACTTCAATTTAAAATCGGCTCAATTCATAGCGACAAATACCAGTGATAGGGATACGGTCACCGAGTTAAAACCTGTCATTCGTGATGTAGAATTTAATGAACAGCTTGTAGATGACTCACTTGAATTTAACAACGACGAACAATTACTTGAACCAGAAGTCACTAAGCCGAAGACATCTTCAAAAAAATGGTTTGTGTTATTAGCTCTTTTCGTGGTGTTAGCTTCTGCTGCTGAGCTTGTTTTCTTTGTGGTGCAAATGATAGAGCGTAGCGATTGGTTAGCAGGTGTATGGCTTTTAATTGTTTCAGTGGTTTGTGTGTTAATGATTCGGTGTTTGTGGAATGAATTCAGAGGGCTTAGGTTACTTAAAAAGCAACAACACAACAGGGAAACATCTTTAAACATATATAATTCTCCTGCTATTGGTTTGGCTGAGCAGCATTGCTTGAAGTTAGCTGAGGAATTTCCACAAACATATCAAAAGCTCGTCAGTAAATGGCAAGCAAACGTGCAACCAAGTCATACAGACAATGAAGTTGTTTCATTATTTGAACGACAAGTTTTGGTACCCATTGATAAATTAGCGGTAAAGACTATTACTCAAAATTCATCCGCAGCGGGAGTCATGATTGCTGTTAGTCCTTTTGCTCTTTTGGATATGTTTATTGTGCTGTGGCGTAATGTACGAATGGTAAATCAAGTGAGTCGAATTTACGGTATTAATTTAGGTTATTGGGGACGAGTCCAACTGATTAAGAATATATTTAAAAATATGGTTTACGCAGGCGCGGCAGAAATTCTCTCTGATGCTGGTAATTATGCGTTGGGAGCGGGTGTAACAGGTAAGTTATCAACTAGAGTTGCACAAGGGTTAGGCGCTAGTGTGCTGACCACTCGAGTTGGACTAAAAGCTATGGCTGAATGCCGACCTTTTCCCTGTCTATCAGTAAGTAAGCCTAATTTAACCGTTTTAAGTAAACAATTGTTCGAAGACCTTAAAACTAAAATATCCTAGTGTCGTTTAATCCTTGTTTTCTTTATTTCATCTGTAATAAAATCTTTACAGTATTGAACACAAGGTTAACTGATGAGATTGGAAGTTAGTTGTAAGGATAGATTGGGTATTACTCAAGATGTATTAGATATTTTACTCGAATATGAGATTGATTTACGGGGTATTGAAATCGATGAAGCGGGTAAAATTTTCCTAAACTTTCCAAATATCGAATTTGAAAACTTTCAACACCTAATGCCTAAACTACGTTTACTAAATGGAATAGTAGACGTGAAAACCACTCCGTTTATGCCAACAGAGCGTGAACAATATCAATTACAAGCTCTACTCAAAACATTACCAGATCCAGTGTTCTCAGTTGATACTAAGGGAAAAATTATTTTAGTTAATGATTTGGTATTGAGTTATTTAAGTATGACGAAGGATCAAGTTATTGGCACCAGTATTACTGAAATCTTGAAAGGTTTTAATGTATACGATTGGTTAGAGAATAAACCTTCAAAATCAAATGCTCAACGAGTTAGATTTTTAGAGCAAGATTATTTGTTAGATATGTTGCCTGTAAAAGTACCTAATGCCGATGGTACTGATGTATTTGCTGGGGCTGTTTTTATACTCAAATCAGAATTTAGACTAGGCCAACAATTATCAGTTTTTCATCAATCTAATAGTGATAGTTTTAGTTCTATTCAAGCAATGAGTAAACCAATGAAACTGGTTGTTAAAGAAGCTAAACGTATGGCTGAATTAGATAATCCAATGTTAATTTTTGGAGAAACTGGCACAGGTAAAAAGGCACTTGCTAATGCTTGCCAAAAGGCAAGTAGACGGAACGAAAAGGGTTATGCAAAATTAAATTGCCTGGGGTTAACTGATGAGGAAGTTGAAGATAAATTATTCGGTTCAATTCTTAAACTCGATTTAGCAAGTGACAAAAGCTGTGCGAATGGCGGTACTTTATTGATCGAAGAAGTAGGGGAGTTGTCGTTAATGATGCAAGCCAAACTCTTGGGGTTTATTAAAAATAACGACAATGTAAACGTTCGACTCATTGCCACTTCACAAAAAGACTTAGGGGCAATGATGGAACAAGGGACGTTTAGAAACGATCTGTATGTTTATTTAAGTGATTTAAGTTTAGTCATTCCTCCATTACGTGAGCGTAAAGCTGATATCCCCGTTTTAATTGAAAGATTTATTCAACAATATAGCGTTCAGTTGGGGCGTAGAACCCCAAAAGTTGCAGATAGTTGTTATGACTTTTTACAATCATACCCTTGGCCAGGAAATGTTAAACAATGTAAAAACGCTATACATAAGGCACTAGCTTTACTAGATGGAGATGAGTTAGATAATGTTCATATTCAGTTACCTAACTCAGCCCAAACCAATAGTTTTATTTGTGACGAATTTGAAGGCAGTTTAGACGACGAAGTAAAACGATTTGAAAAAGATATTTTAGCTCGTCTTTACCCTAGTTATCCAAGCAGTAGACAATTAGCTAGAAAACTGGGTTTAAGCCATACAGCCATTGCTAATAAACTCAGGGATTATGGTATTAATAAAAAGGTACCTTCCGCTTAGTTATATCCAGTGGGTAACGCTTTATTGGAAAACCTTAACTAAATGTTTTTAATGGGTAACTCTGTAGTGTTTTTTACCTGTTTTAAAGCAAAGGTTGAACTTAGATGATCGACCAAAGGTAAGTTGGTTAGTTTGGTTTTCAATATAAATTCATATTCCTCAATACTTTCTACAATGACTTTAAGTAAATAATCTTTGTCACCACTTGTTGTGTGGCATTCGACTATTTCTTCAATGTTTTGCACCGCTTTTTCAAAGTCATTTAACGATTCGCCATCGTGGTTTTTTAAAGAAACATATATAAAAACAGATACACCTAAATTGAGCTTTTTATTATCGAGTAATGTGACTTTTTGTAATATGACTTTTTCTGCCTCTAAACGTTTTACGCGTCTCCAGCATGGGGTGTGAGAAAGTCCTATCTTTTGACTGAGCTCCGCCATAGAAACCGTTGCATCTTTTTGCATTACGCGCAATATTTCACGATCAAACTTGTCTAGTTTCATAATGGTCTTAAGTTAAAGTAAAATTGATGTAGATAGCATGAATATATTTTTAAAATATTACAATATATTTTAGGATAAATATCCTAATTAATAGGCGATTACGTGTTTATCCTGGTCTTATAGTGTATTGGCGTTAGCTTTTTATGAGGAGCATTTCATTTTTGTCTGGTCAGTTAAGGGTAAATCGAAAAATGACTAAATTTATTCACAAATTAAGTTGCATAACGCCCTGGGTTTATTCATAATGCGCCCGCTTTTGAAAGTCCTGTGACAGGAATTATTAGAAGCTTTTCAATGGTGGCCTTTCGGTCCCCTCGCAATGATACTTTGTGAACTCGGTCAGGCCTGGAAGGGAGCAGCCGCAGCAAACGACTCATGTGCCGAGGTGTGGCTGGGAGGACACCACCAATTTCCCTTATTTCTTATTTTTACTTTCTTCTTTAGGTGTGTTTTCTAAGAAGTGTATTCCTTTATCTACTGCATTAATTGTATTCATTAGCATTTGTTGGCGTTCACTTGCTGGTAAGTAAAAAGACATGTCTACTTCAAATCGAATATATCGAGGTGGAATTTGATTTAATGCTAAGCAGCATAAATCAGCTAGATAATCTTCATCCTTTGTTTTATTTAATCCTAAACTCTCAATCCGATCTAAGACTAAATGTTCATAGTAATTATGGATGTCGTCATCTAGTTTCATGGTATTTCTCCTAATTTATTAAATAAATAAAGTAACTGGTAAGATCCATTGTTTGAATACATTAAAGATTATTTCCTTATTGAAAACAAACAATTTATCTAATTGTTTAATGTACGCCTGCTGCCCTAAATTGTTATATCTCATAATTTAATCGTTTAAAAATTTAACCAAAGTGTCTCAACTGGTTGACCTAATGGTCTTGTTACGTATATCATCTGGTCGGAGGTTCACTACCTCATACACTAAAAATCGTTCAAACGATTAATAAATACACATTAATATTGTGGTCCAGGGAGACATACATGTTTACATTTAAGAAAAGTGCTGCTGCATTGGCGGTAGCTACTTGTTTGGGGGCGTTTCAGCCAGCCTTAGCAAGCAACACCAATGGTTACATTACGGGTAACTCAGTTACCACTTCTGGTCAAGAACTTTCAAATGTTGCGATTTCAGTTGAAAATCTTGAGACAGGATTGAAGCGTTCTGTTGTTTCAAGTGCTGATGGTTCTTTCCGCTTCCCGTTGTTACCACCTGGTGTTTATAAGTTGGTTGCAGAAAAAGATGGTTTTACCTCAACTATAGAAGAACGCATTAATGTTGGTATCAGTGGTAAGGTTAACTTAAACCTAGCATTAGCCGACTCAAGTGTTGAGCGTATTGAAGTATTGGGTTCTGCCATTGCTTTAGTTGATGTGACCAGTTCAAATACAGGTATTGTTGTTGATACAGTTACCCTTGAAAAAATTCCTGTACCACGTGATTTAACCAGTGTTGCGTTGTTAGCACCTGGTACAACTAAAGGTGATTCTGACTTCGGAAACGTGCCGTCAATTGGTGGTGCGTCTGCTGCAGAAAATGCTTATTATATTAATGGTCTAAACATTACTAACTTCCGTACAGGTGTGGGTTCAAGCCAACCTCCTTTTGAAATGTACGAATCTTTTGAAGTTAAAACAGGCGGATATTCAGCAGAGTATGGTCGTGTTACCGGTGGTGTTATCAACGTTAAAACCAAAAGTGGTACTAACGATTTCAAATGGGGTATAAACGCCAACTTTGAACCTGATGCATTACGTGAAGACAAACCAACAATGACTCGTGATGACGGTAGTTATCGTATCGATAACACGGGCGATGAAAACACCTACTGGGACGTAAACTTGTGGGCCAGCGGTGCAATTATTCAAGATACGCTTTTCTTCTATGCCTTGTATAACCCTCGTTCAGATGTGTTTGATTATAATGGTAGTCAAAATGGTACTGGTGCAACCCAAACTCAAAGTATTTATAAAGATGAAGATACTGACGCGTTTTGGGCGGCTAAAGTTGATTGGTATATCAATGATTCAAACATCTTAGAAATCACAGCGTTTTCTGATAAAAGTAATACAGATACCTACAGAACTGATACTACTGGTGGAATCGGCGGCGAACCAGCAGCTGGTTTTGAAGAAGAAGGCGGTGAAAACGTCATCGTTAAATATACCAGTGTAATTTCTGATGACTTCTCAATATCAGCTATGTACGGTGTTAACAAAGCAGACAGAACTGTTGCCAGTGCCTTAGATGTTAACCCTGTTATTTATAGACGTTTTGACAGTAATGGTTCATTTGTACCTGGTGGAAGTTTCTCAAACTTCTTAGTTGATGTGGGTGATGATAAACGTGAAGTGTTCCGTATCGATGCTGATTGGTACATAGGTGACCACGAAATTCGTTTTGGTGTGGATTCAGAAACACTAACAGCTGACTCAGCAACTATTAACTCTGGTGGTGCTTACTACTTACTTTATATGGATGATTCTGATCCAGCAAATCCAACACCTTATCAAGTACGTCGTCGTACTTATTCTTCTGGTGGTGAATTTGAATCTAAAAACTTTGCTTATTATATTCAAGATCAGTGGCAAGCTACTGACAACTTAATCATTAATGCAGGTATTCGTAACGATAGTTTTGAAAACCTTAACGGAGCGGGTGAATCTTTTGTTGATTTATCTAACCAGTGGGCATTAAGATTGGGTGGTGTTTATGACATCAATGGTGACGGCGAGTCTAAGTTATGGGCTAGTTATGGACGTTATTATTTGCCGGTTGCTGCGAATACAAACATTCGTTTGTCAGGTGCTGAAACCTATATCCAAGACTTTAGAGCATTTGAAGGGTTTGCTGATGCAGCACTTGAAATTCCAAACTTTAATGACGGTGGCACACCGACTCAAACCCAACAAGTGTTTTCTAACGGCGATGTGCCTGACGCTGGCGCAATCGTAGATGCTACACTTGATCCAATGTTTTCTGATGAATACATATTAGGTTACCAATTCCAGTTGAATGATGACTGGGCTATGGCTGTTGCAGGTACCTATCGTGAACTTTCGACAACTATTGAAGATGTAGCAATCGATTATGGCTTTAATAAATATGTAGAGCGTGAGTTTGGTTCTTCATGTACTGAGTGTAGTGGTTTCCATTATTATGTATTAACTAACCCTAATACAGACTTAACAGTAACTACAGACCCAGATGGTGACGGTCCTTTAGCTAATCAGGCGTATACTATTCCTGCTGCGGATTTAAACTATCCTGATTCTGTCCGTAAGTTTGCATCGATTGACTTCTCTTTCGACAGAGCTTGGGACGGCGTTTGGATGTTGAATGCTACTTACACTTGGTCGCATAGTTGGGGTAACAACGAAGGTTATATTCGTTCAGATAACGGTCAAGATGATGCTGGTTTAACCACCTTATTTGACCAACCTGGTTTATTGGATGGTGCATACGGTAACCTTCCAAATGACAGACGTCATTCATTGAAATTATTTGGTTCTTACCAAGTAACTGAAAACCTTATTTTAGGTATGAATACGTCTTGGCAGTCAGGTCGTCCTAAGAACGCATTTGGTTATCACCCAACAGATGTATTTGCTCAAGCTTATGATTCAGAGTCACTTTATGCTAACGGTGAGCTAGTTCCTAGAGGATCTTTAGGTACCACTAGTAGTGTGTTAAGCATTGACTTAACTGCTAGTTATAATGTTGATTTAAGTGAAGATTATGACTTAACGTTACGCGCTGATGTGTTTAACGTCTTAAACAGTGATACGGTTACTGAAGTGTATGAAATTCATGACAGTGAAACTGGTTTTGTTGGAGTTGGGCAGCAGGAAACTCATCCTGACTTCGGTCAAGCAACAAACTGGCAAACACCTCGTTATGTACGTTTAAGTGCATCACTAAGATTCTAATTTTAATTAGTTGATTATTAAAAGCCCTGTTCTTGCAGGGCTTTTTTATTACAGTAAACAAAACATGATGTTTAATTTAGGAATGTTATTGTCGAATGATTGATGTGAGAAATAACCTTAAAAATTTGGTCGATGCTGTGAAGTTGGGTGATACAACTATGACTCGAGAGCATTTGAAAATCATACTCTCTAACGAGCCTAAACTTGGCGGTAGTTGGTTAGGCGTCGCTAGAATGGCTTTGCTGTCTGGTGAAGTTAACTATGCTCGCAAAGCTTTACACAGATACAAGTTAGATGTGCCAAAGTTTCAAGCTGAAACATTACCCTCCGTAGCGATGCTAATAGAGTCTGGAGATATTCAACTAGCCTATAGTCAAGTGGTTGAATTATTAGCTATAGAGAACAAACGGCCCGAAGTTAACCATTTTGCCAGTAGTTTGGCATTGCAATTAGGCAAAAAAGAAGAAGCAGTAAAGCAGGCGGAACTTGTTTTAAATAAGTGGCCTAATTCTGGTGAAGCTTGGTTGATATTAGTCAATGCATTACCTAAATCGCCTGATACTCAGGTTTTATCTCGTATGTTATTAGCTGAAGAAAGTATAAAAGCATCCAAAAATCAAATGTCTAAGGCTTCGTTTTATTGTGCTTTAAGTAAAGCTCATTCCGATGCAGGAGATGATGAAGCCGCTTTTAGAAGTGCGGAACTTGCAAACCAATACCAAAGTGAAATAAGTCAGTTTAACTTCGACGTCGAAACTCAACTAGTACAAAACATTAGGTCATCTTCTGTTTTAGTGAAAGAGTGCCAGAGTACACCGGTCAAAGCTGATTCAAATAATCCAATTTTTGTTTTA
The DNA here is from genome assembly GCF_051252315.1 of Paraglaciecola sp. Classification (GTDB taxonomy): domain Bacteria; phylum Pseudomonadota; class Gammaproteobacteria; order Enterobacterales; family Alteromonadaceae; genus Paraglaciecola. Next base: position 429 of record NZ_JBPOFP010000045.1, on the reverse strand, counting down.
GGCCTTCCTAGAAGTGGTACTACTTTATTAGAGCAATTGTTATGTGGGCACAGCCAGGTCATTAACGGTGGAGAGTTTAACGGGATGGAAAGGGCGGTAAGGTGTTTAACTAAAGGACAACCCTATGGTAGCCATTCTCAACATTTTGACCCTAACTTAATCAACAAATATAAAGATCAGATTAGACAAAATTATTTGACCTATATTCACCAAAAATTTGGTCAAGATGGAATTGTGGTAGATAAAAGCCTAAATAATAATCGATATTTAGGATTGATTAAAACTGTCTTTCCAGAGTCACCAGTGATCTTAATAAATAGGGGCGCTACGGATACTGCTTGGTCTTGTTTTAGAACACATTTTAGTAGTGGTTTAAACTGGAGCTTGTCGTTAACAAATATTGCAAAGTATTTTGTTTTAGAAGAAGGC
>NZ_JBPOFP010000044.1:0-35919 GCF_051252315.1 Paraglaciecola sp. | reverse complement strand
AATAAAACAATGGTATTACCATAAGTAAAATAAGCAAAACAAGCACATATAACACCAATAAAAAATTCTATAAAACTAGCTTCTACAAGACTTTTAACATTGCTAGTAATGGGTCGAGCATAGTGATTAATTTTGATAGACATTAGTAATCTCCTTGATAAACATAACATTTAGTAGAAGACATGACGCCCGCTTAGCGTTGTGTCATTGCGTATAATACCACAAATATAATTACGCTCAGTTTTTAATCGAAAATGCTGGATTATTGGATTATTGGATTATTGGATTATTGGATTATTTTTTAGAACTGAATTTCAGTCATAAAAAAAGCAAACCCTGAGGTTTGCTTTTCTTGCAATAATTTAATTCGTTAGAATTAAAGTACTACGATGTTCTCTGCTTGAGGACCTTTTTGGCCTTGAGTTACAGTGAACTCAACTTTTTGGCCTTCAGCCAAAGTTTTAAAGCCAGTACCAGTGATAGCACGGAAATGAGCGAAAACGTCAGGTCCATTTTCTTGTTGAATGAAACCGAAACCTTTAGATTCGTTAAACCATTTTACTGTACCAGTAGTTGTAGACATAGTATTTCCTATATTTTTCATGAGTAATTGTGTCTCCTAAGAGACGTTAGTTGTGCTGAAGTGTGTTGCAATTACTTATGAGCTACGAGACCGGGTACTGCAATGGAACGTCGAAACAATGTACATAAATATCAAACTTACTTTCAAGCAAGGCCAGTATAGCTCGCACATTACTCAGGTCAACAGTTATTATGCATTAAATTGATTAAACAAGGCTTTTGTATCAATAGCTTAGTCACATTTTTGTCATAAAAATGTCAAATATATGGTCAAAAGCGTTAAATCAAAGATAACCTAGTTACGTTTAGGGCGGGGCAAGGCAATTCGAAACGGATTCACATTTTCTTAGTAGGGATGGCCAATAACGTAATAGCAGAACAAGCCGCAAAAATTGCCGCCAAGGTAAAAGCTAACTCAGCCCCCTGCCCTTGATCCCAGAACAAGCCCGCACCGTAATTACCAGCAGCACCACCGATACCAAAAGCTAAACTAGCATATATTGCTTGGCCTTGACCTTGATGTTTCTTACCAAAATAATGATGAATAAAATGCATTGAGGCCGAATGGGCTAATCCAAAACTAAAAGCATGCAATAACTGGCTGGCAATTAAAACCACTGCATGTTGAGCAACTACAGCCAATAAATACCAGCGCAGTGCAGTCAACGCCATACTTAAAAATAGTATCCATTTCACGCCCCATCTATCTATCAACTTACCTGCCTGCAAAAATATATACACTTCTGCCGCCACACCCAAAGCAATCAGCCATCCAGTGGTTTGACCGCTATATCCCAAGTCTCGGGTATATAAAGCAAAAAAGCCGTAATAAGGGCCAAAACTCACCTGTAGTAATACCGCGGATAACAAAAAACCGTAGAAGATAGGACTATTAATTTTTTTCCAAATAGAATCCGTCACTTGATTATAACTATTATCTTTAGGAGGCTCTTTTAAAAACAGTGTGGTGATATATAAGGAAAATAAAACAAAAGCACCAATGATGATGGGGGTTTCAGAGGTGAAACGATCTATCATCATGCCAGTAAATACCGTGAACAAAATATACCCAATGCTGCCCCATAATCTCACTCTACTGTACCGTCCAGCATGAGCATGTACGCAGTTTAAAGCTAACACCTCAATTTGAGGCAATATGGCGGTCCAAAACATCATCATGATGGCGAAACTAATGGTCAAAGCCCAAAAGCCATCTACGACAAATGCTAGACAAAAGGTACTAAAGGTTAATAAAGAGCCAAATTGTAGACATTTTAGAGGTTGCCCAGTTTTATCAGCAATTGCAGCTAACAAGTTTGGGCCCGCAATCCTGGCTAAGGTAATAAGTGCAAACAATTCTCCGATTTCAGTGGAGGAAAAACCACGTCCATCCAAAAACACACCTAGATAGGGGATTAATACGCCAAACTGACCAAAATAAAACAGATAGGTGAAGGCTAATAAAACCAGATTAGATGTAGAAAACGCTGACTTTGGCAAAGAAATGCCTTAAATAATTAATAAGAAGAAGTAAGCATAGTTAACTATGTAGATATAACTATGCTATTAAAACTGCGTCAATAAGGCTATGTCATTAAAACAACGCCAATAAAATACAGAACAGGCTATTCAGCCTGCCCTGCAATGACGGGTGTACTAGACTGCACATCTGCGTTTTGACCTCTGTTACGCAATAAGTGATCCATCACAACTAGCGCTAACATGGCTTCAGCAATGGGTACGGCACGAATTCCCACACAAGGATCATGTCGACCTTTTGTAATCACTTCAGTACTTTGGCCATTAATATCAATGGTTTCGCCCGGAACGCTAATGCTAGATGTTGGTTTTAAAGCCATATGAGCCACAAGGTCCTGACCACTAGAAATGCCCCCTAACACACCACCAGCTCGATTAGATAAAAATCCATCAGGCGTCATCACATCTCTATGTTCGCTGCCTTTTTGAACTACCGTGTCAAATCCATCGCCTATCTCAACGCCTTTAACCGCATTAATGCCCATTAATGCGTGGGCAATGTCTGCGTCTAAACGATCGAAAATTGGTTCACCTAAACCAACTGGCATATTCGTAGCCACAACCGATACCTTGGCTCCAATTGAATCACCTTGTTTTTTAAGATCACGCATATACTCATCCAATGCTTCCAGTTTAGACTCGTCTGGGCAGAAGAAAGCATTAGTATTTGTAATACTGTGATCCACAGTCTCAATTTTGATAGGACCTAATTGAGATAAATAACCGTGGATCTCAATACCGTGATGTTCTTTTAAATACTTTTTAGCCACACCACCTGCAGCAACTCTTATAGCGGTTTCTCGAGCAGAAGAACGTCCACCACCACGATAATCTCTTAGTCCGTATTTCTGCTGGTAAGTATAATCAGCGTGGCCAGGTCTAAAAGTATCTTTTATTTTTGAATAGTCATTACTTCTTTGATCATTGTTATTGATCAAAAGGCCAATGCTCGTTCCTGTGGTTTTACCTTCAAACACACCTGACAAGATTTTCACTTCGTCTTCTTCTCGTCTTGCTGTGGTATACCTTGATGTGCCGGGCTTTCTACGATCTAAGTCAATCTGTAAATCACTTTCAGATATATCCAACCCAGGAGGACAACCATCGATAATTCCGCCAATTGCAATTCCATGACTTTCGCCAAAGGTTGTGACGGTGAATAGTTTTCCGAAGGTGTTACCTGCCATAATCTGTTAATCCTGTTTTATTTTTGTACTTTATTTTTTATATACTAACGACTTCATCTAAAAGCCTAATATTCTATTTTAATGCTCTACCGCTTTATAATACTCAACTAATTCGTTCTTGCTTATAGCAAATACACCGTGTCCGCCATTTTCGAACTTAATCCATTGAATTGGTAAATCCGGATAACGGGTATGCATATGCACTTCACTATTACCCACTTCAACAAATAACCAACCGTTATCAGTTAAATGACTTGGAGCTTGGCGCAAGATATTATCCACTAAATCTAACCCATCATGACCTGCAGCTAACGCTAATTCTGGCTCGTGATGAAATTCCTCAGGCAAGTCACCCATATCTTCTTCATCAACATACGGAGGGTTACTAATAATTAAGTCATATTGTTGACCTTGCAACGCGTTCATTAAATCCGACTGGATAGGTAACACCCTATGGCTTAAACCGTGTTCAGCAATATTCAAATCCGCCACTTCAAGGGCATCTGTACTGATATCAACCGCATCTACCTGAGCATTTTCAAACGCATACGCTAATGCAATTGCAATACAGCCACCACCCGTGCACAAATCTAATATCTTTTGTGGAGATTCGTCACCAATCCATGGTTCAAACTCATCTTTGATTAACTCAGCAAAAGGTGATCTTGGAATAAGCACTCTTTCATCCACATAAAACGGCAATCCACAAAACCAAGCCTGATTAGTCAAGTAAGGCAGAGGCATACGCTCTTCTACTCGTCGGCCGACTAATTCAACAATATTCAACTTTTCCACTTTCGTAAGTCGACTATGAAACAACTGGTCACCGGTTTGCGCCGGTAAATCTTGAGGCAAATATAACACCTGCAATACCAAACTTACCGCTTCATCCCACGGATTATCGCTACCGTGACCATAAAATAATCCCGCTTGATTAAAACAACTGACAGACCAACGAACCATGTCGAGCATAGTGTGTAAATCTTCAACTAACTGTTCTGTATCTAATGTAGTGGTCATTTCTTCTCAAACTATAATTGTGTTGGCGAGTTATCGACTCGTGTTCTCAATGGACAAACTTGATATACTTCAACCAAGATGAATATTGATAAAAAATTAATGAAAAAAAAGCTATTTCCCGATGTAAACTCTAAGGTCGAAGACGAACCCGATCTATTTCAAAATGAGTTTAAAGATATAGCGCCTTTAAAGCAGGACAAAATACCGCCTCAGCGCTATTCCAGCAAGCAAAAATCAGGTCTAAAGGAAAAAAATCAACAAAATTTGGCTCAAATGAAACAAGCAAGTGCTGCATTTGAGTTTTCTGATGGATTTGAAGGACACTTTGATATCGACGCTCCGCTAAAATATGTACAAGATGATGCAAACAGCCATGAGATAAAACGTTTACGTCGTGGAGACTATCCACCAGACCTTATATTAGATTTACATGGTTTTACCAAGGACGATGCCAAACTAGAAATAGCGGCCTTGATACAGGCTGCTCAAAAACAACACGTTTATTGTGTGCAAATCATGCATGGTAAAGGTACCTATGCCTTAAAAAAAGCCATCCCCAATTGGCTAATTCAACACCCTAATGTATTAGGCTTTCATCAAGCCCCAAAAGAATGGGGCGGACAAAGTGCCCTACTCATTTTGATCGAACAAATATAAAAATGCGTAAATTTTTTCTTAGCATCCACTAAAAAATATGCAATGCTGGTTTGTAATTCATTACCCTAAGGGTTTCTTTTATGAGCACAAATAGCAAAGCTAGCATTCTTTTTGTTGATGACGAAAAGCATATTCTAGAGTCGTTAAAACGCGTTGTTAGAGACATGGACTTAGACGTTCATCTGGCTAACTCTGCTGAAGATGGCTTGCTCATCCTTGGGGAGAACAACATTGACATAGTGGTCTCTGATAAAAACATGCCTGGTATGGATGGCAGCGAGTTTCTACAACAGGTTGCAGAAAAATGGCCTGAAACTGTAAGAATTATGCTAACTGCTTACACCGAACTAAATGACATTATCAAAACCATTAACTCAGGGAAAATTTGGGGTTACATGAAAAAGCCCTGGGACAATGCCGAGTTAAAGCTCAATATTCAACAAGCTATTAATTACATGGACGTTATAGCCGAACGCAGTTTACTTAGACATACCCTAGATCAGGTCAGTGCTAAACGAAAACGTAACTTCATGAAATTCATTGGCCAGTCTACAGCTATGCAGTTCGTTTATAGTGCAATTGAAAACAGTGCCCCCAGTCAGGCCTCTGTTTTTGTCACCGGCCCCAGTGGTGCGGGTAAAGAGTTGGCAGCAGATGCAATTCATAAACTTAGCACCCGTAAAGACAAACCTCTCATAATTATTAACTGCGCGGCCATCCCCCAAGAACTAATGGAGTCTGAAGTATTTGGCCATGTTAAAGGTGCTTTCTCTGGAGCGGTTGCCAATCGTGATGGTGCAGCGACGTTAGCGGATGGAGGCACTTTATTTTTAGACGAATTAGGTGAAATGGACATTGCCTTACAAGCAAAAATTTTACGCTTTGTACAAACGGGCACTTTTCAAAAGGTGGGCAGCAGTAAAACAGAAAAAGTGGATATCAGATTTATCAGTGCAACCAATCGAAATCCCATGCAGGCCATACAAGAAGGTAAGTTACGAGAAGACTTATTTTATCGACTAAATGTGATTTCAATTCAAATGCCAGCGTTAAATCAACGAGAAAATGATGGCAGTGAAATAGCGCAATATTTCTTAAATCATTTTAGTGAACTAGAAGGGAAAGTATTTGTTGGTTTATCTTCTGATGCTGAAAAGTTAATTAACCACTACGACTGGCCGGGAAACATTAGGCAACTCGAAAATACAATTCATAGCGCAGTGGTCATGTCTGAAGGACCGCTGATGACAGACAAAAATATTGGAGACCAATTACACCTAGATGCCAAACAAGTATACACACTGGTTAATTCTGCTCATGTTGCCGGTCACCCTATAGCCACACCTTCCCACTCGTCCGCCTCCTCCTTATCTTCAGTAACCCAAGAAGAAGGTCATTTACCTCCCCCTCAGATCCGAAGCTTAGCTGAAGTGGAACGAGCAGCGATTGAACATGCCATAGTTGTCTGTGAAGAGAATGTAGTCAAAGCGGCGAGTCTATTGGAAGTTAGCCCATCGACTTTATATCGAAAAATACAACAGTGGCAGGATTAGTTTCACAAAAAATAAGGAATAAAAGGCCCTTTAGTCGCTAATTATTTCATTTGCAAATTGCGAAACTCAATCGCAGTTTGCAAATTTCCCCGTAAAAAATACCAAAACGTTAAATATCATCATAATTAAATCAACAACTTACACCTAACCTTAAGTTGGCCTAATACTTGAAATACCTATGAATATGGTTCACTAGGTCGTTTAATTTATGTTAAGGCAACACGTAAAGTTAATAAACAATACCAGTTGGTTACTCGCATCAGAGATTGCCGCTAAAATATCTCGTATTGCTGTCATCTTTGCTTTAGCGGCAAGCTTAACGGCCATTGAATACGGCACAGCTATGTTGGCACTAGCCTGTCACGAAATATTTAAAATAATCTTACGGTCTGGCGCCGGCTCTCAAATCATTCAATGCGAATCAAACCTTCTACCAAGTTATGCGCAAAATGGTGCATTAATTCAATGGGTTGTGTGTTTCATTTTGGCCACCACCCAAGCTACCCTAGCTTTGCCATTATCACACTTTTACAATAACCCAGAGTTGTTTACCACCATCGCTTTGATGGCAGTAGTTTATCTGGTTTACCCCATTGTCAGTGTGCGAGTGTTTTTGGTTCAAAGAGCAAATAAGATGCGTTTTTACAGCATTCGCAATGCCTTATGTATCCTTGCAGAAAACCTGTCCATCGCCATTTTCGCCATGCTGGATTGTGGCATTCTATCCGTTGTCTATGGCAAATGGGTGTTCGCCTCACTTTGGGTAGTGCTTTTTTACTTTTCACCCGTAGAAAGTTTTGGGGTATCTTTTCAATTTCCTATTTTCGTAAAGCTCTGTAAAACCTCCGGCCAATTATTATGTACTGAGTTAGTTCGAGCGTTGCGCTTGCAAATGGATATGCTGATTGGTGCTAGATTACTCAGTCCAGAATTATTTGGGCTTTATTGTTTTGCTAAAAGCGCTGGCGTGGGATTAAGCCAATCTTTAAACAATGCTTTTAACGCAGGCTTGTATCCCTTGTTATGTGACAAAAATAGAAACAAATCCCTGAAAAACTATATCCCCACTGTGTATCTGTTTACTGCGGGTATTGCAGCCCTGTTTATCGTACAAGCGTTATTAGTCCCTTACTACGTACCTTTGTTATTTAAGCAAAGCTGGCAGCAAAATCATCTGGTCATAATATTACTTTGCCTAGCCGCTTTACCGGCCATCTTTATTGATACCCAATGCAACATATTGCGAGCAAAAGCCGCTTTTCAGAGTGAATTTAAGGTCCGTCTTTTTTGTCTATTCACAACCTTTATATGCCTGTCGCTGTTTCAGGCCTCTGATCCTGAAAGTTTTGCCTACAGCATTCTGTTTAGTAGCGTGATTTGGCTAGTCGCCATGCTGCCTATTAACAGCATAAAACAATTTTTATTTTCACCTGTCTCTATTAGGAGTTAACTCATGAATACATTACCTATTATCTCTATTGTTATTCCCATGTATAACGTAGAAAAGTACATCAAAAAGTGCATTGAATCCGTATTAGCTCAAACCTATAAAAACTTTGAGGTGATATGTGTTGACGATGCGTGTACTGACAATACCGTGAACATCTTAAGAAGGTTCTCAGATCCGAGGATAAAACTCATCACTCAGAGAAACCGGGGACTATCAGGAGCAAGAAATACAGGGATCATGGCGTCAAAAGGTATTTACGTCGCACTACTAGATGCTGACGATTTTTGGTCAAAAGAAAAATTAGGCCACCACATAAATCACTTAAATAGCCAACCTTTAGTAGGCGTGAGTTATTGCCCTTCATTGTTCGTGAATGAACAGGGAAAAACCATGGGGATCGGCCAGTTTCCAAAACTGAAAAACATCACAGCCAAAGACGTATTTTGTAGAAACCCTGTAGGCAATGGATCTGCTCCAGTCATACGTAAAAGCTTATTAAATGATATGACCTTTGAAGCAACAGATCCACATAACCCCTCCGTCATAAGAAGGTGTGTATTCGACGAAGAGTTAAGACAATCAGAAGACATTGAATTGTGGATCAGGATCGCTATGCAAGGTAAATGGCACTTTCAAGGTATTCGAAACCCATTAACCTATTATCGAGTAAATGATTCGGGTTTATCGGCCAACTTAACCAAACAGTATGCCAGTTGGTGTTTGGCTATGAAAAAGAATTTAGAAGGAAATGTACATTTCTTTAAACGGTATCTTCCACTCGCAAGAGCTTATCAACTCAGATATTTGGCTCGCAGGGCCATACGTTCTGGTGACAGTTGGCAAGCTATTAAACTTGTACATAGAGCTTTGTTAACACAACCGAAAATAATTATTGAAGAACCCGCAAGAACAATATCCACCTATGTTTGCGCGATTATTTCGCTTTTACCTAGCGCCCTGTATAAAACCATTGAAAAAAAGGCAATGGGTCTAGTGCAACAACAAAGTCATTCGTGAATAAAGGGTACACATGGGCAAACGTAAGACAATCAGAACCGACCCAGATATATTAAATCTACTAAGTCGATTACCTGCTGAGACTGCCAACTCACTAACAAATGAGCAACTGCAGCACCTTAAAGTGGCCATTGGCAGTGGCCAATTTCGTAAACATAAAATAGATATAAGAGGCACACTTCCCGTACCTTTTTACCCCTCTCGAATTTATTTTGTGTTTTTAATGGGGCGCAATATACGCTCCTTATCTAGACAAGAAAAAGCCATAGCCTTGAGCCATATGTTACTTATGTTAACCCTATTATTAACCTTTAGTTTAGGGATGGGGTTAACACTTTTATACCTTCTTAAGTCAGCTTTAGGTATTAATTTACTGGAAGGCTTTTCATTAGGCTTGTGGGATTGGGTCAAACAATTATTGGGAGACTGAAAACAAGCTGTGTTGCTTAGTTAACCAGACAAATTTACGCATTTTATGTTCAATACCTATATCAATGGTTTAACCTGCCCCACATTTCAAATTGCAAAGCAAAATAAAAATAGTTTTTCAATTTACCTTAAGCTACCTATCCAGCTCACTTGAAACAAAATTATTTTCTTTATTTATCAATAAGATAAGTAATGGCTTGGTATGTGCAACTATTAGAACGTAAACAATATTTATTGGAGTAGTTATATGTTTAAGTTTCTAAGTTTAATAGTCATTTTTTTATGCTGCCATACCCACGCCTCACTGGTAACCCACCAGTCAATTGACATCGAAAACAATGCCGTATTTGCTGATAGTTTTAAAACCTATTGGCAAACCCACTTAAGCGGCGCCAGCCCTATCGTAACCTATGAAGAAGACCCGTTTCACCAGATCGATACAGGTAAAGCGAAACTTAACTTACTATCTATAATGTTTGAATTACAAAGCGAAACTATATTTAGTGTTTATGCTGGATTAGATGCCCATTATGGCGCTGAAATTTATATCAACAATGCACTTGTTCATACCAAATATGAAGACTTATGGTGGAAAACTAATTGGAGCAACAAAGACGTCATTAAGATTGAAAACACCTTGCTCCCTGCTGCAGAAAACGTAATAGAAATATTTTGGGCAGAATCGTGCTGTAATGGCCCTAACTCAGTGATGTTCTCTTTTGATGATGCACAATCACAATATTTGAGTACAGCTTCTTTAAAGTTAGCGATCCCTGCAAAAGTCGAGGCACCACCAGGGCTTAGCTTTGTAATAATTGGGCTACTAGGATTGCTGCTGTTTAAAACGAAAAAATAAAACGTAGCAAAAGAGTATTAACAGGGGCAGTGCCGTATCGAATGATACAAGTATGCCCTTTTTTGAAATGAGTCTGTTATTCTTGAATAATTTTTAAAAACTCACACCGTTTGAAACATTGTCCAAACAAATGTAACTTTTTAATAAAGATAGCTTTCAACGATTAAATCCTATGGAACTCACACGAATATTAACAAGGAAATTAATATGACCAATGGTAACAACATTGTTAAAAGACTAATCGGGCCGCGTAAAAGTATTATCCTTGTTTGTGTCATTGCAATGTTTATGGGCTGTGGTGAGGATAATGATACATCAACAGTAAATAATGTTAATACTACCAATGTGTTAACTAAAGCCCCCTCAACTGATAAATTCATCGAAACCATAGGGAGTTATTCCGTTGGCACCGGCGGAATATCGATTGATACTTCAGGAATCTTGTATATCGCTGACTTTGGTACATCACTAAAAGATATTCACGGCAGTAAAATATTAAAAGTTGACCCGAATACCGGTATGAGCGAAGTGTTTTCATCTGGGTTTGATGGGGCAACGGGAAATGATTTTGATTCAAAGGGCCTTTTGTATCAAGCAAGTTTCTCGACAGATACCTTGTATCAAATTGCCCCCACCGGAAAAGCAAAAATATTTGCTGGGGGTTTTAAAGGTCCCATAGGTGTAGTGGCTGATGATAAAGACAATATATATGTGACTAATTGCGCCGGAGGGAGTATTTCAAAGGTATCACCAGCAGGAGAAGTATCCACCCTTGCCACATCTAAATTATTCAAATGTGCCAATGGCATTACCATTGATAATGTAAAAGGTAATATTTACGTTTCTAACTTTAGCGACACGAATGTAATGACCGTTAGCCCCCAAGGTAATGTCAGCCTATTAGCCACATTACCAGGAGATGGGATCGCACACTTAACCTTTGCTAATAATGCCTTATATGTCGCAGCGAATAAGACAAACAAGATTTATCGTGTTGCCCTTGATGGGACTTTTGAAGTATACGCAGGCAATGGCGAGTCAACGAACTCTGATGGTTCACTTCATACCGCCTCCATTAGGTTACCAAACGATCTCACGTTTTCGACTGATGGCAGCTTGTACATTTATGCTGTAGATGATTCGGGTAAAACTCAGCACTTTGCCCCCAGTACAATTCGAGTGATTAAAAACGCAGTTCCTGAACATAGGCAGCGCCTGATGAATTCCCATTGATATTACGATGAGGAGTGGCGATTATCGCGGTCCTTTTGGTAAGGGCCACATTCCAACCAAACTTATCTTCAGGTGCGCCATCTTTAGCCACTAATTTAGAAGTATAACGCCATTCTCCACTTCGTTTTTTGAACACATACACAGCGCCAGCATTGACTCCATTAGCATCATGATGCATGGCACTGATTAAAGCAGTATCTTTGTTTAAACTCACACCGCGAGCGAATCTATCATCAGCTTTACCATCAGGTGCAACTATCTTTTGAGTTTGTCGCCATTTACCTTTTCTTCGCTCAAAAACATAAGCCGAACCAGCATCAATTCCAACATCCACTATATCGTCTCTCCTAGCGGAGATTAATGCTGTATCACCAAACAAGGCTACTCTTACACCAAAAATATCAGTGTGTGCCCCATCATAGGCTGTCAGTTTTGCTTGTTGAAACCATTGGTTGCCGTCAAAAACATAGGCGTAGACGGCACCTGCATTTTCAGCCTTTTCGTCATTCAAGTCAGCACCAACAAGAATAGTATCTCGGTCAATTGCTACGCTGATCCCAAATAAGTCACCTGCTGCACCATCTTTTGCGGTTAGTTTAGTAAGAAATCGCCATGTGTTTTTATCTCGTTGGTAAACATAAGCAGAGCCAGAGTCTTTGTGTGGTGCATCACTGCGTGGTGCGCCAATTACAAGGAAACGCTCGGTAAGCGCAATACTTTGACCAAATACATCACCTGGCTTGGCATCGATAGCAGTTAATATTTGTGTTTGCTGCCAAGAGTTAGCAACTCGTTCAAAGGTAAACACTGCCCCAGCATCATCCCCTTTGTCGTCTCGACGACTTGCTCCTAACATAGCAATGTTGCTCTTCAACGCCACATTACCACCGAGAGTGTCATCTGCATGAGCGGGCTCAGCGACTAATTTAGCTTGCTGCTTCCACCCTTTAGAACCAAGAGAATAAACATAGGCAGCCCCCGAATTATTTATGTTTTTCGAATCGGCTTTAAACGCGCCGACTAATGCAGTTGTACCGTCTATGGCAACACTGTAACCAAAATAATCTTCTGTTTTACCATCAAAAGGGAACAAAGTTTGCTGCTTTGCAAAACTTTGATAGGCCAACAATAGGCTAGTGTAGGCTAATAATTTAAAACAAAAACTTAGTCTCATTAAACGTATTGGTCTTTGGTTTTGACAAACTAGCAAACTATTCGATTGGTAAAAGCTTAACAAGATATAAACGATGAGATGGTAATAGTCTGAGTTAAAAGTAAACTCAATTACGACAATAAATACAAATTTAGCTGCACGACCGATTTGTGTAAGTAAGACGGCCAGATTTACGCTAACGATTACGAAAGCCGTCTTACTTCATGGCCTAGGTCTTTATTCCTGTTCCCATTGATTTTTGCTGCCGTCCCCCTTATCATCAATTCATCTATAAATAGCTAAAATCAAAAATAAAAATAAAAATGATTTTCAACAAGAGCATTAAGTCATGAATTCATCATCTCAAATTCCCCAAATAGTCTTTGGAACGAGTAGTTTAGGTAACTTATTTGTTGAACTTGATACACCGACCAAAAATCAATTAGTTCAAGCGGCTGTTGAAAACAGCGAAGGTATCCCTCTTTTTGATAGTGCAGGAAAGTACGGCGCGGGCTTAGCATTAGAATCATTAGCCGCGGGATTAAAAGCCTTAAACGTTGCACCAGCAGACGTTAAAATCAGTAATAAACTAGGCTGGAAACGCATACCACTCACCACTCCTGAACCCACATTTGAACCAGGCGCCTGGATCAACTTACAACACGATGCAATACAGGACATTTCATACCAAGGAATTTTAGATTGTTATCATCAAGGTAACGAACTTTTAGGTGATTATGAATCAACCATAGTTTCCATTCATGATCCAGATGAATACTTAGCAGCTGCAAGTGATGAAGCTGATATAGAAAAGCGTAAACAGGATATTTTAAATGCTTATAAAGCGTTAATAGAATTACGTGAGGCTGGTAAAGTAGAATCAATTGGTGTTGGTGCAAAAGATGTCACAGTTATCGACTTTATCAGTGATCATGTGCAACTTGATTGGGCTATGTTCGCTTGTTCAGTCACGCCGTACACACATAAAGCGTCAACATTAACCCTATTAAAGAAATTAGGTAAGCAAGGGGTTAAAGTCATTAATTCAGCGGTATTCAATGCAGGTTTCTTGTTAGGCAGCGATAATTTTGACTACAAAAAAATCAGCCGAGAAACACACCCAGCAGAGTTCATATGGCGTGATAAATTCAATGCAATTTGTGAAAAATTCTCAGTATCCCCTGCTGAAGTTTGTGTTCAATTTTCATTTTTATTCCCAGAAATTGTTTCTATCGCCTTAAGCTCTAGCTCTCCTAAACGAGTAAAAAGTAATATTGCTTTAGCAACCGCTGACATTCCAACTGAATTTTGGCAAGCGATGAAAGACGAAAAATTAATTAATGTTGATTTAGCTTAATCAAGTACGGGCATAATGCTCCCTATACCTTCCCGCTTCGATTAGGCGGCGAGAGTTGTTAACGGACCGTTGGTGAATTGTCTGTTAAAGATAAGTACTAAGGGACAGAACGATTTAGTTTGAACCCAAGAGCAATCATTTTAAGTTTAATCTATTACAAAAAAGAGAAGCGATATGCTTCTCTTTTTTTATGCCTAATCCCCCCTTAACCAAAACTCGCCAGTTTGTTCTTAACCAGTGTTTTGATAGACATTAAATTTTTCAATCGCCAAATAATCCAGTATTGCGACTGGTTTGCGTAATAGGCTATACGGTCAAATAACGGAAACTTAATTTTCTTTCCAGCTTGATAATAAAAACAATCTTTAGATTGTTTTAACCAGTCTGTTTCAGACTTATTCTTAACATGTAAAAAGCTGTAAGGATTAGCTAACCTAATTTTACGACGCATTTGAATTTGTTCTGGAGTGCGCTCAGCGTAATGACGGCAAATAGGAGACGGTCGATACAGATCCTGACAAAACGGCGGTACCTTACCACTTATATCTTCTGGCCAATGCTGTGAAGTTGAATTTTTGAAAAACCTAGGCTCTCGCCAATTAACTCGGTAATAATGGCGACGTTCAGACACGGGTAAAGATTTGTCTTCATCTTGGTAGTGGGCCAAATCTTGATCGGTAAAATAAAACTGGGCTTGCCATACGCGCATTTGTTTTTTTCCACCTTGAGACGCCTTAACTAACATTGGACGAGGGTCATCAACCAACATTTCATCCGCGTCCAAAATGTACCACCAATCATCTACAGAATATTCTTTGTGAAATTGGTTATACACTCTGTTTCTAAACTGATTACGGTATATTTCATCAGTTTGGCCCACAATATTAATTCTTGGATCTATTGCAGCTTTTTCGTTTATAAGCTCCCAACTACCGTCTGTAGAGCCATTATCTAAAATATAGATTTGGTGGCAAAATTGTAAAGCGTTATCTAACACTTCTGAAATGATATCGACTTCGTTTTTTATGATACATATTGCATTAACTTTCATGATTTTACCTCGTACTACTGTGAGTTCGAATGAATTGATTGAGCATTTAATCTGGGTATATAAGTCATAATTACTTTAAGCCAGTACCAACATTTGAAGACTTGGTAGTGACTAGGTTTTAACTGGCAAATGGAATAATTGAGAATATGTTTGGCGGCTTGCAGGTTGCCTGCTTTTAAATTTAATTTAACCAAATAACAAGCATGTGCCGCGCAGTACTTAATCATATCCCGCTTAGATTTTTCGCTTCTTTTACCCTCGACCGCTTGGATCATCAAACGTTTAGCAAAAGGTAATAAGTCTTTGGGTAAATGTCTCTCACAGGCTCTATTTTCGCTATCAGTGTGGTATAGCATTAGTACCAATGGTGAATAGACGATCCCGGTCTGCAAGGCAATGTTTGAAAAAAGAGCTTGGTCCTCTCCCATTGCTTCTCCAGCAGGAAATCCACCAACAGATTCGAAAAGATCAATGGTCATAATCAAACTAGAAGGCATAAAAGGTAAATCTCCCTCCGCACAGACTGCAAAGTAGTCATTCATCACGTCTCCTTGGGCTGACACTTCTGACATAACTATCTTAGGATCTTTAAAACACTCACCTTCCAACACCTTTTGATAAGCACTAGCAAAACATTCATGGTTGGGGAAACGCTGGATTAACTTATTCATTTCATATAAGAAAAACACAGACCATTGGTCGTCGGCATCAATAAAGGCCACATATTTGTGTTTAGCCAAACTTACCCCATTATTTCGCGCTACTGAAACACCTTGATTACTCTGTCTCACTAAGGTTAAGTTTGGAATGCCTAAACTCTCCACTTTTTCTGCACTGCCGTCTGTTGAACCATCGTCTATAACAATGATTTCCGAGGGGGCTAAACGTTGGTTAGTGATAGAAGTGAGCGTACGTTCAATACTATCCACTTTATTAAACAAGGGGATCACCACTGAAAATTTAATATTATTCATTTACCTAACTCCAATTGCGAAGTGCGAGTACCCTCGCTTCTTCTGGGTTCATGGTGGTTTTTGCAAAGCCTGTGCCAAAGCCTTCTGCCAATTGAGAAGCTAATAGTTCAGGTACGATGTCATCAGCGTCAAATTGATATTGTTCGGGTACCCCAACCTGCTTACACCAGCTACGACACTTATTATGGTAATTAATTGAAATTACTGGAGTATTTACCAAGAATGACAAAATAACCGCATGTAAACGCATGGCGACAGTTGCCTTAAATCCGGCAATTCGTTGAAGTACTTTAAGGGGATTAGGATCATAAGGAATATGCGTAATAACCACGTCATTAGATACCCGCTGCATAATTTTTTGATGAACATGAAAATCACCAAATTGTTCATGTCCGTTAAAGTCTAATAAATAAATGGGCTCATGGGTTTTCTGCCAAACTTCTTCAATACTTTGCACCGCCATATCGATACGTTGCTGTTCATTTGTTTCGTTAACGTTACCGAACGCGTCTGTGGCTAATTGACAAAAATTAAACATCACGCCTTTACGATCAATAGCAGTCCATTTTTGATCTTGGTGGCAGAGCAGGAGTGGCGCGAGGTCAAAGGTTAAGTGTAAGTTTGCATTAGGCGCTAACGCCTTTCCCAACGCATAACTTTCTGGGTCTCTAACACCAATAAAACCACACTCATTTAAAAACAGACGACAGGCGTTTTCAGCCTTTTTTGATTCAAATGGTCCAATACCTACACCGACACATCGGCTTTGTTTAGTACCCGCAAGACGAACTAAATGACGTTTAAATTGAATGTCTTTTTCACTGTGTAAGACCGAACCACCACCAAATATGACTTTCTCACTTTGCAACGCATTTTTATAATGCAAAAACCTGTGATGCCCCCTAAATTTTGAAGCTGGTAAGCCGTCTACATTACCAAACTCATCACATTTAACATCAGCCAAACAACTCACTTTCACTTGATTATCTGCTAATTGATTCTGAATAGCCCATCTAGAGGTATACAACAATATGTCATCACCGGTATTTTTCATGCCGTAATACCCCATTAAGTAAGTTTGGAATTGTTTAAACATCTGAGACTCCATTTGGTAAATTTTTAAAAGTCATACCTAGCCAAAACAACGCAGGCCAATATAGGTATGCAAGAATTTCTAAGTTTTCAAAAAAGCTATAACAGGTAAACACCACCAACATGCACATACCAGCACGTGCTTGCACATTGTGGGCCGAAAATATAAAGAGATAGATAAGACTGAGTGCCATTGGGATAGCTAAAGCAAATAAACCAACCAAGCCCTTAACAAAAAGTAAGCCGTACCAAGTGTGGTGTGAGCCTATTGGCATGAATTCAACCAACTTGGGCCCAGACTCAACTTTACCATGCCCCCAAATAGGCGCTTCGTCACGCCAACGTTGAACAGCTAAGTTTTCTAATGCCGCACGCACTCGGGTGGATGCGGGTCGCGCTTCTTTAATCTGTTGAAATGTGTCCATGACCCATTCATAAACAGGCTCCCCTAACACCAAGATAACGGGTAAAAGGAAACCGAAGCCTAATAACAACCAAGGGTTCTTCAACTGCTTAGTAAACAAAAACAAAGGGATTATCATAATAAAAATTGCCCAACCCGCTCGTGACTGAGATAACAGCGCCATCACTACACAACCGGCTACGCCCCAGTTTCGCCACACCTTGTCTTTTTCCTGTAAACAAAAAATCACAAAGATACAGCTTAAGAAACCTGCCGCAGGCGCCCACGGAGCGAAAAACTGCCAACGGCCCGCCCCTGTTTCAGGGTTTAACCCGTATAAACTCACCATAAAAAAGTTGTCACCAGCTCCACCGAGAATTTGCAGTGGAGAAATAAACAACTGGCCTGGAACACGCACAACATACAAAACAAAGGTAATAACACCAAAAATAGCAGTATGTTTACCAACCACACAAACAGCCCTAATCAAACTTTCGGGTTTAAGGTTAACTACCGCACCTAAAATTGGAAATAAGCCCAGTAACGCCCAGCCTTTAGCCCAACCTACACTGCTTTTAACGGTTTGAGTGGTACCTAAAGACCAATTAGCGTGGCCTACCCATAAACTAATTAACATGACCAACATGCCAAGTCCCCATAACCAAGCAATGAGAGGTACCTGCTTAAAGCTATTTTCCCCTTCAACAAATGCTCTTAATAAAACAATCCCAAGAACACACCAGCCTAACGCTGAACCTGTGATGTATAGCCCACCCACTGCATAAATTGGATAGGTAAACAACAAGGCCCAACAAATTAACTTCTCTTCAACAGTACGTTGATAATGCGTCTGCGATTGCATAACACTGTCACTCCTGAAGTAATGAATAAAAAGCCAACTAATCCAGCCACCAAGCCTAATTGAGGAATAGGGCTGTGGATCTCTGTTGGAAGAGAAGGTTGGGTCAATAGTTGTAACACTGGGTATGAAGCAAATACGTCAGCTTTTCCTGCTTCTAGCCTAGCTGCAGCTGAGGTAAATACCGCCTCAGCTAAATCAAATTCTCGTTGTAAACGATCCAGTACTGCTGATTCTCGGGCAAATATTTTAAGCTGGTCCTTAAGATGCAACTCAGATCTATGGAGATCTTCAATTTGCGCCGTAATTCCCTTTTCTTTGGCTGATGCTTCGATTAAATCGGCAAACATTTGTGCCCGTTTAGGGTTCATTTCTAAATCGAGGCTACTAAAAACGCTCGCCGCATGTGGCCCAGCTATGGTATTGCTTCGAGATAAAAGTGATGCACGAGCCGCTTTGTAACGCTGTTGTTCAGCAATGACTTTAGGGTGTCCATCTCCCCAACGTGATTGATATTCTGATAACTGTGAAGTACTGATATCTAACTCTTTGAGAAAACCACGAAACTCTACATCAGACTGCAAGATAAAAGCCTTGCCAGCCAAATCAGCTGATATACCTAAGTTCTTTCCTAGGCCAAACGTATAGTCGGTTAAATTAGATGCTTCAGCCTGTAAATACAGCTGTTTTTCTTTAACGGTTTGTAAACTGCTGACCAACAAGCTGAACTGATCTTGAGATACCAAAGACGAACGTTCTTGAAATTGCAAAATATTGGCCCGGGCTTCATTCAACCTCACTCGATAATCAGCTAAGACACGTTGGATGCTCGCATCCCGATGTAATACTTCATCAGCACGTAATCGATTAAGTTCATCTTGCAAACTGTTATACAGCGCCCAAGCTTTGGCTTGTGCTTGTTTGGCACTCGAGCCTTTAATGCTGACAGCTAAAATTGAAGTTTGCTCTGTTAAGGCAATTTTAGGCTGTCCAAATTTTATAGCTGAGAGTGAAGTTTTATCACTTGCTAGGTTAAGTACACCTCGGCTCAGTAACATTTCCTTATAGTTAACTCTTGGGTTAAACCCACCAGCAGAAAATGGCGCACTGGTTTGAGATACCACTTGGCCTACATTGTCTAGAGCCACACTAGATGATGCGCCTGTACCAGGTAACACCAACTCTAGTTCACTTTGATACACAGGCGCTTTATTTAGGTAAAGCATAACGATTAAAGCAATAAACAAATAACCACAAACACACAAGACTAAATATGGCCATTTCACGACTCTGTAAACCAGCGCTCTAAATCTCTGGTAGCGTGTGGGGATCATTATTGGATACTTCATAACAACGACTCCTAGAACAACTTAAATGGCGAAATTAAATCAACGATTGTTTCTGCCACATCGCGTATGTTAGTGACACCAGAGTCGTAACAAGCTATGGCGTCGTTTGGCATCACATATGGGTTAATCTCATCTCGATTAGCCAATCTCATCAACTGCTCTATTGAGCGTTCAATGACTTGGGTTTGATTAGTGATAGGGTTAATACTGGCTAACATGACTTTACGTGGGGCATTGGTCCACTCTTTCCCGCCTACACAATTTGCAGAAACAGCAGCTTGCAGAAGTTTTGTGCCATAAGGTAGGTTGGTGGAATAACGACCCACTCCCGCCCCCGAATTACTTTGCGCAGAGTCAATCAGGTTAGACATAAACACTCTAAACCCTTTAGGCGTAATTTGACTCGGTCTGACTAAGTGCGGTTGAAAACACCCTGTACTTGGCACTATGACTTGGTCACCATCTATCAGTGGGTAATCTTTAACAGGCAAACCAGATAAAATTCCTGTTAAATCCACTTCAATCTGCCACCCCTGTCGAATCAGAATAATTTGGTCGAGTTTGGCATCGGGTCTTGCACCGTAGGCCGCACGAATGGCTTCTGAGAGTAACCTTTTATTACTATGGTCACCCGCTGCGACCACACGTTGATCCATTTCATTGTTAGCCCGTTTGCTATTAATCAGGACTCTACCTGGCTGAAATACAGCACCAGTTACAGGTACCTCAATAGCGGATAAGTGCAACACCTTAACGTGCACTGTAGCGGTTGCTGGGCGAAAGATATTGGCTTTTATCAATGCCAACTCGACACTATCTGATAGCTCACGAGGTGACATACCAGATGCTTGGATAGGTGTTAGAATAGGCAACGTAAGTAAACCTAGATTATCCAATACATAGCTACCATTAAACCCTTCTCCGTATTCCATCATGATTTCGATCATGTCCCCTGGACTAAGAGGTAAGGTATTACGATCTGGTTTCATTCTTGACGGCAACGGAGCTTGGCTCGGTGCTGAAGATAAAATAGGTTTATCTACTCGGTAATTAAGTGGCGCTGCAAAATGTTCAGAGCCTACACATTCTAGTTGCGCAGCAAACACTCGTTGGGGCACGCTTTGTTGAACAAACAAGTCTCCTTTTTCTTGTGGATGACCATAAAAGCCCTGATGAGAATTATGAACGCTTTGAAGAGAATCACTTTGTGCGCAACTCAAGAGCATTGAAGAAAAAAATACACATGCTGTGCGATGCATTTGCAAACTATTAGTTAGTTTTAAAAAATTAAAAGTCATTACTACACCCTTCTAAAAATATATTTCCTATCAAACATATATTCAGTAGTGCAGGTACTAGGCCAACCTCATAAAATAGGTAAGCCATTGTTTTATTTAACAAATGTATAACACCCAAAATGTAATTTTACTATTTTGCAAATGAAAAAAGTGGGGTTTTCTATTTTGCAAATTGAAGAAATAACAAATATCAAATAACAAAAGGCCATGAAACCTTCGCTTCATGGCCGTTAAATGCGTTTCCTAATGTCATTTACCTAATTAATAAGCGCCTTTAGCAGATATAACGCAAGGCAAAGTAGCTAATAGTATTTTCGTATCTAGACCTATGCTTTGATTCGCTAAATAACGGTTATCTAAAGAGACTTGGGTTTCAAAGTCAGTATTAGCTCTACCAGAAACCTGCCATAATCCGGATAAACCAGGAACTCCATTTAACCGACTCAACGCTGAAGTGGGATACTCATCCACTTCGATAGATAAAGCGGGACGAGGGCCTATTAGTGCCATATCTCCACTAAGTACATTGTACAACTGCGGCAATTCATCAATTGAAAACTTTCTAATAAAAGCACCCACTTTAGTAATTCTTGGGTCATTTCTATATTTCTTACATACGCCATCTCTATCACTATCCTTTGGATCAGGCTCTTTATACTTTGGGTCTGTTTTTAAATACATGGACCGAAATTTATACATTTTAAAATGCCGTCCAAATTTGCCAATTCGTTCTTGGCTATAAAAAATACTGCCAGCACTTTCGATTTTGATCATGAGAATTACGAATAGAAACAAAGGAGACAGTGCAATTAAGCCAACCAACGCAACTATTCTTTGGATCATAATTGGGATCCCTTTATGGTGACCTTCTGAATTCATAGTTTTACTAGATTCTATTAAACTTCTTTGGGTATTTTTAATATGTAAAGTATTAGTAGAAATCATAATTAAAGCTCCTTAACAGCTTGATTTAATACAAAAGTGCGAAATAAAAACAGTGGATTTCCGATAACGTAACGATGAAACTTTGCTCTTGGTTCTTGAAGTAAACGCCACACCCACTCTAGCCCTAATTCCCTCATCCAAAGAGGGGCTCTTGGTATTTTTCCAGAGTAAAAGTCGAATAGTCCACCTACAGCCAATGCCGTTCGACAGTTCAGTAATGGCCCGTAAGTATTCAACCAGTTTTCTTGAACAGGTGACCCCATACCTAACAACAAAATATCAGCTTTAGATGCATTAACTTCTTCAACTACGACCGTTGAGTCATCAGTTGAAAAGTACCCGTTACGTACCCCAGCTATTTTAATTTTTGGATACTTAGATTTTAGGTTTTTCGCCATTGTGGCGGCCACACCTTCTTCTGCTCCAAGTAAATAAATAGATAAGCCTTTTTCAATCGTTGCCTGACACAAGAGTGGTAACATATCTGTACCATTTACATTTTCTTTTACAGCAACTCCAGTCTTTTTGGCGGCCAAACGTACCCCTGAACCATCTGCAAAGACACGGTCACAATGATTAATATCGTGAATTAACTGTTCATTTTTACTAACGAGGTTGATTGAGTTCACATTAATAAAACAACCAAGTTTACACACACTAGTTTTATCCGTAGTCCAATTTATCGCGCCTCTCATTGACACGTTGTTGACCTTTAATCCAAAAAGACTGAATTGTAGGGGTGTATATAAATTCTTTGAACTTCTATACACCAACTTGTTAAAAACGCCTTTAAATACCAGCCCTAAATATTGGGATAATGAATAGGAAAACTGTTCTTGTAATAGTACCTCTGGGGCTTCAACGATCTGGCCACTTGCTCTTTTGACTGAGATTAAGTCGACTAGGCCAGCAGGTATGTGTTTGAATTTATTTGCATGCTTCATTTGATGATGGCTCAAAGACAAATTTATCGGCATACCGCAAAGTGCAATGTGTCTAGACCAAACGGCAGTGAGTATCAAACTTCTTTTTAATACCCCTGTTGAAAAAACAAAATATCGAATGTTTCTATTTAGACAGTCTTTACTTTCAATTAACTCCACAGATGGCTTAAATGTTAATTTAGCGAGTAAAACATTGATTAGAAACACAGGAGATATAACAATAAGTGCCGTCCCAATTATTAGTCGGTCAAGAATCGATATAACACTCCAATATCCTGTTTGAGCTATAGAATATTCTTTGTCTATTAATTTTAATCGTCTGTTAAACATGATGCACTCCACTAACATTTAACTCAGTTTCAAGTTTCGCTTCACGTTTCAAGTAAAGCTTTAAGTAGTTAGTTGCTTAAGTTGTGCCAACTAAACATAAAAACTTAAACCATTGTTTAATAAGGGAAATATTTTAAATGGAACTAAAATCACCTTGAACAAGCCTGGATGTTTTTTCAATTTGAAAATGATTTTGAATAAATTTTCAATTTGAAAATTTATATTTTGTAACGGTGAATTTAAATAGACTTTACTCAGCAGGCAATTCGTAAATACGAACAAATGTTGGAGGAAGAATTACAAAGTGAGCACTACAGACGAATAAAACACGAATAGTTAACAATGACTTTTTTAGTTAAGTCTGTAAGCGCGTTTTCACGAGCAGGAAAGTGAGTTTTAACTAGGAATCGATCACCCATTTTAGTGTAAAGCCTAGACAATCTAGACAGTATTTTATGGGTTACATTAAGAAAAACATTTTGACGTAAGGGGCCAAAACTAAAGTGACGAATATAATCTTTTAGATTCGGATCGTAGGTGTTGTTCCATCGTCTGTCCAAGGTTGAAAGAAAACGAAAACCTTTTGCGTGTTGGATAATATGCCCATTTTCTCCCCAACCCACATCGTTCTCTTGGCTAATAGGCTCATTTCGACTGCTAATAACAGACTGCAACCATGTTTGGATTACCGTACTGTTTTTTACCAAAATAACACCTGAGTTAAATCGCTCACTGTAACTCTTTGCCATATACAAATACTTATTGCTTTGTACTACTTGTTCTAAGCTAGGTGCAACATGATTAATATAGGCATCAGCGTCTACGAATAAAACTAAGTCATACCCTGTATTTAAAGCTTCTAGCATTAAGGTTAACTTTAACCAACAACACTCTACACCTAGACTAGTGGTTATTGGTTTAGAAACAGTACAATGCCGATAACCATTTTTTTGCGCATACGCCTTATGAGAAGCCAAACAATCTCTGTATAACCATTGATACCCATTTAACGCGATACTAAACACCAGTACATTTTGACTCATAGTCTCTACTCACAATTAATACTTCTAACACGTGACTGCAAAATTCACTCCAATTAGTGCCTCAGCCTAAAATTAATGTTCAACACACACTGTAGTTTCAATTCGCTTCGCAAATTGCAAAGTTTTATGAGGTAACAACTGAAATTAACTCAACAAAACACTTAACCCTTTGTAATTACTAACTAATAAATGTTGGCCTAAATATCGCAATCAATCTATTTAGGCTCAAAAAAATTAGCACTTTTGTTTAAATTTTGCGCTTTCCATTATGTATAGGAGATAAAATTATGCGAACGAACACTAAGTTAGTGCTTGGCTTTTTCCTTATTTTGTTATGCGGAAAAAGCTATTCAACCGAATATGTAAACGGCCAATATAAATGGCAGTTTCTGTCTGGCCAACCTTGGCCAGAAGGATACAACCGTAATATTGGTAAACCAGATAATTTAATTTGGAGTCGACAGGAATACTCAGATGATTTCTTTCAAAGGATCAACAATGCCTTACCTGAAAGTGAACTAAATGAGGCATTTATAACCGATGACAACGGCTCAACCATCCATATAGAGGAAACAGCAGAAGTGTTTGTTACCTTTATTCATGAAGGGGCTGGATATAAGAACTCTTTTGGATATTTTACTTTTGACAGCGAGAACCCGCCGACATCAATCGATCAAGTCAGTGAAATAATTGTGTTTCCTAACTTGTCTTATCCGCACATGGCTAAAGGGCACCGAGTGAGTTTAGGTATACATCCTCCAGGTACCAGCATTGGTTTTTTTATTGCGGCTAATGGCTTCAGTTACTACACAGGCGTAAAAACCAACAAAGCACCCTACTACTACTCTTTGCAAGGTTTAAATCCAGAACATGATCCCGCTTTGAGGCAACACGCCGTATTACTTTATGATGAAGAAGTGTCTGAAGTCATTTTGGGGTTTGAAGACCTTCCGAGAACATGGGGTGACAATGACTTTAATGACGCTGTATTTAGCATTAAATCAACACCAGAGTCAGCTATAAGAAAAGAAAACCTTACCAAAGTCCCTGCAGTAAACGACAGTGATGCTGATGGTGTTAGCGATGCAGAAGATGAGTTTCCTAATAATTATCGCCGTACTTACAGCGGCTACTTTCCTAATAAAGACAGCTATGTCACCTTAGCTTACGAAGACAACTGGCCTAAGATGGGTGATTTCGACTTTAATGACTTAGTCATAAAGGAAAGATTACAAATCATATATGACGCTTCTGGGTTAGTTAGTGGCTTTAAAATACATGGTTTAATTGTCGCTAGAGGCGCATCAAATGTAAATGGGTTTGCATTGCGCTTACTAGACACAGAACCATCACAAATCGAATCTGCCAGTCTTAATATAAACGGCCAGACTTACAATAAATATCCAGAGTCTAACCAACAGGATGCGGTCATTTCCATTTTAAGTAATAGCAACAAATTTACTGAAACAGGACAATCTGGTCGATGTTCTCACTTCAATACCAATAAAGCCTGTGCCTATTTCGCTCCTGTTGAATTTACTTTTGATGTTCAATTTGCCAACAGTCAAAACAATCTAAATCATTCAGACTTTGACTTTTTCATTTATAGAACAAACGACAGAACCTTAGAAATACATATGCCAGGTTACCCGCCTACAGACTGGTTTAATGTAAATCGTTTTGGCAAAGAAGACGATACTTCTGACGTGACTCAAGGCCGCTATTTTAAAACCAAAGAAAACTTACCTTGGGCCATGAAGATTAGTGATGATTGGGACTACCCAAGAGAATACATAGATGTTCTATGGGCATACCCAGACTTTGAATTTTGGGTAGAAAGCGGAGGTCAAAATGCCACCAACTGGCACAAAACCAGTAATCGTAAAAGCCACTATTACCAACCCGAGCAATAGGAGTTAAACCATGAACAATATTAATCAAAGAACAGTACTTAATTCACACGTTTGGTGGTGCTCGTTAGCGTTTTTAAAAGTTATCCTGCTCACATTACTTTTGGGAGTTGGCACTTCCGCTTACGCCAATCAAGATTACCAGGCCAACATACAAAAATTAAATATTAAAGCTAATAAAACCAAAGAGTTATTTGTCGCCCCTAACTTTAATTTTAATACGTATAAAACCCTGACCTTAGACATCTTGGTACTTGACGAAACAGGCTTACCTAGGTCAAACAAGTTACTATTAGTATCTTCAGTGCCAACTATTGCTGCAGCAGATGAGAATCAGGATATTGAAAAAACCTATGCGCAAAAGTCTGTCATTAGTTTAGCCAGAACTGATGAATTCGGCAGAGTGTATAAACAAATTGAAGTATCAAATTTATTGACGTCAATTCTGATTGAATTAAATGAGAAAACGTCTAACAATAGAGTATTGTTAGCACTACCAGACTCTTTACATGTAAGTCATACCTTTGAAATTAAATAAATTTTCATAGCGTAGTGTTCGGGTATTGTGGTTTACATCATACCCGAACCAAAATAACTTGAGTCGAAAAGACACAACACAAAATGATATGTTGTTACCTAAGGAAAGTAAGTTATGACAATAAATATTTCGGATAAAGAAAGTGTTAAGCCCAAAATACTGATTGTCGATGATGAAGTGAGTATTCTTCAGGCAATTAAGCGTTTATTAAGAAAAAGTAACATATCAGTTGAACTTGCTAACGGCGCTGAAGAAGCCTTAGTTTATTTAAAAACAAGTCCAGTGGATTTAGTTATCTCTGACATGAAAATGCCAGGTATGTCTGGAGCAGAACTATTTACCCAAATAGCGGCTTTGTATCCAAATACCTATCGTGTTTTACTCACCGGTTTTGCTGACATAGACTCTACTATTAAAGCCATTAATCATGGGAAAATACACAGATATGTTCAGAAACCATGGAATAATGATGCACTTTTAGAAGTCATCAATGAAGGGCTCGAAATAGCCAAATTAAAACAAGAAAACGTAAAACTTCAGCAACTGTTAAAAAAGCAGAATGAACTACTAAAAGGACTTAATACAAATTTAGAAAAGAAAGTTCAGTTAAGAACAAAACATATCAACTTAGCACTTTCACGTATCGAACATGATCATAAAGCGACACAAAAAGTACTGTATAACCTGATTAATATTAACCCTAACCTAGATGGAAAATTTGCTAACTCAGTTAGTCTATTGGCCAAAAGGTTGGCAAAACTACTCGATCTTTCTCCACAAGAAATTCATGATATCACCTTTGCCGCTTTAATCAGTGAAATAGGTCTATTAGGGGTTGAGTCAGCCCTGTATACCCAGCCTTTTAACAAGCTAAAATTTAATCAAAAAGAAGACTTCTATGAACAAATAAATGTCGCCAGAGTGATCCTCAATCCTGCGCAGCATCTTAATCCTGTGTCAGAAATATTGTTTAATCAGTTTGAAAAAGTTGATGGTAATGGAGTAAATAAATTAGTAGAAGAAGAAATACCAATAGGATCGAAGATACTGGCTGTTGCTAAAGACTTTTGGCTATTAAGGATGGGAAGAGTCAATGGCATCACTATGACGGACATTAACGTTAGAATTGAAATGAAAAAGTTAGGTGGAATAAAATACGACCTGACTATTTTGAGCCTGTTACTAGACAATCCAAATATCATTTCTAATCAGTTTGTCGAAACTCCTATAGGGTTACATGAAATAGAACCTGGGATGGTTTTAAAATACAACTTATTCACCCAGAATCACATGTTAATTTTACCGGAAGGCCATGTGTTTACCGATGTGACCTTGAATAAACTCAAACACTTTGACGAAAGTCAAAACACAAGCTTGAAAGTAATTGTGGAGTCAGCAGAACAACAATCATAATAAAGGAAAAGTAATATTAAAACTGCTGCCCTTACCTAGTTGCGAGTCGACTTGAATTATTGCGGAGTGTGCTTCTAAAATGGCAAACGAAATAGAGAGTCCCAACCCCGTGCCAACGCCTACTGGTTTTGTTGTAAAAAATGGCGTAAATAACTTAGCAACTGTATTCTCATCCATACCGCATCCATCATCCACTACATGAATAGTTAAATTTTTAGCCTCTAGCGTTTGTGAAATACTCAAGGTTCCACCACCTTCCATTGCTTGTGCAGCGTTCATAAAAAGGTTAACAAACACTTGTTGAAGTTGTCCCAGGTTTCCTAAAATTGGCGGGCACTTCTTGCTCAGTTGGTTATCTACTTTATATTCATACTTGAGAGAGTTCCACGCGATTTTTAGCGCAGATTCGACACAATCAAAAATAGAGATATTAGAAAAAACTTCATCGCCAGCGTGAGAAAAGCTCTTTAAGTTATCAACAATCTCTCTAACTCGCTGTAATCCTTCTAAATTTGATTTTAGTAATGACAATGAGTCTTCTTGCAGATACGACAATTCAATTTGCTCACAAAAATCGTCGTATTGGCTTTGATTTAAAGTTTGATTTTTACTTAGAGTTTTACGGATAGATTGATCCAATCTAATAAAGTCATCCAAGTATTCTTTTAAAATCTGCATATTAGAATGAACGAATGCTATTGGATTATTTATTTCATGAGCGACCCCTGCAGCTAACTGCCCCAAAGAAGCCATTTTTTCAGATTGGACTAACTGCCGTTTCGCCACTTCTAAACTGCTCACAGTGTCTTGAAGTTGTACTGTTCGTTTAAGTATACGGACATCAGAAATTCGCCTGCGTATACCACTGAGTAGGTGCCCTCGAACGGTTTCTAATACATATAATGATTCGACATCCAAATGATCATCAGCACTAAAAAATACAATCCATGCCACCCTATC
Source organism: Paraglaciecola sp. (assembly GCF_051252315.1). Lineage (GTDB taxonomy): Bacteria > Pseudomonadota > Gammaproteobacteria > Enterobacterales > Alteromonadaceae > Paraglaciecola. The sequence goes on along the minus strand of NZ_JBPOFP010000044.1, from coordinate 6,777 downwards.
ATTCATAATGGAAAAATTGGTATAAGTTATCCAGTGATAGACTTCTTTTCTACCTACATCAACATCTGAAATTGGTGAGACAATCCAAGAGTCGAAGGCCTTTGATTTATCTAACGGTAATAATTCACTAGCTCGTTTAATTAAATCAACATCGTTACACCAACCTTCGTTCTTCTGCCACAATTTATAACTGTCATTTGACAATAAACGACCATTTTGAGTAACCAGGTAAAATCCACAGTCTGCAGAAGAAAATTGTCCGGTTAGAGCAACAGTATTAGCCATCAACTCATTTAAAGAAGCCTCTGATGCTACTTCATTTGACGCACTACCTAAGTACTCAAGTTCCGCTTGCTTTTTCTTCGCAAATGCCAGTGAAGTCTGTAGAGATTGATTGGTCTCATAAATCTCTAAGGAATATTTTTCTAATTGTGTTTCTGCCAAATTCCTAGCTTTCTTCTCTCTGGTTAGTTTTCTTTCCAGAAGATCGATACGTTTTTGTAATTCAGAATCAGACAAGGTTACAGTTTCTCAACTTCGATCACACAACGACTTCCACCTTCATGTTCACACTCTGATTGACCAACACTGACTCTTTGACCTGTGTGTTCAGCTAAACCGTGGACAATGCCTTCGCAGAAAAAACATAACTTTCGAGGAGATTGATAGTGAAATGAAACTTTACTTTCCGACTCAAATAAAAATTCGAATTCGGGGAGTAGAGCATCTGGATTGAGTTTTTTTACTTCAACGTGAATAAAGTCTTGAACAGCATGTAAGAATGCAAAAACATCTTTAAAGTCGTGAGCGCCAGCTGGTGCTACTTCGTATAACTGTTTAAATATCCATTTACCAAATGCAAACTGAGCGTCCTTAGCTGAAATTTCTTTTTTCTTTACGATGAGTTCAATTAGTGTAAAAAGTTCTTCGTCAGCATATGTCGCTACAGTCGTGTAAGCGCCTTCACTAGGTAAACTTGCCTCATCAATCAGTTCGTCCCAGAATTCATCTCCCCATAACTCTTCGACAAACTCATTAAATTTTACAAAAATTACGCCTTTCATATTTAATCCTTATTATTGTTACCTATTCAGTAACCTATAAAGTGGAAAATCAATATCGATTGTATTGGTGTATAAATATAACCTTAACTGAACCAGCTCCAAAAGCCACCTTTTGAGAAATCTGATTCACAACTTTTAAGCTGCTGTGCAAAAACCAACGAACGTTTTTTTATCTTTTTAGCTACTTTCTTTAACCATGGTTTTTTATGGTGATTTCCACGGCGATATCCAGTCCAACCTTCATGATAGTTAAGATACTGAAGTTCTGCGTCCCACTTAGATACCTTATTCATTTTGTGAGTTTTGTTTATAAACCAGCCCATAAAATCCATCGCATCATCAAAATTAGTTCTATCAGCCCAAGCGTTACCTGTTTCTCGCTGATAATCTTCCCAAGTTGGTGTTTTAGCCTGCGAATAACCAAACGCAGTACTTAATCGGCCCCAAGGAATTAGCCCAAAGAAAACATACTTTTTTCCCGGCCTAGCGGTGGCTTTAAATGAGCTTTCTTGATACATCATAGACATTGGCACATGAATGGGCACTCCCCATTTTTTATGCATATCATAGGCGCTAACATACCAGTCAGACTTTTCTGAAAAAATATCACAAACATTGTCGATATTTCGAGGTGGAGTGGAGCTACAACTCACTAAGAATAGAGTGCTCATTATAAGTGTGAAAATAAATTTTAAAAAAGTGTTATTTTTTTTGAACTTTTTTGACATAGGCCACTCTTAATTAGCGTGTTCTTATTATTGTGTGTGTTTCCCTTGTAGTAATTTTTTAAGCCTGACCTGAGTCAGGCTTTTTTTATGCCTCAACTAAATCATCAGTTGATTCAAAATAATTTCTTAAGAAATCATCAAACGATTGTAAATCTTGTTGTTCTATTAATTGTTGTTTTTGGATTGATTGTTCGGCATGAATAGACAACTCTTCAGTATTCATATAACGATATTCAGTTTCCATCAACTGTGTTTTGTAGTCATCAGCAAGAGCTAAACCAAATGTTCCGTTATCAATGTCTTTATCTAACAACGTTTTTAGAATTCTAGCCGAAGGGGTTAAACTGGGATCCAGTACCTTTTGTTTTTCTACTTCAACAGCAACGCCGTACTGTTCTGTATTATTCGCCTGATCCAAGGTTAGTGCGACTTCAGCTAACTCAGAAAACAAAGTTAATGCCCATTCAGATAAAGCAATTATTTGACCATTTTGACTTAACTTAAGGCTAGGATCGCGCCCTCTATTTACCACTTCACTTAAATTATTTTCTGTTTCTTGGTAAAGGTTAGGATCAAAAAACGCACTCGGTTTAGTCACGCAATAAAGTAGAAACACGTCTAAAAAGTAAAACTGATTACGCTCAATGCCAATTTCACTGTAAGGGTTCACGTCCAAAGCCCGTACTTCAATATAACTTACCCCCCTTTCATCTAACGCATCAGTGGGTTTTTCTAAAGAATGTGTAGGTTGTTTAGGCCTAATAGGTGAATAAAGTTCATTTTCAATCTGTAATACATTGCTGTTTAACTGTTGGTAGTGACCATGTTTTTTGCCACTAAATTGCTGGTAGTCTTCTGAAGGTTGACTAATCGCTTTTCGTAACGATTCAATATACGTATCAACTTGGTTATAGCAAATGTTTAAGCCTGACTGAGCGCTATTGGTATAACCTAAATCACTCATCCTTAAAGACGTAGCATAAGGCAGGTAATAAGTTCCTTTGCCTAACTTTTTGAAATCTAAAGATGTCTCTTTTCCCTTAATAAACGAACCACATAAAGCGGGTGAGGCGCCATATAGATAGGGAATAATCCAACAATACCGACGATAGTTACGGATCAAAGCAAAATAAGCCGCTGATATTGTATCTTTATTAGCCGCCTCCCCGAGATTAGGCAACCACGTTTGCCAAAATTCTTCTGGCAATGAAAAATTAAAATGCACCCCAGAAATTGCTTGCATCATGCTGCCGTATCGATTTTTTAATCCCACTCGATACAAGGTTTTCATTCGACCTACATTAGATAAACCGTAATTGGCAATGGGAATAGTGTCTTCACTTTCAACAAAACACGGCATGCTCATAGACCATAGACGTTCATCACCAATATTTTCAACAACATATTTGTGTACGTCAGTTAGTTGACCGATTGTTTTATCAATCGATTCCTCAGGTGGCGTAATGAATTCTAATAACGATTCAGAAAAATCTGTAGTGATATATTCATGAGTTAATGCGGATCCCAAGGCGGTCTGATGTGGCGTTTGAGCTAATCCCCCATCTGGGTTTATTCTCAACGACTCTCGTTCTACACCATGCCTAATACCTGTAAGAGATTGTTTTACTTTCGTATCGTTTAATAACGTTAAACGTTCTGTAAAAGAACTTTTATTTTCTCGCAAAATTCTGTCCACTAGTAGGAAGTAGCTTTAACTACTTCACAGATTAAAGATTTAAAAACTGCTTAGCGTTTTATACCCAAGTCACCTAACTATAAGAATTCAGTAACTGACTTGGGTATAGAACGTTAATTAAAGGATTTTATTACGTGGTGTAGTCTACCTGCACTTAAAAAATAAAGTAACCGTTCGAGTAGGTAAATTGACTAACATTCACATCACGTAACAAATCAGTTAAGACTCTGATAGTATAAATCGATACTTATAAAGCGGTTTACATTAAGCCTTTTTAAAGAATATATTAAGCACCTTGCTAACATTTAATGGACGGAAGAATTTTGACAGAAGACGAATTAGTAATCTTTGACCACGATTTTGCTTTAAAACAATTTAGTGGTAACGAAACAATGTTAATTACCATATTAGGAAAGTTTGTCAGTCAAAATGAAAATTTCAACGAACAATTAATTTCTAGCTTCAAAAGTGAAGATTTGACCACGGCTAAACGACTGATACACACCTTAAAAGGCGTTACAGGAAATTTAGGTATGACAGCGCTACATCATGCCTGTAAAGAAGTTGAAGATAATTTTGATTCTTTAGCTGGTGATTTAACCAAGCTACAAGATAACCTTCACGAATTTCTACAACTCGTTGAATTAACAATATTAACCTCCCAAAAATATGGCACTCAAGACCCTGTTGCAAACCCAACAGAAACCACCAAAATTCAAGAGACCGAACCTGAAACTGAAAAACAAAAGCTGATTGCCGCTCTCCAACGAAATGAGTTCTTGTCAGATAAAAAACTTGAACAATATTTAAGTGCATTGACATTGTCACCGGCTGATGAGGAAGAATTGCGAAAACTAATAGATGACTTCGAGTACCCTGCCGCAATATCATTATTAAATTAAAGGATACGTTTCACCTTGCCCATAGAAGTTTTATATGAACATGCTGATTTTATAGTCATAAATAAACCAGCCAACATTGCGGTTCAAAACGAAAACGAATCAACTGGTGTACTGCCCATCATCTGTAGTCAATTACAAATACCAAAACTTTGGCTAGTACACCGTCTCGATAAAGTTACCTCTGGTATTTTAATATTGGCAAAAAATGCACAAGCCGCTGCGACCTTTGGCGAGTTGTTTAGCAATAAAAAAATCGAAAAATATTATCTAGCAATCTGTACAAAAAAACCTAAAAAGAAACAAGGTACGATCAAAGGAGGTATGCATAAAGTTAGGGACGGAAAATGGATCCTAAATTCAAGTCAGGATAACCTCGCTACCACTCAGTTTTTTAGTTACGGTATTTTACCTAACATCCGTTTATTTTTAGTGAAACCCTTAACCGGAAAAACTCATCAAATTAGGGTAGCGTTAAAAAGTTTATCCAGTCCAATATTGGGAGATGAACTGTACAAAGGTGAACCATCAGATCGTACTTATTTACATGCTTATACAATTAAATTTTGTTATCAACAGCAAGAGATATTAGTTAAATGTCTGCCTGATTTTGGTCAAAATTTTGTATCTAAAGAAATGACAGCAGCCATCGAAAAACTCCCCTCACCTGCTGATTTACCTTGGCCCAAAGTGAAATAACACCAATGGTTCCTTTATCCTTATCTTCAGATACACAATCCAAAAACTCATTAAAAATAGCCATAATTGGGCAAGGAGCAATTGGTGGGTTGTTGGCAAGCCAATGTCATAATTTAGGTTATAACTATCAACTATTATTACGTAACAAAACTTTAGTAAAACCTAACTTTTCACTGCAGATAGAAGACATTCGGCAGCAAGTTACCCAGATACAGCCAAAAACCTGCCAAATAGACCAAGCCAAAAATTTTGATTTACTGATTTTACCCATCAAGGCTTATCAGGTGCTTGCTGCGCTAAAAAGCATGCAAAAAAACATACAACCTCATCAAGTGATTGTGCTGTTACACAATGGCATGGGCACCATTGAACAAGTCAAACAGCTATTACCGGATAATCCTTGTGTAGCCGCCACCACCAGTTATGGAGCGTTTAAGCCCGCGCCAGCCTATGTAAAACAAACAGGTCTAGGAGAAACACACCTAGGCTGGATAAATTCGCCAGAACCTGAGCAAGTAGAAGAAATAGAAAAAATTCTAACCAACTTATTACCTCCTAGCTCTTGGCACCAAGACATAACAATCGCATTATGGAATAAACTAACAATTAACGCAGTGATTAACCCTTTAACAGCCATACACAACATAAAAAATGGTGAATTGAACGAACGAAAGTATACGGGGGAAATAGAAAAAACATGTTCTGAAATATGTTCAATAATGCAACAACTTAACTACTCTGTGCAGTTAAAAGATTTACTAAAACGAGTTAATCAAGTCATAGAAAAAACAGCTAATAATTACTCTTCAATGCACCAAGATATTTATCATGGTAGAAAAACTGAAATTGAATACATCAATGGGTATGTCGTGCAAAAAGGCAAAGAATTAGGGGTTGGTGTTAAGGCTAATCAAGAACTCTTCAATCAAATTAAAGCGTTAGAAAAAAAACAGTAGATGATGAATACATCTACTGTTGTTATGAATTAAAGCAATCAAAAAGACTTAGTAACGTTCCAGTGCGCTTAAACAGTCTTTAATGTGTGCAACGCGTTCTAGCAACGGCATTGTTTTAGGTCTGATCCCTAGTTTAATTCCTACAATGCTCAATTCGTTCCCACAAGCAGCTAAACTAGCGTGCATTTGTTTCTCGGTCATCAAAGACCCTTCAGCTCCGGCTTTTAATTGTTCATTTGGCGCAGGCGGCATATGCGTGTCAGCCCAAGTAACATATTCAGTGTCTTGATCAGAAACACCAGAAAACATTAAGCCTGATAATAAACCTTCAGACTTTAACAATTGAATATGTTCATTTGCCCCATTTACAGTGCGAGTCTCAATTACTGAGCGGCCCCAGTTTACTACCATGCCCACATTTGCTGACAAGCTAGCATTCACGTTTTTAACTACCGCAATTTCATCTTCAATAGTTAAAAAACCTTTAGCTGGAGATTGGTCTGGCACTAATGTGTCACAATGTTCAATTACCAGCTGCGCCCCTTGCCAATCCCACTGCAACATAGTTTCCAATGACTTTTCTAATGCTGCAGCTGAGCCATTAGCTTTGCTTCGATTAGGTGCGGTTTGAATTTCTATAGCCTGTACCGCTTGTCTACCTATATGTGCATTCAATTTAGCAATTGCGTCACAAGCTTTTTTCATAAAGGCTAGGGCTTCTTGTCGACCTAGCTC
>NZ_JBPOFP010000043.1:0-35959 GCF_051252315.1 Paraglaciecola sp. | reverse complement strand
AAGTTACTTAGCCCCTCTTATTAAATTCGGCAATTTTGCTCAACGAGATGAAGAGCGAATGAACTATTCTGTCAATATTGAAATATTTACTAATCAGAATAAAAGTTTACAAGCCAACACGATAGATATATCTGTTAATGGGCTAAAGGTTAAAGCCAGTAAAGAACACCTATTTAAAGTAGGCGAAAGATTAACCATTCAATTTCGAGGTCTAGAAAAAGAATATTCCCTTAATAAACGTCAAGGACTGATATATGTCATTGGTAGTATTGATCAAATGGTTGAGGCTCAGCGCCTTAACTTAAAACGAGTGGATGACAACCCTAATTTACCTTTTGATAATTTTTTAAAACAATTTATTCACGGCAACAAACGCCGCTATAAGGTCAACTTAGACAATACAATTAACGCAATCCAAAATAAAGCTTACGAACAATATTACATACCAAGCTTCACCTCCATTCCAGTATACATAGATAAAGTTGGGGATAATTTCATCCCTAGGTATGCTTTGGCTAATGACAGTAATAGAGAAGAAATCCAATATTGGGCGAATGAAATCCAAGACCTAAAAATCGGTTATCTATTAACAGAGGCTCGTATTAAGCAAGCTTTGGCGCAACCTAAAGGGCACCAAGAGTTATTTATTTTTGTGTTCAATCATATTAAAAACGACAAGGTATATTTTTATTCAGCAACAAATGACGAATTAGATGCAAAACCTCAACTTAAAAAACTATTCTTAGGTTACGGTTCACGTAAAGCTAGCTGGCGTGTATATAAAATGCAATTAACTAAAATGGATCCTGAACAAAGTTACCGCCCATTGTCAATTTCAAACTCAATTAATGAGTCAGTTAAACGGCAAAACCAAAAACCTTCGCCGCGACTAATGTCTCGGTTAAAAAACCTTAAGTATATTGCTGTATTGACCAATATAACTGACGATGTCAGTACAGAACAATATCAAAAAAACAAAATATCTAGAGAACAATTACCTAAGTTAAAGGTCTTTGGCCACCCTAGAAACAAACCACCTGCGATAGTCACCGTATACAGATTCAAATATTTTAATCAAAGACGAGAGACTCGGTTTCTATTACGAACCGCGGTCATTATTAAAGTTGGCGATACCATTGTTAACGGACAAACAGAGGATATTTCTACCAAAGGCCTAAAAATTGAACTGAATAAATTATTTATACCAGACGGCACGAATAGAGTGTCACTGACTTTTCCAAAACTTCAATCAGTCACCAGTAAATTTGATTTAACCGATTTACCCTATTTGGTAAAACATACCTCTAAAGACGGTTATGTTATTCATTTACAAAACTTTGTGACTGAAGAAAACAATACAGCCAGACGTTTTTTTGAAACCCTAATTAAAGCTAATCGTTCAAAATTAAAGGCTTATAGAGATGAAGAAGAAGTGCCTGGAATAGGTGAAGCGCTTAGAAATATTTACTCTCAGAATATTGTGAACACTGCATTTTTCTTACGTAAAGACACCAATGACTTTGTGCCAGATGCGAGTGCAAGTTGGTCAATGCCAAGCCGGCTATCAAATTTGTTAAAATTTAAAACCGGTGAGCAGGAATGCAACCTTTATCCCCTATTTAGAAATGCCAAAGTTCGACATGACTTTATTCCACAAACATTAGCCAATATTAAACCTAATAATAAACCTATGGTAAAAGAACTGTTTATTGCCTTTGATCCAAGTAAAAAAGAGCTTAGTGAAGCAGTACATAGCTATTATTCAAATCAATTTACTAAACCAGAACAGCGCCGACAATTTATAGCAACAGCATTACAATACGGGCAATTTATCGCAGTGAAAGTATTCCTAGCTCGCACCGGCAGACCAGATTTTGAAACCATGCAATCTGAATTAAACTACGTCAGTATTTATGCGTTGCACAAAGCAAAACAATTAGAAGAGCAATTGTGGAGCGTGAGTGCCATGGGTGACATTGTTGATGTGACAGATGAGGTACTAAAACGATTTAACTTCGACGCTAAAGTGATTGAAAATAATCATAAAACACCGAAAAAACACAAAATAAAACAAATGGGAATTGAACAGATCCTTAAGGCTTAAACTTTTCTGATTTATTTCAAGTTTAAGCCTTAAACTAGTTTGTAAAATACTACCTTTGAGCGGCAATCAACACCCAAATTAACGCATCCATAGCCCCTCGACCAATTGAAATATCAGCTTTTTGACGGACGATAGGCTTCGCATGAAATGCCACACCTAAAGCCGCTGCGTTCATCATCACTAAATCATTTGCCCCGTCCCCCATAGCAATAGTCTGAGACTGAGGAATAGCCCATTTATTTGCTAGCTCAAGCAAAGTTTCAGCCTTAACATTAGCATCGATGATTCGGCCCGAAACTAAACCTGTTAATTTCCCGTCGCGAATTTCTAATTGATTAGCTACCGCGGCATCAAGCTCTAATCGCTGCGCTAAATAATCAGCAAAATAAGTAAATCCACCAGAGGCAATGGCTAACTTCCAATTATATTGTTTTAACACATTGACTAAATTAGCGATTCCAGGCATCAAAGGTAAGGCAAGTCGAACTTGTTGAATAATATTTTCATTAGCATCAGCTAAACAAGCAACCCTAGTTCGTAAACTCTCAGCGAAATCCAACTTCCCTTGCATGGCTTGTGCTGTCACACTTGCTACTTGTTTTCCAACGCCCGCTAGAGCAGCTATTTCGTCAATACATTCCACTGCAATAACCGTACTGTCCATATCCATTAACAATAAGCCAGGCTCATCTAAAGAAGGGACTTTATCAACCAAGCAAAGCTCAATGCTTAACTCTTCAGCTAATTCAAACAACGCTAAATTCAAACCTTCACTGTTAGTAACCGATACCTTTGCTGCAATTGAGAATCCAGCTACACCTTCAGCTTGCACAACTGAGAAATATCCAATCTCTAAATAACTGCTTAAACAGTCTGAAACCCGTAATAATTGAGCAAGTTGTAAACCTTCCGCGAAGATAACTAAAGTTTGAAAACGACTATTTTCAAATTTAGAACCATCCACTTGAGTAAGTGATGTATCAGTTAGGTTAAAGTCAGTTAATTCTTGCTTAAGCACTAAATGTCTTAAATAAAGGTGAGATTGAACTTGTTTATTTGTTACTGAAATATCTGACACTATGATAAATACCTTAAAACTTGATTGTTTAAATGGTATCGAATGCTATGTCTTTTTGCTAATGCCGTTTTAAACAAATTTATGCGTTAAATGTTGAACCCTGTGAATTAATCAGTGAATATAACTCAAGGTTTTTGCTTCCAAATCTCAAATAAAAGTCATGTCCATACACATTAAACCAATTGGAATTATCCAAACTCCCTATAAACAAAAATTTGCGATCCCTAGACAACCAGGTTTAGTACCTAGTGCACTAGGCACCATTTTTTTTGAAAATGAGTTTAATGACCCTAATTATTTACGTGGGTTAGAACAATTTAGTCATTTATGGTTGTTATTTAACTTCCATCAAACTGCCGATAAACCTCACTCTCCTTTAGTTCGCCCTCCACGATTAGGCGGAAATAAAAAACAAGGAGTGTTTGCCACCAGAAGTACATTTAGACCCAATAACATTGGCATGTCAGTAGTAGAATTTGTCTCTATCGAACAAAAAAACAAACAACTTAGCTTAGTGGTAAGGGGGATGGATCTTTTGGACGGAACACCAATATTGGATATAAAGCCCTATATTCCCTATGCCGACAGTGTCCCCCAAGCCAATGGAGGTTTTGCCCATACAGCACCGACTTTAATGCAGGTTGAATATACTGCTGAAGCGAATGAACAACTCCTCTATTTACAGAATAATGAAACCAATTTAAAAACCCTTATTTCAGAGGTTCTCAGTCAAGATCCTCGCCCTGCATATCAAACATCAAAAGAGCAAAATAAACCATACGGCATGACTCTATGTAACCTTAATATTCAATGGCGTGTAGTTGAAAATAGCAATATTGTATTTTCAGTGGAGAAAATAAACTAACCTCAAAGTGAATAACACTTTTTCCCTGCTTGAGCTGCTGTTAGAATAACCGCCGATTTTTCACCATTAATTGAGACTTTACCATCCATGCGCACTAGCCAATATTTATTATCGACCCAAAAAGAAACCCCTGCAGACGCTGAAGTCATTAGCCACCAGCTAATGTTACGAGCAGGCATGGTTAGGCAATTAGCTTCTGGTCTGTATACATGGCTACCCACTGGTTTGCGAGTTTTAAATAAAGTGGCCGACATTGTTCGTGACGAAATGAATAAAGCGGGCTCAATAGAAATACTCATGCCAGTAGTACAACCTGCTGACTTATGGGAAGAGTCCGGAAGATGGGAAGAGTACGGACCTGAATTATTACGTATAAAAGATCGTCATTCTAGAGATTTTGTTTTAGGCCCAACTCATGAAGAAGTTGTCACTGCCTTAGTTAAAAATGAAGTCAGCAGTTATAAACAATTACCTTTAAATGTCTACCAAGTTCAAACTAAGTTTCGTGATGAAGTACGTCCAAGATTCGGCATCATGCGTGGTAGAGAGTTCACCATGAAAGACGCCTACTCTTTCCATATGGATCAAACGAGTCTTGAAGACACGTATCAAAACATGTTTAAAGCCTACTGCAATATATTTGAACGTATGGGATTAGATTACCGTCCAGTTATCGCAGATACAGGTTCTATTGGTGGAAGTGCATCACACGAATTCCACGTATTAGCTGAGTCTGGTGAAGATGATATCGCATTCTCTAATGCCTCAGATTATGCAGCTAATACAGAAATGGCTACAACCTTAGCTCCAACAGGTACCTGCCCTGCTGGTACACAAGAGCTTGAGAAAGTAGCCACACCTGACCAAAATACAATTGAAGAAGTGTCAACGTTCCTCAACGTTTCTTGTGAAAAAACCTTAAAAACACTCATTGTCCTTGCCGAAGCAGACGAAGCAGGCAACCAAGGCTTAGTCGCTTTAGTATTGCGTGGTGATCATCAATTAAACGAAATCAAAGCAGAAAAAATTGACGGGGTATCATTACCGTTAAAAATGGCAACAGAACAACAAATTCAAGATGAGTTGAAGTGTTCAGTAGGATCTATCGGCCCCATTGGTTTAACCATACCAATAATTGTTGATAGCCATGCAGCACATGTTGCTGACTTTGTCTGTGGCGCGAATGAAGCTGGTTTTCACTTTACCGGATGTAATTGGGGCAAAGATGCAGGTGAGTATCAGGTTGCAGATATTAGAACCGTAGCCGCGGGCGACCCTTCTCCAGATGGTCAAGGCAACCTTGAAATAAAACGAGGCATCGAAGTCGGTCATATATTTCAATTAGGCGACAAATACTCTCAAGCGTTAAACTGTGGTGTATTAGATGAAAATGGTAAACATAAAACCTTAACTATGGGTTGTTATGGTATCGGTGTTTCAAGAATTGTCGCCGCGGCGATTGAACAAAATCACGATAAATATGGCATAATTTGGCCCGACGCCATTGCGCCATTCAAAGTTGCAATCATTCCAATGAATATGCATAAATCTCATCGAATCCAAGAAGTTGCCGAATCCTTATACGCACAATTATCCGAAGCCGGTATTGAAGTATTATTTGATGATCGAAAAGAACGCCCTGGGGTTATGTTTAACGATATGGAATTAGTGGGTATACCTCATACTATTGTCATTGGTGAGCGTAATCTAGACGAAAACAAAGTCGAATATAAAAACCGTAGAAGTGGTGAAAAAACACTACTAGAAATAAATCAGTTAGCTACATTTATCAGTAACTTATAACTTCATTAAAAATAAAAATAAGCGTCGTATGACGCTTTTTTTATATCTATAAAAACCGCATACCTTAACAATTAAGTTTATACTTAATTCTGATACTCTTTGGTGGTAAAGTTTAAACTCATGGATTGATATCACTTTGCCTAATTTAGAAAATGGCCAGTAACGAGAGAATAGATGCAAATAACCTTTTACGGTGTACGTGGTTCCTGCCCAGCTCCTGGACCTGAATTTATTAAATATGGTGGTAATACCGCTTGTACTCACGTTTGCCTTGAAGATGGCACCGACTTAATACTCGATGCTGGAACAGGTATTAAAAACCTGGGGCAAAAACTCATTAAGCAAACTAACGACATACATTTGTTACTGACACATAACCATTGGGATCATATTCAAGGTTTTCCGTTTTTTGCTCCTATTTATCAGCCAAATAGAAATATAAACATCACCCCTGGTCAAATAAGTTTTGATGAATATGACGCTATTCTGACTCAAATGAGTGGTAGTGTATTTCCTGTGGATTACAAAACCTTACCCGCTAATATCCAGATAACACCATTAGAAAAAAGTATTGATAGTTGGCAAATTGGACAGGCCAAGATCACCCGTTTAACCATGAATCACCCTGGCGGCGGCAGCTCTTTTGGCATTGAAGCCGATGGTAAAAAAGTTGTGTATATCACGGATAACGAACTTTACCCTCCCTATAAAAAGAATACTGATTTTTTAGAATGGGTAGAATTTTGCAAAGACGCTGATCTCATAATTCACGATGCACAATATATGATCGAAGACATGCCAGCAAAATCGGGCTGGGGGCATTCTGTCGCAGAGGAAGCAGTTAAACTCGCCATGGCAAGTCGAGCCAAGCGCATGGCGTTATATAGCCATGACCATATTCGTACTGATGATCAAATTGCCGCAATTGAAAGTCATTGCCAATTTGTTATTGAAGTTGGCGGAGCTAATTTAGAATTGTTTGCTGCAGCTGAAGGCTTAAGTCTCGAATTATAGAGGAAGTATTTTTTGTCTGAAAGAAATCAATATGCATTATTGTTATCCGGAGGTGGCGCTCGTGCGGCGTATCAGCTTGGTGTACTTAAGGCAATTGCTACATTTCTACCTCGTAACCAGGGCATTCCCTTCCCCATAGTCTGCGGAAACTCAGCTGGCGCCATAAATGCAACAGGTTTAGCTTGTTATGCTTCGTGTTACCATTTAGGCCTTAGAAAACTAGAATGGGTGTGGAAAAACTTTCATACTCGTCAGGTTTACGATAGTGGCGTGAGAGATGTATTCAAACACTTATCAAGTAACTTTTTAAGCAGTTTTTTAAATGAACAAAACCAAAAAAATCCATCTAGTTTATTGAACAACCAACCTTTAAGAAATTTAATTCGCAGTCATTTAGATTTCAAAAGAATCGACAATAACGTAGCTCGAGGGTATTTACGGGCAATCAGTATTAACGCATCCAGTTATACCAGCCATGACTCCATCAGTTTTTATCAAGGGCAAGATGATATTCTGCCTTGGCAAAGAGAGCAAAGAAGAGGCATCCCCTGCACCTTAAATTCTGAACACCTGATTGCCTCCTCAGCAATTCCCATGTTATTTCCACCGGTAAAACTTTTAGGTGAATTTTTAGGGGATGGGTCAGTTCATCAATTATCACCACTTAGTCCAGCCATTCATCTAGGGGCTGAAAAAATATTAGTGATTGGGGTTGAACAACCAGAGCGGGTCTCTCGTTTTACGGATATGAGTCGTTTCCCAAATAGTATTGCGATTGCGGGACATCTATTAGATACCATTTTTGCCGATACGCTAAAATCTGATTTAGAACGTTTAGAGCGCATTAACAATACCATCGCCCATATGACTCACAAACAAAGGCAATTAACGGATCTAAAAACCATAGATTGTTTAGTGATTAATCCCAGTGTTAATTTTAACGAAATGGCCGCTAAACATTTTCATAGAATGCCAGCTGGAATAAAAATCCTTTTACGTATGTTAGGTCTACATGATAAAGCTGACACAAGTTTGCTAAGTTACCTGTTGTTTGAAAAAGAGTTTTGCCGAGAACTTATCGCGTTAGGTATGCAAGATGGCTTAGCCAGACAAGAAGAGTTAAGAAACTTTTTGTCGATATAATCTCGATAACCTTATACACATCAACTTTCTTTTAGTTCAACCTATAAAAATTCAATCATTTTCACTCCTTATCGTCTTTATTAAAATTTAGTAACATATTTATTTAACCCTTCCCTATTCAAGCTTTGACATTTTTGTAGATAAATGGATAATCTCATTCGAACAACATTCGAATAATATTCACCTTGTGTGATTTATGTCTATTTAACAGGTTTAAAATATATAATTATGTCTCCAGCAGCACGTTTTACGCCAGAAGAACAAGAAGAAATGATTATCCAAGCTGCGATTTCCGCTATAACGGAAAGCTCGCTGCTTGGGTTTAAAATGTCTGACATAGCCCAAAAAGCAGGCATGTCTATGGGCTCAGTGTATAAACACGTGCAATCTAAAGAAGACGTATTATTAGCGTTAGCGACGGCTCATTTTAAGCAGTTGAAAAGAAATTTTGCAGCAATATATCAACTAAATCTCACCACGCCAGAACGCTATATTGCACTTAACTTGGTTGATAAGTCGAAAGCAAACTTGTTTCCTTTTGCCTCTCACCTAGAAATGTTGATTACAAACGATGCCATTTTGAGTTGTGGTTCAGAAGTTTGGAAAAACAAGTTTTATGCCGCTGATAACTGTGTAGACGGTGAATGCAGAGGTTGCATTGATAAAGCAGTCGCATCAGGTGAAATAATCGTCCCTAAAAATGACACTGATTACGTTAACAAATTTACCTTAGGATTGTGGGCTATTTCAGTAGGCTTTACTCACGTCAACAAACAATTACGAGGCAAACAATTATTTGGACATTTTACCCCTGATAACGAATTACTCGATCACAGCAGTTTACAAATTCAAACAATAAAAACTTATATCAACGCTTATAATTGGCAGTCGCCGCTAACGGACGAAGGCATTCAAAAAGCAATTCATGCATTACAAATATTAGATTTACGTTAAGGACATAACATGAAAAATACCAGCCCATTACTTCGCTGGAGTATTACCGTTTTCACATGCGGCATACTTGCCACTGCTTTGTTTTACATTAATCAAAAACAAAGTAATGCATCTGTCGGTCAAACCCCACCAGAATTTCCTGAAATGGTAGAAGCAATTAAAGTCAGTTCAACCTTATGGTCACCAAAAACCAAAGCGTTAGGTGAAGTTGTAGCACTTCGCACCATTACCTTACGCAACGAGTTAGAAGGCTCGATTATTTCTCTCAATCTACCTTCTGGAGGACAAGTTTCTGCAGGTCAAACTTTAGTTCAATTAGACGTAAGTGAAGAACAAGCAAGATTAGTAAATGCAAAAGCAGCGTTGGAACTAGCCGAAATAGAGTTACGCCGAAATAAAAAGTTGTATCAACAAAAAATAGTTAGTCAAGATAACTATGACAAAGCACGTATTCAAGTCACGATTAAACAAGCTGAAGTTCAAGCCGTGACAAGTTTGATAAACAAAAAAACGATTAAAGCGCCATTTGATGCTATTACAGGGTTACACACTCTAGAGGTGGGACAGTACCTTTCGGCCAATAGCGAAATTAACACCCTAGTCGGCATTGACGAGAAAATCTGGGTCGATTTCAAATTGCCCCAACAATACGCCAATATAAACAAACACAGCGATGTGCTCATTCAAGCACCTTATTCAGAACAAACTATTAAGGGCAAAATAGTTGCGCAGAATACATTGCTAAATAAAGCAGCACGTAGCTTAACTTTCAGAGCCCAAATCGAAAATAACAAACAATTGTTTAAACCAGGTACTGTGGTCAGTGTTTTAGCACCGACTTCAGAGCCCACAGAAGCGCTCAAAATTCCTACCTCAGCAATTATGAGGGATCAATTTACCAACTATGTCTATGTATTAACCCCGGCTAAGGACAATAAAAACTACCGCGCTAAACGACAAGAGATTGATTTAGGTGACGAGCACGGAGAAAACACAGTCGTCTTATCAGGTTTAGCCATGAACGATCTCATCGTGAGTATTGGCGCCTTTAAACTAAGACCCGATATGTTAGTGACTTTCACCCCGCAAGCAACCTTAGAACAAGCTGCTAACTAAACTGGAACTAAATTATGCAACATATGAAAAAAAGCGTAATGGACATGTTTGTCACAAAACCTGTTTTGGCTATAGTCTTATCCATGGTGATTGTATTAGTGGGGTTATTGGCCGCAGCAAAATTGCCTATTTTACAATACCCACAAATCGAAAGTTCTTCTATCGAGATTCGTACTTTTTATGTGGGCGCCTCAGCTAAAGAAATACAAGGATTTGTCACCGAACCTATTGAACGCGCAGCTTCTTCTGTTCCTGGCATTGATTACATAGAGTCAAACTCAGTTGCAGGTAGCAGCACTGTTACTTTATTCTTAGAGCTTAATGAAAATAGTACTTTAGCTTTAGCCGAATTATCTACACGCTTAGGTCAAATTAAATTCGAACTTCCACAAGGTGCGGAAGATCCCGCGGTATCTGTCAAACGAGCCGACCGACCACATGCGAGTTTTTATTTAGATGTAAACTCAAAGAACATGTCTCGTGAACAACTCACTGATTATTTAACCAATCAAGTCAATCCCATATTATCTACTATCAAAGGGGTGCAAAAAGTAGGGCTTGAAGGTGGTCGTTCACCTGCCATGCGAATTTGGATCGATCCCATTAAACTCGCAGCCTTTAATTTAAGCTCTCTTGATGTCAGAAATGCACTCATAAACAACAATGTCGCTGCTACTATAGGCCAGAGTAAAAACGATAAACAAAGAATAGATTTAATTGCCAATACCCTAATGAAAACCGAACAAGATTTTGCTCGTTTGGTGATAAAAAATATCGATGGCAGCAGTATCACTATTGGCGATATTGCCAATGTAGAACTGGCAGAATCAGAAGGCGAATTAAACGCGAAGTTTAATAACCGTCAATCAATCTATATTTCAGTTTGGCCTTTACCAGGCGCAAATGAAATGGCAATTGGTGACGAATTATACAAACAGATCGCAAAAATTAACCCGACTTTAAAAGGCGAGACTAAAATTACCGTAGCGTACGATGCGACTTTATACATGCGCGACGCCATTACTGAAATTTTTACTACGTTAGCCGAAACCGTCATTTTAGTGGGTATCGTAATATTGATGTTAATGGGATCTTTTAGAAGCGCCATAGTGCCACTTATCACTATCCCGATTTCAATTTTGGGTGCATTAGCCACCATGTCGCTAATGGGATTTTCGTTAAATCTTTTAACCATTCTGGCTATCGTATTGTCAGTAGGCCTAGTGGTAGATGATGCGATTGTTGTTGTTGAAAACGTAGCCAAGTACATGCGAGAAGGCATGGGAAGAGTGCCAGCTGCGCTTAAAAGCTCTCGGCAATTACTCACTCCAATTATAGGCATGACCATTACCTTAGCTGCCGTTTACGCCCCAATTGGCTTTATGTCAGGCTTAACCGGTATGTTATTTAAAGAGTTTGTTTTTACTCTAGCCATAGCAGTATTATTTTCAGGGGTTGTGGCCTTAACACTTTCTCCAATAATGAGTGCTTACCTTTCTCCTGAGGGTGGAAAAGAAAGCAAAACCACTCAGTGGGTCAACCACCAATTTACAAAATTAGAAAACATATACGCAGGCCAGCTTAAGTTTGCGTTAGCTTGGCGCTCTCAGCTAATTGCTGCTGCTATTTTTATTAGTTTGCTCACCATTCCATTTTATATGTCTTCTAAAAAAGAATTAGCCCCAACCGAAGATCAAAGCACGATTATTATTATCGCTCAGTCACCTCCTGAGTCTTCTTTGGCCTACACAGATAAAAACATGAATCAAATAGTCGATAACCTATTGTCTATCGAAGGTGGCAAAGAGATGTGGCAAATCGTTATGCCAACCGGTGGATTTGGTGGCGTAGACTTTGTGCCTAGTGACCAACGGGATTTCAGTATGTCTGATAAAATTGGTGAAGTTTACGGTAGTGTGTCTTCTATTCCCGGTATTAAAGCGTTGCCTGTATTGCCGCCGGCCCTACCTACAGCGGGCAATTTCGACGTAGAACTCATAATCACTTCTACTGACTCACCAGAAAAAATGATTGAGTATGCCAATCAAATTGTCGGCGCTGCTTTTGGTAGTGGACATTTCATGTTTGCCGATTCCGATTTAAAAATAGATTTACCTCAAGCACGTTTAGTATTAGATAGAGAGCGTGTTGCTGATTTAGGTTTAAACCTAAGCGAAGTCAATAGACAAATGTCCATGTTACTTTCAGGTAACTACGTCAATCGATTTAACTTAGAAGGACGCGCTTACAAAGTGATTCCAATGGTTAAAGGTCAAGATCGTAGTACCCCAGAAGCGTTACTAGACTTACAATTGACCACGCCGAGCGGTGAGCTCATTCCTTTATCTGCCATTGCCAAGCTAGAAAAAATTACAGCACCTCGCTCGTTAACTCGATTTACTCAACAAAACTCCTTTAAGATTTACGGTGGTATTCTACCGTCTAGCACTAAAGAACAGGCGTTAACTGCGTTAGAGGATATAGCACGCAACATCATGCCTGACTATTACAATATTGATTATGCTGGCGAATCCAGACAAATTCGTAAAGGTGGCAATAGCCTAATGGGTATATTAGGAGTCGCATTAATTTTTGTATATTTTGTCTTAGCTATTCAATTCAACAGCTTACGAGATCCATTGGTTGTATTACTGGGTTCGGTCCCATTAGCGTTAGCCGGTGCCATGTTATTTCCTTTCCTAGGTTTGACTACGGTAAATATCTATTCACAAATTGGTTTGATTACCTTAGTGGGGCTTGTCGCAAAAAACGGTATATTAATTGTTGAATTTGCAAAAGAATTACAACTTGATGGTTACAACAAATTAGACGCAATAACTGGGGCTGCGACTTCAAGACTACGCCCTATTTTAATGACCACCGCAGCGACAGTACTTGGGCACTTTCCATTGATGATAGTAACCGGTGCTGGGGCAGAGGCTAGAAACAGCATTGGATTGATTTTAGTCGCAGGAATGTTGCTAGGTACCTTCTTTACCTTGTACGTATTACCTAATGTTTACGTACTATTTGCCCAAACTCACAAGCCAATTAAAGACTTTGACCAATTAGAAACAAGCCAAGATACACCTCTAATTCCATCGACTAACAATTAAGGTAATACAAAAACAGCGAGTTTATATGGTTTGCACTAGTCTGGTGTAAACCATATTGATTGCTGTCATAAAGTGTTATTCCAATACAGATTGGTATTAATCAAATCCGTATTTGTATTTAAGCCCCTGATAATCTGACGAGGTTAAAAATGATTGCAAAGCTTTATTAAAAGATGAAACATAGGCTTTATTTTTAAATGCTACGCTATAACGATTAACCGGAAATACTGGGTGTATCACTATCTTATCTAAAGCATTTTTCCATTGTGTTTGACCTAAGTAATACTTAAATATTTGTTTTTCCATAACCACTACGTCGACTCGATTTCTAATCAACATCTCTGGATGTTTATTATGATCAAACGTTTTCCTAAACATAGGGCTTTTAGCCATAGCCAAAGAAAACTCATCACCTAACACTAAATCAGCAAGTGGAAAACTAATCACAGAATATTGAGCTAAATCAGCTGGCCGATTAATGACTAAATTATTATCTGCCAGAGAAATAGCAACATTATGATATTCAATATAACTATCTGTCAGCTTAGAAGCGTCTGGATAAACGTCCTGATTAACGCTTGCCACCGCGTCAATCTCTCTAACATCTAGGATCCCAGCTCCTCGACCATAATCAAAATATGTAAATTCAACTGCTTGATCCATTAATTGAAAAACATGACGTAAGACATCTACTTCAAATCCAGTGTTACCTTTTTCAATCACATAGGGAGGTTTATTTTTGCCTACACTTACGATTAAAGTATTTGCACTAACAGGATCTAATACAACAAAAATTAATATCGTTAAAGCAATAAATGATTTGCTAGACATCTGTTACAACGGTGCAGAAAAGTCTGTTGTATGCATAAACACTACATCTATTTTTTTCACCAAAGGACCATTAACTTTGGAAGCTTTGTAGGCCTTTTTCCATTCTGGATCTTTAATAAAAATTTGCCAATTCTTTTTGGCATCCGCTTCGCTGTCATGTTCAAGAATATAAATTAATGTGTTCTTAGATCCAGGTGTCGCTGTAGGTGTCCAGTACGCAATAGACTTCATGCCAAGTCGTTTAAAAATACCATCAGTATGATCTCTAAAGCGTTTTTTCAAATCATCTAGTTTACCTTCGTGTGTGTAATAGGTACGCATTTCATACACTTTATCTGACGCTTTTTCTTCTCCGTGATGAGCTGCATTTAATGAAGCCGCCCAAAGACAAAAAGTAACGGATAACCCCAAACGGCCTATAATATTTTTATAATTAATCAAAATCATCTCCTAGAGTAAAAACATAAGACTACACTGACTAAATACTACGCCAAAGTGCGATAATTACTAGCCAATAAAACGCAAGCAGTTAACTTAGTCAGTCTGTTGTTCCCCCATTGCATGACATGTGTTAGCATTTTTATAACTTTTACTAGGGTCCTAACTACGTGAAGACAAAAGCAACCTCGTTAGACATTGCCTATCAAGCTGGTGTATCTCAATCAACTGTGTCTAGAGCGTTAAGAAATAGCCCTTTAGTCAATGAAGAAACACGCAAAAAAGTACAGGCATTAGCTAAAGAACTGAATTACAAAGTAGACAAGAATGCCAGTAATTTACGCTCACAACACACTGGTACCCTAGCCTTACTCTTATTTGAAGATCCCACTTCAGACGATTCAATGATCAATCCTTTTTTCCTATCAATGTTAGGTTGCATTACACGTGCTGCAGCAAAAAACGGCTATGACCTTTTGGTGTCGTTTCAACAATTGAGTGAAGATTGGCACGCAGATTACGAAGATGCCTCCAAGGCAGATGGGCTAATTTTGCTCGGTTATGGTGACTATGTAGACTATGAAAGTAAGTTAAAACAACTCACAGAACAAGAAACCCATTTTGTTCGCTACGGTGCTAATGAAAAGGGTCAAACAGGTATTTCCTTTGGTTGTGACAACTTTAAAGGCGGGTATGATATGACCCAACATTTAATTGCACAAGGCCATAAAACCTTTGCTTTTTTGGGTGGTGCTGACGAACATTGTCCTGAATTTTTTGAAAGATATAAAGGACATTGCCAAGCTATAAAAGAAGCTAATTTAGCTATCAACCCAAACAATCAAATCGATGCTATCTCAAGTGAAGACTCAGGTTATGCTGCTGCCAAACAATTGATTGCACAAGGGGCACTACCAGACGTCGCTTTTTGTGCTTCCGATATGATAGCCGTTGGTGCGTTAAATGCATTTCAAGAACAGAATATTAAAGTGCCAGAACAAATCGCTTTAGCTGGGTTCGATGATATTTCGGTTGCCCATCTCACCACCCCTAAACTCACCACAATGCAACAAAATACCAAATTGGCAGCGGATATATTGGTTGAGTCTTTAATAAAAACGATTCACAACCAAGAAGTGAGTTCAAGCTTGATTCCTGCTAAGTTGATAGTGAGAGAGTCTTGTAGTAGCAGCAATTAACGATTACGCGGTAATTATTCGAGACGAGTAACCTAGCAAAGCTAGTACTGATTTTTGAGAATAAATTCCCCTAATGCCTCAAGCTATCTTGAGTATCAAAACAAAGCATTCACTGTGCTCACCGCCATCCATGGCTATTTTTCAAGCCGCGTCCCGCGGCTCGATTTACTTTTGTTATAAAGTACGTCCATGCACTTTACCTATAGGCCAGCTAAAGCTGTTCTATTTTTATCCAGTAAAAATGAGTCAAAAGCTAAGAAAAATAAACACAAATTCATAGGGAATTAATTTGAACAACCGTAGGTTGGCCCGTAGGGAAAAATACACGGATGTATTTTGTAAAAGAAGCCGCTCGCAAAATTATGTTCTTCATCCAATTATCAGGCAAATTTAGTGGGTCGTTTGTAGTCGTTCCCGACGAGGACGAACTCAATTGGCTATCCATGCCATTTGCCCCACCAAATTTACTAGTTAATTGGCGAACATAGATGCGAGAAAAACAAAAAGCATGTGCTTCGCACAAAAGGTATTTCTCCAAGTACTCTTTGCGTCACCATAAGAAAACGATTATAAATGAAGAACGTAAAGGTAGTGTAAAAATATGACCTGCATAAGATGCGACATAATGTCGTGTTTAAACATGACGTTATGACGTCTAATAAATTGTTAAATGAATAAAGGAAAATCTGTGAGAATAGTATTATTAATTTCATTTGCTTTGCTAAACATTAATGCTTTTGCACATACTTGGGATGAACCATGGCATGATCAAGTTGTTAAAGGGGCAAATAGTTTCTCATTGTTTGAAGTAATGAAAAATTCAAACAACATGCTTAAACTAAGATTAATTAAACATATTGTTGGCGAAAAGCCAGAAGATAATATAGTTGTCGATGGTTACTATCTATATAACGTAGCTTCGACATCTACAGGTTCAGATGAACATGAATTTTGGTTAAAAAAAGGCCAGCATGCCTATATATATCTTCTCAAAAAAGACGAACAATATAAAATAGCAACTCCAACTGCTGGATATTCCGAAATACAAGAGAATGGTACTGTTGCATCTACATATAGGCATTCATTACATAAAGCACAGGTTGAAGTAGATACATATGAGGCTACTCAGAAGTGTATTTTTGATGCCATAAAGGGCGCTTCATGTGCAGACTCTACAATTAGTAAATATATTTTGAAGCCTTTAGAAAAACGAGTCTCAATTCTTTCTCCTACTGCAAGCAAAGATGACTTCGATTTATTTTTCGAGCAACATGTTGCTTTAGAAACAACATACTTAATTAAATACGCTATACAAGAATCAATTTTATTGCCATTTATTAAAAGTAAGTTTTTTCACACTGAAATTGGAGCCGTACGTGCTTTAGCTGTATCAGATAGCAATGACAAAGAATCTAAATTGGCTTCATTTGTTACTAAGGGAGATGGTAGTGATATTGCGAAAGTTATGGCGGTCATAATGCTTGACCAACTTAATTACAAATGTACGATAGCTCTTTCTGAATATCTAAAGGATGCATCTGGTGAGGAAGTGGCGTTAGGAGGAGATTTCATGGATCCAAGAGTCAGTACTTGGTTTCCTCGTTCAGTCAAAGAATCTATTGAGTGGTTTCTCGATAAAAATTCACTTAACAAAAAAATGCAAATCGATTCTCGTACTTCGAACAATTGATTTGAGCGTTAGTATTCAAAGTCTCCGATGTGTAAGGAAGTAGTCGATGAAGATGAAAGCCCAAGGTCCATTTCTCGTAATTACTCACCCAGAAAAGGGCAGTTTTAGGCTTTACCTTATGGATGACAACGCTAACGGTTCCGATAATTATCAAGCTGACAAAAAGCAATGTGCTAAAAAAGTTAAATCTGGCGGATTGATTATAAATGGCGAAGTCGTTACAGGTCTCGATAAGATTGAAGATTATTTGAAAGAGGCTGATGAAGCTTTAGAAACGGCTGCTGTTAATGCAATTGAAAGTGGAAAACGCTGCGTCGATGAAGAGCTAAAAGAAGAAGTGCTACCTTACTTAGAATCTATGAATTTCGATGAAGCCGTCAATGAATGCATGAGTGAGCTGGGATGGGTAACGAGAATGGGAACAAAGGCAGATTTAAATTGAATACTAACAAGCGCATTAAATTTGACTCCACAAGCTGTTCGGGCGTTAGCACTCAAGGATAGAACTGTGAATTTTTTAAGCCTGGATTCCATTATTGATACCTCACTCAAGGATGATTTGTACCTTCGAGATGGTTCATGGAAAATTCTTAAAGGCTTAAATTCTCAAACTGAACAATGGTTAGATTTAGCTGCATTTACAAATTTGTTTTCTGACACTCCCGAATTTAAAAATGCTGAACCAGTTTGGGCTTTCGAAACTTTCGAGCGGACTTACCATAAGTCAGGAGAATCCAAACGTTTGAGTTATTCTTTTCAATTCACTATTGAGTCATTTCTTGAATTTCAGAAATCTACTGAAATACTAGAGTTGTTTCTTGTCCCTCAAAAATTAACTTGGGTTTTTTATGCCAATAGAGATAATTGGAAATATGCAATTGAGTGCTAACAAAAACATCATGGTGGGAATTTTACTCGTTGGCCTTCGGCCAAAAACACTCGTAAAATCCCCATATGTTAAGCGTTAGGTACCTATGAAGAAGATCATATTATTCATATCATTATTTTTTTATCGAGCTGTACTCATTTGTATAAAATGTATGAGTACGAGGGAGTCGACTTAGAAAGCAAATTTGGAACAATAGAAGTTTCTGTTTCTGGCACATGGAATGAGGTAAGCAAAGAACCAGAGATTACAGAATTAACTTCCCCATACAGAATTAGAATTGGATTCATTACACCTGATAAGGCGGATCAAGAAATAATGATAAAAGTTATTTCAGTAGAAACGAGTTCGGCACCTGTAAGTTATTACAAAGCAAATGAGCTTGGTAAAACTAAGAAATCTTTTGCTTACGAAGAAGAATCTAAAACATCTTGGTATGCGGCAGTAGTCTCAAATATTGAGTCAGACTACAAACCAATAACTGTAAGCTTTGAATTGCATTACAATGGGGCTATAGAGTTTTATACAGTTGTTCTCAAGCCAAAATACAGGGAAGAGCATCGCAACAACTTCTATGACGGAATTATGAGCGTATAAAATGCCTAACAAAACGGTCAATGGAGCCTGCGACTGGACAACTTTAGGCTGCGCTTCAAGTTTGCTCGTTGCTGCGCGCGTTATATTTTCAACAAGGAACGTATATGTATTTCAAATTATTAATTGGCACACTTAGTTGTTTCTTACTTTTTTCTTGCGGTGATATTTCTCAGGATGATTCAACGGCAGTATTGGTAAATTTAATCAAAACTAACCAAGGGAAATGGGAAGCTTCAAATATTACTACTTATACATTTACTTATTATTCAGCACCTACTGATTGTCCTACAGCAGATCCGTTTCCTCCTGCAGAAATTACCGTTGAAAATAATACTGTCACAAATCTTTATGTTCCCGAACTCGGAATTAACTTGGATATTAGCGCTAACAGTTATCCGACTATCAATGAAATTTATAACGACATATTTAATTCAATTGAGGATATTAAAGAAGTGCCTTTATTTGATGAATATTTTGGTTACCCAATTAATTATAAAACTGATGTAAGTGCAGAACCATGTGATGGTAATTCAATTACTCTAAGTTCATTTATATAAAAACATAACAAGCCAATCTTGTTCTTCCAACAAGTTGGCTTGGATACATTAAAACTTGTTATGTTTTTGGGCGAATCATTACGCCTGCCCCACTTTGCTTAACCTGACTTTATTTATTCTCCATCAAATTATCCAACTCGGTATATAAATCCGTATCATTGTTTTTCTGATTAAGCACCAAGACTTCAACCCCATTAGGCGGAACATTTATTTCTAACACCCCTTGCTCTACAGTATGGGATTGCTGATTTAACTGACTGTGCCATATACCATTTGAAATCCATTTATTCAATTTAATGGTCTTTTCTTGATCAGATTTATTCAGCAATACCAAGGCAGTTTGAGTTTGGCTTTTATCTTCTAACACTCGTAAAAAACTAGCCGTGTCTTGGGTAAAGTCTAAGTTAACTTGTAAACCACGCTGCAGGGCTGGGGTAGCCTGCCTAACTAAGTTAACTCGTTTTAGGTTTTCATAAATAATATGTTGTGAGGCCTTTTCTATATTCTCTTGTCCATAATAATTACGGTTACCTTCATGTTCTTTTAATCCGGCCATAAAGCCAATTTCAGAGCCGTAATACACCACAGGAATACCACGGCTGGTAAACAACCAATTATTGGCATTGATAAAGCCTTTATCATCCGTATTCATTCGCGCCATATCGTGGTTATCATAAAATGTCATTAAGTCATACGGGTTATGATATGGACCGTGCGTTAAGTGCAGGTATGATTGAATATCCGCATAACTGGCTTCTTTGTTTTCGAACAACTGAGTCATAGCTCTTTGTCCAGGAAAGTCTAGGACGCTAATTTCGCCATTTTTAGGCAAGGTATGCTGCGCAACTTTTGTAGCTTCATATTCAAAACTTTCACCAAACATAAAAAAGTCTGGATGTTTTTCCCGTATGCGATCACTAAAGCGTTTCCATAAATGATGGGGCATATGACGAATAGTATCTATTCTAAAGGCCTCAGCGCCTTGTTCTATCCAGTATAAATACGCTTCAACGAAATAATCCAACACTGCAGGATTATCTGCATTCATGTCAGATAACTGAGCCAAATCAGGTTTTTGATAGAAAAAACTATGTAGCGGGTTATTTGGGTCTAATTCTGTTGGATGAATATTTTGATGGTCAGCAACCAGAACATTATTTTTATCATAAATTTCACCAAATTTAGGTAAATCATCATCCATGGTATACGAAGGAGAACCGTGATTGAGCACAATATCCATCACAGGTTTGATGCCATTTTGCTTCAAGCTTTGGTTCAACTGTTTATAATTTATATTTTCTGAAATCAGGTGCTCATCTTCTACGAAAAAATTCACTCCCCAATAACCATGATATCCCGTTTTTCCACCATCCTTAAATTGACCGGCAAATTCTATTTTTTCACCGCCATTAAAAGCCATATCCGGATTATCTACTATAGGCGTAATCCATAACGCGGAAAAACCCATATCAGTTAGATAACTAATGTTATCCATTATCCCTTTAAAATCCCCACCCATGTATCCAACATTTGCGTTTTGTTTTCCTTCTGGGTTCACCAACTCGCGATTAAAAGTAGGATATTCCCCGCCTTGTTCAACATAATTATTACTAGGATCGCCATCCACAAACCTGTCGGTCATCAAGAAATAAACTGATTCTTTAGCAAAACTATTTTGCGTACCAAAATATTCGGTTTTTGCTTTATTTGCAGTAACTGGCGCTGACTTTTGAGTTTGGTTACCCCCTTCAGGGTGGCAGCTAGACAATGCCAAACTGCAACACAAACTTAATAAGCTTATTTTAGCTATATTCATTATTTTTATTCTCTTTAAGCTGATTGAATTCGAGTTTTCAAAGTAAATACGCCTGCAATAACAAAACTAATTGTAGCGATATAAAAGGCGTGAATTGGATCTGCATTGAATAGATTCAAAACTAATCCTAATAAACTTGCGGCAAGTATTTGTGGGATAACGATAAAGAAATTAAATATCCCCATGAACACGCCCATTTTGTTACTGGGTAGACTGTTCGATAACATTGAGTAAGGTAGCGACAATATTGACGCCCAAGCAAACCCTACTCCAACCATAGAGATTAATAGTAAATTCGGGTCACTGATCATGGTAAAACTTAAGAAGCCCAAAGCCCCTAAACAAAGGTTGATGGTGTGAGCCATTCGAATACCGAACGTACTAACCATTTTAGGAATAAATATCGCTGCGATGGCAGCAAACCCGTTATAAGCAGCAAATAACACCCCTGCCCAATCGGCTCCTTGGTTATAAGCAGCGTCATTAGCTTCTAGGCTACCGAAGTGAAACCTTGTCACTGCTGATGTGGTATAAATCCACATTGCAAATAAAGCGAACCAACTAAAAAACTGCACAACCGCAAGTTGTTTCATTGTAGACGGCATGTTTAATAAATCGTGCATGACAATGGCAAAACCATTTTCATTTTTACCACTACCTATCAATGACTTAGCAACAAAGAAACACAAACCTGTCACGACTAAACCAATAGATAAAATATATAACTGCTTTTCCCAACCCGCTAAATATATAGCAAGAGTAAAGATCAAACCTACCAATAAAAAACCAACTGACGGCATAGCAAATTTTGCATTATTAAGTTGCTCAACATCAGAGTTTTTATCTGAATTTTTTTCAAAACTAGCAAGTTCTTCAGGTGAATATTCTGTACTACGAAATGTAGTCCATCCCACTGCGACTAATAAAACTAAGGCCCCCCAATAGAATGCATATTTAACAGAGTCAGCAATTTCTCCCACAGGAGCCTCATTACTCACATCAAACCAATTGGTCATTATCCAAGGCAATGCAGACGCAACGACAGCACCAACCCCGATAAATAAACTTTGCATGGCATAACCAAGGGGTCTTTGTTTCTCATTTAAGTTGTCACCAACAAAAGCTCTAAAGGGTTCCATAGAAATATTGATGGATGCGTCTAACACCCACAACATACCTGCAGCAATCCATAAGGTTGGTGAGTTAGGCATAAACACTAAAGAAATTGACGCCAGTACGGCTCCGATTAAAAAGAAAGGTCGGCGCCTGCCTAGCCTTCCCCATGTATTGTCACTCATGTAACCAATAATAGGTTGAACAATTAATCCAGTAACAGGAGCCGCAATCCACAACAAAGGAATTTGATCGATATCAGCGCCCAATGACTCAAAAATACGACTCACATTGGCATTTTGTAAAGCGAAACCAAATTGAATTCCCAAAAATCCAAAACACATATTCCAGATTTGCCAAAAAGATAACTGCGGTTTTTCGTTCATTAACATTTCTCTTTGTTTATGTTTTGTTATCGAAAAAGTAAAATAATCAAACTTATTCAATAAAATCAGAGGATTACAAAAAATATCAATCTAACAATAGTGTAGAAAAAAACTTCAAATAATCTAGTAACAATACCTATCAAAAGTGTTGCTAGGCATTATGATTTGGCCAATATATATCTGCGACTAATCGAATGACAAACTTATGCATACGTATTCAGTTCTAAGTTGTAACACCCTATTAACGCAATTATTACACCTGCTTCATCAATCAAGCCATTGATAAATAGTATTTTTATTGAAATTAGAGTTAATTTTTGATGAAAATTTCTCTAAATTGCATACGATTGCAGAAAATTGAATCTTGTATCCACTATCCACTACTCTAGTGGCCATTGAGCAATATCTATTTTTTTAAGGTTTTATATGAGCGAATTATCTTGGTGGAAAGGTGCAGTTATATACCAAATTTACCCACGCTCCTTCTACGATAGCAATCATGATGGTGTTGGTGATCTAGCTGGCATTACACAGAAACTGCCTTACATAGCGAGTTTAGGTGTTGACGCGATTTGGATTTCACCTTTTTTCAAATCACCCATGAAAGACTTTGGTTACGATATAAGTGATTACCAGGCGGTTGATCCACTGTTTGGTGATATGAATGACTTTGATACCCTGCTTGCACAAGCTCATCAACTGGGTATTAAGGTTATGATCGATCAAGTGTTAAGCCACACTTCAGATCAACATGCTTGGTTTACTCAAAGCCGCCAAAATAAAACAAATGATAAAGCTGACTGGTATATGTGGGCTGATGCAAAACAAGATGGCACACCACCTAACAATTGGTTGTCTATTTTTGGTGGCATGGGCTGGCAATGGGACTCGAGACGTCAGCAATATTATTTGCATAACTTTTTAACTTCTCAACCTGATCTGAATTTTCACAATACTGACGTTCAACAAGCAGTATTAGATAACATTGAATATTGGTTGAAAAAAGGTGTGGATGGCTTACGTTTAGATGCAATTACATTCTGTTTTAACGACAAAGAATTACGCGACAACCCCACCAAACCTGTGGATGAACGTAACGGCCGGGGCTTTTCTGAAGACAATCCTTATGCCTATCAATACCACTATTTTAATAATGACCGTCCAGAAACACTGGAGTTCATGTTAAAAATAAGAGCACTTTTAGACCGTTATCCAGGTACCGCAGCGTTAGGTGAAATTAGCTCTGAAGACTCGATTAAATCAATGGCTGAATATACCCAAGGTAAACGCCTACAAATGGCCTATAGCTTTGAGTTATTAACCGATGATTTTAGTGTTCAACACATAACGGATACAGTGCAACAATTAGAATCTCAAATGAAAGATGGATGGCCATGTTGGGCTATCAGTAACCACGATGTGGCTCGAGTCGTTACACGTTGGGGTAAGGGCCATGCTCAATCAACACAGCTAGCTAAAATGTTTACTGCTTTAGTAACCAGCTTGCGTGGTAGTGTATGCAGTTATCAAGGTGAAGAGTTAGGTTTAGAAGAAGCGGAGCTCGACTTTGAAAACCTTCAAGACCCTTTTGGCATCGAGTTTTGGCCCACTTTTAAAGGACGAGACGGTTGTCGAACGCCCATGCCTTGGCATGTTGACAAAGAGCATGCTGGCTTTAGTCAAAACTCTCCTTGGCTCCCCGTGCCTGCAGCTCACCAAAGTCTGTCTGTGGATACTCAAATTGAAGACCCCACTTCTAGCCTAGTGTTTTACCAAAAGTGGCTAAAATGGCGAGCGAACCAAGCCATCTTAAAATATGGTGATATCTCGTTTATCGACTTAAACCCACAAGTATTATGTTTTTATCGTCAGTACCAAGGTGAAAAATGGGTAATGAGCTTTAATCTATCAGCACAAACCCAAAACATAGAGCTTCCGCAGACAACTACAGCGATACCATTGAACTTTGATTTATTAATTGGTCAACAGACTGGACAATCCGTAGAGCTTCCTGCCCACGGTATTTATATAGGTAAATGTTAAGTTAAGACAACTAAAGCCAATACGTTTTAGCAGTGTAACTTATCTTTGATTAAGATTGGTTACACTGCAGCCTTATTTACTCGAAAGCGTTTTTTACTCGAAAAGAAGGCTGCAAATTTATTTCCATTAATAATAAAAACATCGTACCTCATGGCATTTCTTGCTATATTGCAGCGCAATTATTTAGGTTTTAGACAACAAATATCTATTGTTAATAGAATGTCGCTAAATTAATTGGGAATCTGGTTAAAATCCAGAACTGTACCCGCAACTGTAAAAGTTAATAAATTTCTTTAACTAAGTCAGATACCAGCCTAAATAGATTACATCTTTTTTTAATTCGCGCGGGAATACGCGGATACATAAATGACCTCACAGTGTTTCTGACTGTAATTTATGTATTGCCTACCCGCCATTTTTAAGCTGTTATTTTGGTTATTAAAACTTGGCAATATTTACAATTTCACATCAATACGTTAGCAGCAGGTAAAACTTAAAATGAGCCTGTTAGTTGCAAACGATCTTGACTTCAAAATAGACAAACAAACGATATTAACCGATATAAGTTTACGTCTTAAATCTGGCAAAGTGTTGGGGGTTCTCGGCCCAAACGGTGCCGGAAAAACTAGTTTACTTAAATTACTATCAGGACAAACAAATAGTGCAGGCAAAATAAGCTGGGCTCACAAAAAGCTAACCGACTATCACCCTATAGATTTAGCTAAACAAATTGCGGTGGTCAATCAACTTAACGAAAGTGTATTTGCGCTAAATTTACAACAAATTGTACGTATGGGGTTATTACCCCATAAGACCTTATTGTCGAGACAAACCTCTGACGATGACCAAAAAATTGCTAACGCGATTGAACGGGTTGGACTCACTAATAAAACCCACCAAGCGTTTAGTTCTCTTTCAGGAGGCGAACAACAAAGGGGGTTAATTGCTAGAGCTCTTGTACAAGAAGCCGCACTAATTGTGTTAGATGAACCCGTTAATCATTTAGATATTTATTATCAACACCAAGTATTGGATCTCCTTAGATCACTCGCACATCAATTTAATATTGCAGTGGTCATGAGCCTACATGACTTAAATTTAGCAGCGAATTATTGCGACGAACTTTGCTTGCTAAATAACGGAACCATGTCAGCTCAAGGAGCGCCATTAACAGTCTTAAAAGCTGATCGACTAGAAGAAGTGTTTGGTGTTCCGTGCTGTGTTACCTCTGAAACTGATCACACACACACCAAAATACGAATTGATTTTTATCCCCCAAATCAAACTGAACAAGTGATGACAAATAGAGGTGATAGTAATAATGAATAAACCTCTATTAAATAAAAAATGGTGGTGGTTAATATTTATCGCACTGTTATCACCCATTGCAGCATTATTTTTTGGCGCTGCAGACTTTACCCCATCTGAATTAGCACAGTGCCTGTTTGCGACTTGTGAAAAACCAGTCAACCAACTCATTTTTTGGGAAATCCGCTTACCAAGAGTATTGGTTGGATTCTTAGTCGGAGCTGGTTTAGCTGTGGCGGGAGCGACATTACAAAATATCACACGAAATGGCCTAGCCGATCCTTACTTATTTGGCGTAGTGTCCGGTGCAGGTTTAGGCGCCAGTATTGCAACATTGTTATTTGACAGCCGATTTGCCGAAAGGGTTGGTTTAGTCAATATACTGCCTGAATTTTCTTTTACTTTAGCGCTACCTTTTGCTGCATTCTTAGGCGCTTTATTTGCTGTTTTATTGGTCCAGATATTGGCCAGGAAAACATTCGGCAGTCGAACCGAACATATGCTGTTGGCCGGCGTTGCGGTCTCTTTTATGTTAAGTGCCTTGAGCCACTTTTTACTATTTTTAGCAGAGCCATTTGCTGCTAGTAAAGTTATCTTTTGGTTAATGGGTAGCCTAGCTCGCGTTGAAGTTTGGTACGCCTGGGTCATGCTGCCAATTGTACTCATCAGTGTGCTGTTGTTACTACTGTTTGGCAGACACATGGATGCGTTATTACTGGGTGACGAAAATGCAAAAACCTTAGGTGTACAAGTTACTCGGCTACGTCTTATGTCCTTAGGAATATGTGCCGCGCTTACCGCTTGTATCGTGTCTTACTGTGGAGGGATCGGTTTTGTTGGTTTAATGATCCCGCACATTGTACGAAATTGGATTGGTGTCACCAGCCGCATTGTTATTTTAGGTAGCGTATTGTTAGGCGGCGCCTTTATGGTTTGGGTAGATGTTGTTGCCCGAGTAGCACTTCCAGATCAAGAGATTCCAATTGGCATTATCACCTCCGCTATTGGCAGCATATTTTTTCTCATTGCCATGAGCCAAAGACAAAAATAATAAAAGGTATATGAATAGATGAGCAGTACAAAACATTCTGGGTTAGACCATAAAAATTGGCAGGTAGCAAAATTAGACCTACAGACTCTACCCAACATCAAAAATACAATTAATAATAAAACCAAACCAATGGGCGCTCTAGGCCAATTAGAGGATTTAGCGCAAGCCTTAGCTCTAATACAAAGCCAATCAAATCCATTTTCAAAGATTGAAATAAACCACCCTAGTATTTTAATATTTGCAGCTGACCACGGTATTGCTCAACATCCTATTAGCATTGCACCACGAGAAGTTACAGGGCAAATGGTCTTAAACTTTTTAGCTGGTGGCGCTGCAATTAACTGCTTTTGTCGAGCTGCAGATGTGCAATTAAAAGTGATTGATGCAGGCATTTTAAATCCAGTTGAACAACAACACCCTGACTATATTCAACAAAACATTGCAGCGGGTACTCAAGATTTTTCTGTACAAGCTGCCATGAGTAAATCTCAGTTAGAACAATCTTTAATAAAAGGTAAGGAAGTCGCCTTAAAACAAATTGACGAAGGTTCAAACTTAATTGGTTTTGGTGAAATGGGTATAGGCAATACCACGTCAGCATCTGCATTGTTAAGTGCCATAATTGGTTTACCCGCCCAATCAACGGTGGGAAAAGGAACGGGAATTAGTGAACAACAATTAACGCTTAAAATGTCTTTAGTTGACACCAGTATACAGCGTTTAAAACAAGCCTATGGAAGCGCAAAACTAGCTCCACTAAAAGCATTAGAGGAAGTGGGTGGTTTTGAAATTGCACAAATGGTGGGAGCAATGTTAGCAACAGCAGAGGCTGGAAAAACCATACTAGTCGATGGTTTTATTGTATCTGTAGCCGCTTTAATCACTTATCAGATCCAACCCAATGCCCGTCAGTATATGATTTTTGCCCACTCTTCAGCTGAACAAGCCCATACATTAATCTTGGAAAAACTAGACGCCAAACCATTATTGGATTTAGGTTTACGCTTAGGTGAAGGCACAGGAGCGGCATTAGCTGTACCATTAATAAAAGCTGCAGCTGAGTTTTACAATAACATGGCCACATTTGAAAGTGCTCAAGTTAATGTCTAATTTATTGTCTTCCAATAAAGCTGGGTGTAAACAATTCATTCAATACCATTTGAACTTGATTATGTTAGCCATTAGTTTTTTTACACGTTTACCTGTCACCCAGTTTACTCAATATAGCCCGAGTAAAATGCGCCGAGCAAGTCAGTATTTCCCTCTAGTAGGCTGGTTAATTGCTGGCGTTTTAATTCTACTTTATTACCTTATTCAACCACTAATTGGCCTGTTATCTAGTCTTTGTCTAATGATGATATCAAGCATAATGATAACCGGGGCTTTACATGAGGATGGACTTGCAGATAGTTGTGATGGGATTTGGGGTGGCTATAACCGAGAACGAAAACTATCAATAATGAAAGACAGTAGAATTGGTACCTATGGCACCTGCGCTTTAATTTTGGTTTTAGGCACCAAGTTTATTCTATGGTGGGAATTAGCTCGTCATAATCAACTAATACTAGCTTTACTTCTGGCCTATCCGTTGTCTAGAGCTGTTGCAATAAGTTTAGTTCAAGACATGAATTATGTATCAAATGATATTCCTAGCAGTGGCAGCAAAAGTGAGCCATTAGCTAAACCTATGTCATCAAAAGTGCTGATATTTGTGTTAATTACAGGTGCGGCAGCCTGTTTGTTCTTGCCCTTCAGCACAATGTTTTATTTATTTTTGAGCTGCTTCTGTTTTCGTTTTGTTATTAGGCATTGGTTAAACAAACATATCAATGGTTATACCGGTGATGCTTTAGGGGCGACTCAACAGTTACAAGAGTTGCTTATTTACTTAATTTTAATTGCCAACGCACCTATATTGGAAACGAATTTATGATCCACCTTATATTAGGGGGCGCCCGTTCTGGTAAGTCAAAATATGCCCTTGAATTGGTAAAAAAAACCGAAGCATCCAATGCTTCCCCAGTAACGGTAGTGGCGACTGCGACCTCTATAGATGACGAGATGGCTGACAGAATAAGACGCCACAAAAGTGAGCGTCCAAAACATTGGCAATTAGCAGAAGTACCATTAAATCTCACACACTTTATCCAAAAAATTCATGCAGATACAAGCAGCGTATTGTTAATAGACTGCCTAACTCTTTGGCTCAATAACCAATTATTTACCAAGCCCGAGCAAGATTTTAAACAGCTATTTAAGCATTTTATCCATGAGCTAGTCATTAGCCCACATCACATCATAATAGTGTCAAATGAAGTGGGATTAGGTGTGATACCTATGGGTGAAATAAGTAGGCAATTTGTTGACCAAGCCGGCTGGTTAAATCAAGCCGTAGCCGATGCTGCAGACGAAGTAACATTTGTAGCGGCGGGCCTACCTATGACTTTAAAGGCTAAGTCCTCAAAAGGTGACAATTAAATGTCAGAACAAGATAAAGTGACACAAATAGACTTGCTCAGACATGGCAATATTGATGGACCACCAGCGCTATATGGACGCACTGATGTCTGTTTAAGTCCAGAAGGATTAAAACAAATGCATCGTCAAGTAAGGCAATTAGCTTACCCAGATAATATTATTAGTTCACCACTAAGACGTTGCAAAGAATTTGCCGAAGAGATAGCCCGAGACCATCAGCTAAAATTGAACCTAGAGCCAGACTTCCGAGAATGTGATTTTGGTGCTTGGGATGGAATAAAGTTTGATGACACGTCTCAACAATGGCCTTTAATGACATCTTTTTGGCAAGACCCATCACACAATACGCCACCCGATGGTGAATCTTTACAAGTCTTTCATCAAAGAGTGGTAAGCGCTTGGACTAAACTTACTCAACAATTCAGCCAGGAATACAGTTTGATCGTTTGCCATGGAGGGGTTATTCGACAAATTTTAGCCCATTTATTGCCCGTGGATTGGCAAGATGGGAGTTGGTATTCGCAATTAAATATAGGTTACGCAAGTTTAACACGTATCACCATTCCCTCTTTTGAAGACGCTGAACCCTCAGTAAACTTTATTGGGTTGCCCGCAGATGTGTTTACCAATAAGGCGGATTACTAAGATGAATAAACCTCTAACTTCTCCCAAATTGAATAGCGCCACATTAATGGTTCAAGGAACCACATCTGACGCGGGTAAAAGTTTATTAGTAGCTGGATTTTGTCGCTGTTTAGTCAAAAAGGGATATAAGGTCGCGCCTTTTAAACCGCAAAATATGGCGTTA
This sequence comes from Paraglaciecola sp., assembly GCF_051252315.1. Lineage (GTDB taxonomy): Bacteria > Pseudomonadota > Gammaproteobacteria > Enterobacterales > Alteromonadaceae > Paraglaciecola. Next base: position 5,565 of record NZ_JBPOFP010000043.1, on the reverse strand, counting down.
AACAGTGCTGTGACGCCAAATGGTAAAGAGATAGGTCGTGCGCAAGCCTTACAAGCCCAAGCAGCCAATTTAGCACCGCATTCTGATATGAATCCAGTATTGCTTAAACCCAGCTCAGATACCGGCGCACAAGTTATCATCCATGGTGAAGTCATCACCGACATGCAAGCTAAGGCATACCACGACTACAAAAAGGTTGCCATGCAGGCCGTATTAGATTCACATAAACGATTAACCGAACAATACCAAGTAGTGATGGTGGAAGGTGCCGGCAGTCCAGCTGAAATAAACCTCAGAGAAGGTGATATAGCCAACATGGGGTTTGCTGAAGCAGTCGATTGTCCAGTCATAATAGTGGCAGACATTGACAGAGGTGGCGTGTTTGCTCAACTTGTAGGCACGCTAGAGCTACTATCAAAAAGTGAGCAAGACCGGGTTGTGGGTTTTGTGATCAACAAATTCAGGGGCGATATCAAGTTACTCGAATCTGGCTTAGATTGGTTAGAAAAGCGCACAAAAAAACCTGTTTTAGGCGTACTTCCCTACTTAATGGATTTACAGTTGGCCGAGGAAGATGCCATTCAAGCCGAACAAACATTAGACACTAACGATATTCAATTACGAGTGTGTGTGCCGGTATTTTCAAGAATTAGCAATCATACCGATTTTGATATGTTAAGGGCGCACCCTCAAGTTGAACTTACTTTTGTTAAACAAGGAACGCCAATCCCTTCTTGTGATCTCATCATACTGCCCGGCAGTAAAAGTGTACGAGCGGATCTTAAATTACTAAAAGGTCTAGATTGGGATTCTGATATTGCTAAACATTTACGCTACGGTGGCAAGGTATTAGGTATTTGTGGTGGTTACCAAATGTTAGGCAATAGTATTACGGATCCAACAGGTATCGAGGGTGAGATTGGTGAATCTGTTGGTTTAGGTTATCTAAAGATGGACACAGTACTCACCCCACAAAAACAACTCACTCAAAACCAGGGAAAATTGTTGCTCTCAACACAAAACAATAACCCTGTGACGATAAAAGGTTACCAAATACACGTAGGCCAAACCGAGGTTTCGCCAAGTGAAGCCAGGTTTGCGAAGCTAAAATCAGGTGAAGAAGAAGGCTGCATTAGCACCGACAACCAAGTCGCCGGTAGTTATTTACATGGATTATTTGACTCGCCTTTGGCATTAAATCAAATTTTAACGTGGGCCGGGGCCGAAACCTCAATATTGAAAGATTACAACCAGCAACAAGAAGATGAACTAGAACGCTTAGCTCAAGCTTGCCTAGATCATCTAGATTGGAACAAAATTGAAAGCCTGATTAACAATCAGATAAAACAAGGTGAATAAGATGACAGATAAAAATTCAACAAACTCAGAACAAACACGCCATAAAGCGCGCATGAAAGAACAAAAAGCCAATGTCGATAAACGAATCGCTGCAGCACAGGAAGATAAGGGCTTATTATTAGTCATTACCGGTAACGGAAAAGGGAAATCCACATCAGGTTTTGGTACTGTCGCTAGAGCGGTTGGACACGGTCTAACTGCAGCGGTAGTGCAATATGTTAAAGGAACGTGGGATTGCGGTGAGCGAAATTTACTAGAAAATAACGGGGTAAAATTCCATGTAATGGGAACAGGCTTTACATGGGAAACTCAAGATAAAGAAAAAGACATAAAAGCCGCTCAGTCTGCTTGGCAACACAGTAAAAAGCTGTTGAGTGACCCTACAATCAACCTAGTGTTATTAGATGAAATTACCTACATGGTGACGTATAAATATATTGACCTAGATGAAGTCATCGAAGCTCTATCTAACAGACCCAAAGATCAACATGTGGTTATCACCGGTCGAGCCTGCCATAGAGCCATTATCGAATTAGCAGATACGGTTAGTGAAGTTCGCCCCATAAAACACGCGTTTGATAATGGGATCAAAGCACAAAAAGGAATTGACTGGTGAGCAAAACGTTTCGATTAGTATTCTGCTTACTATTAATAAGCAGTGTTAACGTTTCGGTAGCAGCTGAGTTAACAGACTCGGAAAAACAAAAACTGCGTATCATTGCATTAGCTCCACACATAGTGGAATCATTGTATGAAATCGGTGCTGGCGATCAAATAATTGGTACTTCAGAACATGCTGATTATCCACCAGCGGCTAAAGACCTGTTGCGTGTGGGCAATTACGCTAGTTTGCAAATTGAAAAAATCCTGCAACTCAAACCTGACATTATTCTTGCCTGGCAAACTGGTAACCCAATGAGTGACATAGCTCGTTTAGAAAAATACAAGTTTAAAATAGTGTATTCAAAACCGGTAAAACTCGAAGATGTCGCCACAGAATTACAGATGTTAGGTGAATTAACCGGCAGGCAAAAACAGGCTCAGATAATCGCGGATAAATACTTAGCTAGGTTAACCAAGATGCGTACACAATATGCTGGCCAAAAGCCCATTAGTCTATTCTACGAATTATGGTCTCGCCCACTTCGAACTGTAGCTGGAAACGCTTGGCCACAACAACAAATAGAGTTATGTGGTGCAATCAATCCATTTAAGAATGCGCAAGATGATTATCCATCAATAGGCCTAGAACAAGTTGTAGCGAATTCACCACAGGTTATTATTCAACCGGGTCAGCATGGCAATGAAAACCCTGATCAAATTAAATGGAAAAAATGGCAACAACTTCCAGCGGCAAAAAATAATTTCATATTTAGTTTAAACGCAGACAAGGTTCACCGAATGACCACTCGCATGTTAGATGAAGTAAAAGTAATGTGTGAGCAAATTCATCAAGCCCGTTTGTTTTATCAAGATTAAAGAATATTCTAGGTGCCTAGGTACGTATATCTCTGCCGTCACGGCCAAAGTCAGTGGAATGCCAAAGGTATTTTACAAGGGCAATTAGATTGCAAACTAAGCGATACTGGCCTGCAACAAGCGGCAGGCTTAGCTGGCCAAGCACAATCATGGCATGTGCAACACCTGTTTCATTCTGGTTTGACTCGTGCACAACAAACCGCGCAAATTTGTGCCGAGCAATTAAACCTAGTTCCACAATCCATAGCCGGAACCCAAGAACGAAATTTTGGTAATTGGCAAGGTAAAACAACTTCAGACTTGAGTGAATATCAGCACTTTCGTCAACAGTGTTATAGCAAGATCCACTCAAAACCCAATGCCCAGAGTGAATCTACGCTAGACGTACGAGTGAGAATGCAAGGTGCGCTAAAAGCCATAGCAGAAGTGACCACTGGCAATGTAATGCTAATCAGTCACGGCGATGCCATTGATTGCCTTTTAAGTTTATGGACATCCCCCGTACAACTAGGAAACTGCCAATACGTTCGATTAACCTTTCAAGCTCATAATTTTGTCTGGAGTGAACAAATTGACTGAACTATTGGTTATCGGCTTACAAATATTGGCTGCGTTGCTATTAGATAGGGTGTTAGGTGAATTTCCCAAATGGCATCCATTGGTGGGGTTTGGAAATTTGGCTAACAGGCTTGAGTCTACTTACAATTATTCAGCTAAAATTTTAGCGAATAAAAACGTCGCCAATCAAAATCAAACTATCATCGCCAGCATTATAAAACTCAGAGGCGCAGCTTGTTGTTTGGCACTGGTTACCCCCCTGCCCCTTTTAATATTTTTAGTTGCAAGCCCTTCATTGATTTATTTAATATTAGAGACCTTTATTTTGTATTTAGCTTTAGGTCAAAAAAGTTTGGCACAGCACGCCATGCAAATATTCAATCCCCTTAGTGCAGGCGATTTGCCCCAAGCTCGGCAACTTACTAGTTATATGGTCAGCCGAGATACAACACAACTAACCGAACAAGAAATGTCACGGGCGACAGTAGAATCGGTATTAGAAAACGGCCATGATGCCGTTATCGCTAGTGTGTTCTATTTTGTGATGGGTGGGGCCCCTCTGGTTATCTTACATCGCTTAGTGAATACCCTTGATGCCATGTGGGGCTATAAAAATCCGCGTTTTAACCATTTCGGATGGTTTGCCGCCAAGTTCGATGATTTATTAGGTTTTTTCAGCGCTGTTTGTAGCAGTGTTTTGTATCTATTAAATAGAAAAAAGTTACACACCTTAGTGACAGGATTACATCTAGCTTGGCAACAAAGTGAAGAATATAAAAGTAAAAACGGCGGTTTGTGCATGTCTGCTGGCGCGCAGGTATTAGGTGTAAGTTTGGGTGGAGTAGCAATTTATCATGGCACAAAAACAACTAGTGCCAAACTAGGTTGTGGTAGGCAAGTAGTCACAGCTGATATTCCTAAGAGCCTAAAATTAGTCAACCAAAGTGTTTATACTTTTGTCGCGATAGTGCTGTTTATTGGCTTGGTTATCCAAATAACACAGCTGTCCAAATAACCCAGGTCGCCTAGGTAATCAACTTTTAAAATAGTATGAAGAACATATGAACAACACTCTGATCCATGGCGGACAACTAAACAAAATCGCCATTCAATATGGGATCCCTTTAGACAAATGGCTGGATCTTTCTACGGGTATATCTCCGACAAGTTACCCTATTGGTGAAATACCTACAAAAGTTTGGCAACGGCTGCCTGAGACTAGTCATGATTTAATTGACGCTGCCCGTGATTATTATCAATGCCAGACTATCCTTCCGATAAGCGGTAGTCAGTCTGCCATTCAGCTATTACCCCAATTAATTTCAACTCAAAATTACAAAAGTCGACGGGTTTTCATTCCGAACATAGGTTACCAAGAACACAGAAAAGCTTGGAAAAATAGTGTTCACCAAGTAATGAACTATCAATATGTTCACGAAATCAAAAATTTACAACGCGGCGATGTGGTAATCGTTATCAACCCTAATAACCCTACGGGACATTTATATTCTGAATCTGATTTATCAGAACTCTTTAATAAGCTGAAACAAAAAGAAGGTCTGTTGATCATTGATGAAGCGTTTATGGATTGCACACCTCAATATTCATTCATCAGGCACACAGTTGACCCTAGCCTAATCGTTTTACGATCAACAGGTAAGTTTTTTGGATTAGCCGGCCTACGACTTGGTTTTATTGCAGCAACCCCCAATTGGCTAAACAAGCTTGCGTCAATGTTAGGCCCTTGGAGTGTGAATGGTCCAGCTCAATTTATTGGACATAAAGCGTTAACAGACACACAGTGGCATCAAAAACAAAGGCATACGTTAAGAACCTTAAGTGAAAGGCTAGAATCAGTGCTAGTGAGTCATTTTCAAGTGCCTGTAACAGGCACCGCACTGTTTAAAACGATCCAACATATCAATTCACCTATGTTATATGAAAAGCTATGCCAGCAAGGTGTATATGTACGTCTATGTGACGAACAAAATGCACTGAGGTTTGGTATACCTACAGAAATCCAATTTCCTCAGCTAATTGATGTGATACAAAATATCACAACCTAACGGACTAAACTCAATTGGTATTGAGTAAATGCTAAAAACAAAAAAACGCCTTGATTGGCGTTTTTTTTAAGTGTTTCAACAACAATAAACAAAATTTAAATTG
>NZ_JBPOFP010000042.1:0-36085 GCF_051252315.1 Paraglaciecola sp. | reverse complement strand
GTAATAATATTTTTCATTTAGGTATTCGCAATAAGTTATTTACTGCCTACTTAAAAACAATATCCTTAAAAAGGCAAGTCAGATTGTTAACAATTTAACAATAATATTCGATATTATTCATCGGCAACGTCGTATTCAATAACCAAAACGCTGGTCACAAAAGTAAATTTTGGAAAAACTACTCGTCTGTTAGCGTACTTTGTAGTTGCTTATCCAAGCTTTGCGCAGATTCTTTGGCTTGAATCGCATATTTTTCCAAGGCTAAATCTCGTTCAGACGCAGGCTCCCAACTGGGCACTTCAACAGGGTAACCGGCTTCATCACTAGCAACAAATGCCATTATACAATGCCCTGTTTCTACCATAGCGTTAATTTTTGGGTCACTCGCGAGTACGCTAATATATATGTGCATACTCGTTCTGCCCGTGTGCACAATTTGTGCTCTTAGTGTCACCATTTGGCCGACTAAAATTGGACGTTTAAAGCGAATTCCGCCTATCGAAACAGTCACACAATAACGGCCACTCCATTGAGCTGCACAGGCATATCCCACTTGATCCATCCATTTCATGACAATACCGCCATGCACCTTCCCACCAAAATTAACATCGGTTGGTTCTGCTAAAAATCGAAAATTTAATGAGCGACGTTGTGCAATATCCATTTAGGATCCTATTGACTTAGAGAGTGTTATGTAGGGAATTATCGTTTAAAATCATCTAATTGTCAGTAATAGTTGCATAAGGCCTAAAGACTTTTGTCTAAACAAGATCAACAAATGGTTATCAATCGTGTTTTAGAATGTTTTCAAGAAGCATCTGTACAACTCAATAGATCTTTTAAACATCCCATTGTCTCCTTTAAACAACGGGGTAAAATCGCGGGTAGCGCACGATTACAAGTAAATGAATTACGTTTTAATCCCATATTATTGAGTGACAATCTACAAACATTCTTAGATGAAGTCGTTCCCCATGAAGTTTGTCATTTAATTGCATTTAATTTATTTGGAAAAGTTCGCCCTCATGGCAAGGAATGGAAAAGCCTAATGAAAAAGCTGTTTAATTTGAACGGTCAGACTTATCACAAAATGGACGTGAAAAAAGTAGCAGGCAAACAGTTTGTCTATCACTGTAATTGTGGACCAATTCAGCTAAGTATTCGTCGACACAATAAGGTAAAAAGAGGCGAACAAAAATATACCTGCCGCAAATGTTTAACGAATTTAAAGTTCGTCAGTAAGGAATAAGTAAAATGAAAGGAAAAAGCTAGTCACTGCCATTTGTGGTGCTATTGGTTGTTACAATCGTTGCAGCAACAGCTTGTTGTGAAGCAACTTGATTTGCAATCGCTGCTGAGCTTTGGCCTTCAGTGGCAATAATACATGCACCATATCCGTAACCACTTAAACCGTTTTCCCACTTAATCTCGCCAGACTTAGCATCGATACAAAATAAATGCCCACCCGAATATGCGTAGATAAAGCCATCTTCATAAAACACGTTAGTTACTGCACTAGATGATTTTAATTTTGTAGACCAAATAATGTCTCCACTATTCTTATCAATACAAACGGCTTTACCTTGAATACCTAAATATAATTTTTCCATTGTTACCTACGCTATTAAATTAAAACCAACTTTTGGTAAAAGCTTTATCTAATTCATCAAAAGCTGTTTTTAGTAAACAGGCTAATTCTTTATATTTAGGTTTTGCCTTTGGACTTTGTAAAGCACAACCTTGTATTTGCATTTTGCGGTGAATATCTAAATACCAAGAGTTGAGAGACGGAGGTAAAACTTGATTAGATCTATGGCCTAACCAAATTAATCCTTGTAAGGGTAAAGACAAAAAGAATGCACCAATTGCCAGAGCTTGAGGTAATATTTCATAACCTCTAACATTAACCATAAAAGCAACAGATAACACAGCTAAAGCCGGCATAACTTTGATGGACAGTTTAGTCGCTGATATCACTCGACCTTCAGGAAACATGCTAAACAACTGTCTTTGCATCGGCCATGTTTGCATGTATTGCTGACCATCTTTTACTATCGATGTGATTGTACCTGCCAACTGACTTCTCCTTAATAATATAAAGACATTCTAACCACAATTAGCACTTTAGGCTAACATCTAACGGTTATATACAAAGAACATTAGTAGTCATGTAGGAATTATTCGTATTTAATCGACTAAGTTTTTTAGCATATCATTGAAAGTAAAAGACTTGCCCACATCTATAGCCCATACGATAATTGGATTGCCTATTTGTAGGTAATGATTAATAGAATAATTGGAGAGCAAAATGTCTGAAGCGAGACACGTAAAGTTACTTATATTAGGTTCAGGTCCAGCAGGATACGCCGCCGCTGTATATGCTGCTAGAGCAAACTTAAATCCAGTTTTGTTAACAGGCATTCAGCAAGGTGGTCAGTTGACAACCACCACGGAAGTTGAAAACTGGCCAGGTGATCCAGAAGGACTAACAGGACCAGATTTAATGGTTCGTATGCAAAAACATGCTGAGAAGTTTGATACGGAAATTATATTTGACCATATTAACAAAACAGATTTATCTAAACGTCCTTTTACATTAACGGGTGACCAAGGTACTTATACTTGTGATTCTTTAATCATTTGTACGGGCGCTTCTGCAAAATATTTAGGTATGGAGTCTGAAACTGCGTTTATGGGCAAAGGCGTTTCAGCCTGTGCAACTTGTGATGGATTCTTTTACCGCAACCAAAAAGTGGCGGTTGTAGGCGGTGGTAACACGGCTGTCGAAGAAGCTTTATATTTGTCCAACATCGCTTCAGAAGTACATGTTATTCACAGAAGAGATTCTTTTAGAAGCGAAAAGATACTAGCAGACCGTTTAATGGAAAAAGCCAAAAACGGCAATGTGACATTACATTTTGATAGACAGCTTGATGAAGTATTAGGTGACGACATGGGCGTTACAGGTATACGCATAAAAGATACTAAGTCTGACGCAACTGAAGAGTTAGATTTAATGGGGTTATTCATTGCTATCGGTCATCAACCTAACACTTCTATTTTTGAAGGTGAATTAGCCATGAAAGATGGATATATCACAGTACAAAGTGGAACTGAAGGCAACGCAACGCAAACCAGTGTAGAAGGTGTTTTTGCTGCAGGTGATGTTAGTGATCATATCTATCGCCAAGCTATTACTTCTGCAGGAACTGGTTGTATGGCCGCACTCGATGCAGAAAAATATCTTGATGGATTAGAATAGTTCTATCCTATATAGTGACGTAACCTAAGGCCTCAATAGAGGCCTTTTCTATTTTATTAACACATAACTTGATGTAATGATCACGCTAACCCAATTAGACGCCCACACAAATTTTCCATCAGCGAATATGGCTTTAGAAGAACCAAATGGACTACTAGCGTTTGGTGGAGACTTAAGCTGTGAAAGATTAAAGAGTGCCTACTCAAAGGGAATATTCCCTTGGTTTAGTGAAGGCGAGCCCATAATGTGGTGGTCACCGGATCCTCGAGGGATAGTGCGTATAGACCAATACAAAGCGAGTAAAAGTTTACGAAAATTTGCGCGTAAGTGTGACTATAAAATATCCGTTAACTTAGCTTTTGAAGAAGTCATAGATTCGTGTGCATATATTCCTCGTAATGATTCAGGAACGTGGATCACCGATGATATGATCCAAGCTTACATAACCTTGCATCGAACAGGACATGCTCACTCAATCGAAGTATGGGATGACGCTGAACTTGTGGGTGGATTATACGGAGTGGTCGTTGGTAAGGTATTTTGTGGGGAATCTATGTTCCATCAAGCCACTAATGCTTCAAAATTAGCCTTTTCCCATTTAGTACAATTATTAAAATTTAATGGTGCCAATTTTATTGATTGCCAAATGCAAAATCCACATTTAGCCAGTTTAGGTTGTATTGAAGTATCTAGGGATTATTTTTTAGACCAATTAAAATCACAACAAGAAGATGATTTCCCAGACTACTTATGGAAACCAAGATACCTTCAAGCATTAATTTAGAATGAGCACGACTATGAAATTTGGAATAACCCAAGCGTTTCAGTGCAGTTATCTCAGTGATCAGAATGAGCAACTATTAGTCTTAATGCCAGAAACGGAGCCAACAGCGCAACACTACGATTACCTAATAGCAGCAGGGTTTAGACGTAGTGGATTGCAAATTTATCGACCTCACTGTCAAACCTGTAATGCATGTGAAGCCATTAGGTTACCCATACATTTATTTAAACGTTCAAAAAGCCAAAAGCGTATTTGGAATAAAAATAAAGATATTACGATAAAAGTCAGCGACAAAGACAAACCTGAATACTACCCATTGTATGAGTCATATATCAATCAAAGGCACGCTGATGGAAGCATGTTTCCAGCCTCTAGGCCACAGTACGATGGATTTATAATAAGCCCTTGGGATAATGCTCTATTTATTGAGTTTTATGTACTAGATGAATTAATTGGCGTAGCAGTCACCGATGAAATGCCACATTCATTGTCGGCTTTGTACACATTTTTTAAACCAGAAGAAGATAAACGTTCTCTTGGAACCTATGCTATTTTGCAACAAATTGAATTGGCCAAGTCATTAAATAAAACGTATTTGTATCTTGGATATCAAATCGATGCATGCGCAAAAATGAACTATAAACAGAAATTTTTACCCCATGAACGCTTTTTTGAAGAAAAATGGCAACTAATTGCAAAAAATGTTGGGTAAAGCTTTACACAAGCCTGCTTATTGGGCAAAATCTGCGCGGCATTTTTAGACACTTATTTTATTGATTAGAGGTAGCAAAGTTAGATGGCGAAAGAAGATTGTATTGAAATGGAAGGCACTGTGTTGGATACCCTTCCAAATACTATGTTTCGTGTTGAATTAGAAAATGGTCACGTTGTTACCGCACATATCTCAGGTAAAATGCGTAAAAACTATATTCGTATTTTAACCGGTGACAAGGTTACAGTTGAAATGACACCTTATGACCTAACTAAAGGTCGCATCATCTACCGTGCAAGATAATAGTTAAAATTGTCTTTGCTCGATAAATGTTCGAAGCGAAGCATTATAAATTAAAAAGCCGATATCAATTGATATCGGCTTTTTTGTTTTTCACACCTGATAACAATTTATGAATTAAGAGCTTCTGGTTTTACCTTACTATCTGACAAAATCTCGAATGATAACTTGTCTTTCTTTAAGGTGATTTTCACACTACCGCCATCACTTAAACGCCCAAACAATAACTCGTGCGCTAACTCTTTCTTGATTTCTTGCTGGATAACTCTAGACATAGGTCTAGCACCCATATTTTTATCATAACCTTTATCAGCTAGCCAATTACGAGCTTGGGTCGTGACTTCTAGTGACACGCCTTTATTATCTAGTTGCACTTGCAGCTCAACGATAAACTTATCCACCACCTGTAGGATGACTTCTTTATCCAAATGATTGAACCAAACAATCGAGTCCAGTCGATTTCTGAATTCAGGTGTAAATACTTTATTTATTTCTGATTTAGCATCATGACTATGATCTTGTTGTTTAAAACCAATAGAAGTACGAACTGTTTCCTGCACACCGGCATTAGTAGTCATTACCAATACCACATTTCTAAAGTCTACTTTACGGCCATTGTTATCGGTCAGGGTGCCGTGATCCATTACCTGCAGTAAAATGTTGTAAACATCAGAGTGTGCCTTTTCGATTTCATCTAATAACACCACTGAATAAGGGTGTTTGATGACTGCGTCTGTTAACAAACCTCCTTGATCAAAGCCCACATATCCTGGAGGAGCACCGATTAGGCGGCTCACCGCATGACGTTCCATATATTCAGACATATCAAATCGAACTAACTCAACCCCCATAATCTTAGCCAGTTGAGCTGTCACTTCTGTTTTACCTACGCCTGTAGGGCCAGCAAACAAAAAGTTTCCTATAGGTTTGGTCTCTGTCCCTAAACCCGAGCGAGATAAACGTATTGCATCGGTTAGAGTATCGATTGCTGGATCTTGGCCAAACACCACTAACTTAAGGTCACGATCTATATTCTTTAACACTTCTTTGTCTGAAGCGGATACTGACTTTTCAGGAATACGCGCAATCTTAGCTATGATCTGCTCTATGTCGGTTACGTTAATGGTCTTCTTACGTTTAGACACAGGCATCAAACGCTGGCTCGCACCGGCTTCATCAATGATATCGATAGCCTTATCTGGCAAAAACCTTTCATTAATGTATTTTGCAGAAAGCTCAGCCGCTGCGCGCATTGCTTTGTGAGTATATCGAACACTATGATGAGCTTCGTAACGAGACTTTAAGCCCATTAAAATTTTGGTAGTATCGTTAACTGTTGGCTCTATGACGTCGACTTTTTGGAAACGACGGGCTAAGGCTCGATCTTTTTCAAAAATGCCCTGATACTCTTGATAGGTTGTTGAACCGATACAACGTAACTCACCGCTACTCAATTTAGGCTTAAGTAAGTTAGAAGCATCCATCACACCACCAGAAGCAGCGCCTGCACCTATTATAGTGTGAATTTCATCTATAAATAATATAGCCTCAGGATCTTCAGATAACTCTTTTAAAATGCCCTTTAATCGTTTCTCAAAATCCCCCCGATATTTTGTACCAGCTAACAGCGCGCCCATATCCAATGAATATACAGTCGCATCAGCAATAACCTCTGGCACATCACTATTTACAATACGATAAGCCAAACCTTCAGCAATAGCTGTTTTACCAACTCCGGCTTCTCCAACTAAAAGTGGGTTATTCTTACGGCGGCGACATAACACCTGAATACTTCTTTCTAATTCACTATCTCGCCCAATAAGCGGATCAATCTTGCCTTCTTTAGCACTGTGATTAAGATTAGTTGAATACTTGTCGAGCATAGATTGTTGTTCTTCTTGCTCAGCACCTTCTGTTTCACTTTCTGTATGTTCAACAGCTTCATCATCAATTTTAGAAACACCGTGGGAAATGAAGTTCACTACGTCTAAACGTGTAATATCTGATTTTTTGAGAATGTATACAGCTTGAGATTCCTGCTCACTGAATATGGCAACCAATACGTTAGCTCCAGTGACTTCTTCTTTACCAGAAGACTGCACATGAAAAACCGCACGTTGTAACACACGCTGGAAACCTAATGTTGGTTGGGTTTCTCGTTCGCTCCCTTCTTCTTCAAGCAACAAGGGCGTTGTGTCTTTTACAAAATCAGTGAGTTCTTTTTTAATTGATTCAATATTCGCACCGCAAGCTTGTAATGCTTCTTTAGCAGAAACATTATCAAGTAAGGCAAGAAGCAGATGTTCAACCGTCATGAACTCATGGCGATTCTCTCTGGCAAAAATAAACGCTTCGTTTAGTGTCTGCTCTAAGTCTTTATTTAACATATAAATCCCCTCTTACTACTTGAATAAATAATGCTAGGTTTGATTCTACTCTACTGTTACTCATGCTTGTTCCATAGTACACATAAGTGGATGTTGATGCTGCTTTGCATAACTACTGACCTGCATGACTTTAGTTTCTGCTATCTCTGCAGTATATATGCCACAAACCGCTTTGCCTTCATAATGAACAGTTAGCATAATTTGTTGCGCCGCTTCCCCATCTAGATTAAAGAATCTCATCAATACATCAACCACAAAATCCATTGGTGTATAGTCATCGTTATTTAACAATACCTTATACATTGGAGGTGGAGCTATTTTTTGTTTGACTGTTTCTTTTTGTTTTTCAATATCAATGGTGTTGTCTTTACCCATAAACTAAATACTTATCCAATTTTTTAAGAATAATTGTCGATTATTCGACATCAATATTTTTATTGGTAATCCTACCACTATATTTAATATCAAATTCACCTTGACAAAAACAGGTTAAAAAACCTACATTTTCATTAAGCGATTGTATAAGGTTGTTAATCGCTCTTCCTCATACATTAATAGTGTGGGGTCAAAGTTGTGTTAGTTCAAGGGATTTTAAGGAAGCAGAAGTATGGCAGTCGGCAAAGTTAAGTGGTTCAACAATGCAAAAGGGTTTGGTTTCATTGTTCCTGATGATGGAGGTGAGGATATATTTGCTCATTATTCAACTATCCAAATGGAAGGATATAGATCTCTAAAAGCAGGACAAGAAGTGAAATACGATATTCAACAAGGTCCAAAAGGCCTTCACGCTGAGAATATTGATTTCAAAGGCGAACCTGAAAATTAATCAAATTTAAATATAAAAAAAGCAGACCTAGTTAGGTCTGCTTTTTTATTGTTCTTTTCAAACACTCAAAAAATGAGTCCCTATCCCTACATTAATTAATATAGGGACAGAGCAATATTCTCAATTATGCTAGAGCACTGTTTAAAGTGGCGCTTGGGCACATCGCTTGAGTTGCTAACGCATCGTCAGGGTAGTAGTAACCACCAATATTAGCAGCTGCACCTTGAGTAGCGTCAATCTCAGCCACAATTTTTTCTTCATTAGCAGTTAAGTTATCAAACAATGGTTTGAACTTAGCGGCAAGTTCTTGATCGTCAGATTGACTCACTAATTCTCCAGCCCAATACATAGCTAAGTAGAAGTGGCTACCTCTGTTATCTAATTGGCCCGCTTTACGAAGTGGTGATTTACCATTTGTTAATAAAGTCTCTGTAGCTTTATCTAACGCGTCAGCTAAGACTTTTGCCTTAGTATTGTCAGTCTTAATCGCTAAGTCTTCTAGAGAAACGGCTAAGGCTAAAAACTCACCTAAAGAATCCCAACGTAAGTGCCCTTCTTCAACAAATTGTTGAACGTGTTTTGGAGCAGAACCACCAGCACCGGTTTCAAATAAGCCACCACCAGCCATTAATGGCACAATAGATAACATTTTAGCACTGGTGCCCAATTCTAAAATTGGGAATAAGTCAGTTAGGTAATCACGTAATACGTTACCTGTTACAGAAATGGTGTCTAACCCTTTAATAGCACGTTCCATTGAGAAACGAATAGCATCTACAGGTTTTCTAATAGAGATATCTAAACCATCTGTATCATGATCTTTCAAATAAGCAGTTACTTTAGCAATCAACTGAGCATCATGAGCGCGATTTTCATCTAACCAAAATACAGCAGGAGTATTTGACTGGCTAGCACGTGTCACAGCAAGTTTAACCCAATCACGAATAGGTGCATCTTTAGACTGACAAGCTCTCCAAATATCACCTTCTTCAACTGTATGTTCAATTAATACAGTGCCGTCTTGGTCAATGACTTGTACCTTACCATTAGCAGGCATTTCAAAAGTTTTGTCGTGCGAACCATACTCTTCTGCTTTTTGCGCCATTAAACCAACGTTGGGCACTGTGCCCATTGTAGTTGGATCAAATGCGCCATTTTCTTTACAGAAGCTGATAGTCTCTTGATAAATAGTTGCATAAGTTGCATCTGGAATAGTTGCTTTACAATCGGCAGCATTTCCATCAGGTCCCCACATGTGGCCAGAAGTACGTATCATTGCAGGCATAGAAGCATCAACAATCACGTCACTTGGTACATGTAAGTTAGTAATTCCTTTATCAGAATTTACCATTGCCATTGCTGGGCGAGACGCATAACAATCTGTTATGTCCTGCTCGATTTCAGCACGTTTCTCAGCAGGTAAACTAGCAATTTTGTCATAAACACTGCCTAGACCATTTTTGGTATCAACACCTAGCTCGTCAAATAAATCGCCGTGTTTAGCAAATACATCTTTGAAGTATACTTTTACACAGTGACCAAAAATAATTGGGTCTGATACTTTCATCATAGTTGCTTTCATATGTAACGAGAAAAGAATTCCTGCGTCTTTTGCATCTTGAATTTCTTTTTCGAAAAATTCACAAAGCGCATTTTTACTCATGAAACTAGCATCTAATACTTCACCAGCTAACAAAGCAACTTTAGGCTTAAGAATCGTCTTCTCACCATCTGTACCAGTAAACTCGATTGAAACATGTCCAGCGTTTTCTACCGTGACAGATTTTTCTGAGGTGTAAAAACAGCCTGACTCCATGTTTGCAACGTGAGTTTTTGAATCTTTACTCCAAGCGCCCATTGAATGAGGATTATTTTTTACATAATTTTTAACTGCCGCAGGTGCTCTTCGGTCAGAGTTACCTTCACGTAGTACAGGGTTTACTGCACTACCTAATACTTTACTGTAGCGAGCTTTAACGTCTTTTTCTTCGTCAGTTTGAGCATCTTCTGGAAAATCAGGTAATGCAAAACCTTTTGCTTGCAGCTCTTTAATTGCAGCAACTAACTGAGGAATTGAAGCACTTATATTTGGCAATTTAATGATATTAGTTGACGCATCTTGCGTTAACTTCCCAAGTTCATCTAAAGCATCAGGCACAGACTGCTCTGCAGGTAACTTATCAGCAAATCCAGCCAAAATACGTGCAGCTAAAGAAATATCGCTTAACTCTACTTCAATGTCAGCACTTGCCGCAAAACTACGAATAATAGGCAGTAATGAGTAAGTAGCTAGAGCTGGAGCTTCGTCCGTTTTAGTGTAGATAATCTTTGACTTAGAAATCGTCATTATGAGCCTCATGTTATAGGCACTGCTTATTTACCACGCAGTTTTATTTGTTGTTTAAAACAAAAACTTAAACAACAAAAATATAAAGCATGGAAACAGCTAAGTACCAAAAATTAAAAATATGCTTAAACAGGTGCCGACTAATATAGGGCTTGATTTAGTAAGTACAAGCCATTCGAGCATAAAAAACATTGTCAATCACACTGATTAGTCGGTATTTTAGCAAAAAAATTGTTTTAGTATTAGAAGATGTCGAAAAAACATAGTCCTAAAAGAAATCAATATAGAGATAATAAACCTAAAGTCGACCAAAGCACTCGACGAGTTTTATTGTTTAATAAACCTTTTAACGTATTAACCCAATTTACAGATCAAGAGGGCCGGCAAACATTAAAAGATTTCGTCCCCATAGAAAACGTTTATGCAGCAGGAAGGTTAGACAAGGACAGTGAAGGTTTATTGGTTTTAACTAATGATGGCAAATTACAAAATAAATTGGCATCCCCGAAGCATAAAACAAACAAGACTTATTGGGTTCAAGTTGAAGGCGAACCACAACACCAGGACTTAGAGCAGCTACGCTCTGGTGTCATCCTTAAAGATGGCCCTACTCAAGCTGCTAAAGTAGAAATAATTGACACGCCAGAAGTTTGGGAGAGAACCCCACCAGTCAGATTCAGACAAAATAAACCTACTACCTGGTTATCTATAACCATCAGCGAAGGCCGAAATAGGCAGGTTAGACGCATGACTGCCCATATTGGTTTCCCTACCCTGCGGCTAATTCGGTATTCAATTGGTAATTGGACCATTGATGACATTGAAAATGGCCAGTATCGGGAGATTTAAATTACAAGGATAAACAAAAGTACTGGTAAAGCGGCTTTTTGATTGGGTACACTGCGCCGTTTTATAGCGACTGAAGATGTAAATGCGCCTACTAAAATCCACTATCCATCCAGATGCAGATATTAACAGCTCTTTAATACTCAAGCGTGAAGCCGCTCGCGCGATTGTATTGAAAGGTCAAAATATTCTAATGCTTTACACCGAGCGCTATCACGATTACACCCTTCCGGGAGGCGGAATTGATCATGAAGAAGATATTGTTGATGGACTTATTCGGGAGCTTAAAGAAGAAACAGGTGCCAAAAATATTACTAATGTAAAACCATTTGGTCGTTACGAAGAATATCGTCCATGGTATAAAAATAACTTTGATACTCTGCACATGAATTCTTACTGTTTTACTTGTCACATTCATGACGAACTAGGCGATACTCAGTTGGAAGATTACGAAATAACAAATGGTATGCAACCCGTTTGGATAAACATTCATCAAGCCATTAAACACAACGAAGATACGATGCAAAATAGCGACAAAAAGGGCTTATCGATAGAGCGAGAAACATTTTTATTGAAACTTATCGTTGAAGAATTAGTTTAACTACCCCGAACTCTGGATAACAATTGTCGTTTCGCTTTTTATTATTTCGTTTAAATGGAACTAATTTTACCTATTCACCACTAAGCTTTTAACTTTATTTTGAAAGGACGAAATGAATGAAAAACAGATCATTAAAATTAAGTGTTATCGCTTTTGTTGTCATGTCATCTTGTACAACTCTCGACACCAAAGATGAATATGCTAAAGCCGCATTAGCAGAACAAAACTGTATGCACCAAAGTAAAACCGAATATGCCATTACTATTTTTGACAAGGATGACAAAGACAATAATGGCAAAATGAAAACTAAAACTCGTTGCACCCATATGATTGAACTATCAGACATTGAGAAGCAAAACATGGAAAAATAAAATCTCCTTTGCAATTAGGTGTAAAGCTAAGATTTCTTAAGTATACCGCTTGGAATATAACCAAAAGTAATGTTACAGGTAAATTAACTTTTCATTGAATCTTAATAGCGGTAATTAACAACTTTAATATATCAAAAACTCATCATTAACCAGATGATCTGAAAACAAATTTCCGCTATACTTCGCCTCCATTTTTTACGCGTATATCTAACCTCAAATTGATTCTATGAACACACAAACAAATACAACTGTTTCTGCACCTGACAATAGTCAAATTAAAGTCATTGTTGGCATGTCTGGCGGTGTGGATTCTTCTGTTTCTGCATACCTGCTGAAAGAGCAAGGTTATCAGGTGGAAGGTTTGTTCATGAAAAATTGGGAAGAAGATGATAACGACGAATACTGTGCTGCCGCTGAAGATTTAAAAGATGCACAAGCAGTTGCAGATAAACTCGGGATTGAGTTACACACGATAAACTTTTCAGCAGAATATTGGGACAATGTATTTGAATATTTTTTAGAAGAATACAAAGCTGGCCGTACACCAAACCCCGATATCATGTGTAACAAAGAGATCAAATTTAAAGCGTTTTTAGAATTTGCCGCAGAAGAGTTAGAAGCAGATTACATTGCCACTGGACATTATGTGCAACGCTCAAATACCTCAGGTAGTTGGCAGATGTTGCGGGGGTTAGATGGCAATAAAGACCAGAGTTATTTTTTATATACTTTAGCTGAAAAACACGTTGCTCAGACCTTATTTCCTATTGGTCATCTCGAAAAACCCAGAGTTCGAGAAATTGCACTAGAACAAGATTTAGTGACCCATAACAAAAAAGACAGTACTGGGATTTGTTTTATTGGCGAACGTAAATTCAAAGACTTTTTGGCCCAATATTTACCGGCTCAACCAGGTGAAATTGAAACGGCTGAAGGTGAAACCATCGGGCAACATGAAGGATTGATGTATCACACATTAGGCCAACGTAAAGGCCTGCTTATTGGTGGTATGAAAGAATTTGGAGATGAGCCTTGGTATGTTGTTGACAAAGACGTTGAACGAAACGTATTGATTGTAGGTCAAGGTTCCAATCATCCGCGACTTTACTCAAATGGTTTGGTTGCCAATCAATTACATTGGGTCGACCGCAAAGGTCCTGAAAATGAAATACGCTGCGCTGTAAAAACCCGTTATCGTCAAGAAGACATTCCGTGTACAGTGACACCTCAACCAGACGGCTCGGTTAAAGTAATATTCGACCAACCCCAAAAAGCAGTTACCCCAGGCCAATCTGCAGTTTTTTATCAAGATGAAGTATGCCTAGGTGGCGGTATTATAGAGAATTACATCCGTTAATGAATGATTCAAACAACAACGATAAGTTTTACGAAAGCAATTTAGCACTAGCGGGTATATGCCAAGCAGCTGCAATTGTTAAACAAATTGCAAGATCTACTGACTATGACCATGCAGCGTTAGAGTCTAGTATTCGCAGCATTACGATTACTCAACCAGACAATACAGAACAAGTGTTTGGTGATGTGTCACAATTAACCTTGGGCTTTAAGACATTGTTAAGCCAGTTAGGCAACCAATCGAATAAAGATGTAGAAGTGACGCGATACATAGCTAATTTACTGTCTATAGAGCGTAAACTTAGCCCCAATAATAAAGCCATGGCTGCTTTAGGTGATCGTATAACCAACATCCAAAGACAACAACAACACTTAGATCTACTAGATACTCAAATGTTGCGTAACTTAGATAGCGTTTATTCAGATGTTGTTAGTCCTTTAGGGCGTAAAATTCAAGTGGGTGGCGATCCGGCGCTACTCAAACGAGAAGACAATCAATACCGAGTAAGAGCTGCTTTATTAGCTGGCGTTAGAGCTGCAGTATTATGGCGACAACTCGGTGGTCGCAGACGACATATTTTGTTAAATAGACAGCAAATATTAAAAAGCGCCCAACAAACCTTTAACCACATTAGCACACCAAATTAGGAGTTATTTCATGAACTTATCTGCATTAACGGCGGTATCCCCAATAGATGGCCGTTACGGAAGTAAAACAGTTGAGTTGAGACACATTTTTAGTGAATTTGGACTATTAAAGTATCGTGTAGTGGTTGAAGTTCGCTGGTTGCAAAAATTAGCAGCCACAGCAGAAATTCAAGAAGTAGCAGCGTTAAGTAACGATGCTCAAGCCGTGCTTAATGCAATTGTTGATAACTTTAGTGAAGAAGATGCCGCTCGCATTAAAGAAATTGAACGCACTACTAACCATGATGTAAAAGCGGTTGAGTATTTCTTAAAAGAAAAAGTTGCTGATAATGCCGAACTACACGCCATAAATGAATTCATTCATTTTGCTTGTACCTCAGAGGATATCAATAACTTATCTCACGCTTTAATGTTAACTGAAGCCCGTGATTCTGTAATTTTGCCATACTGCAACAAGCTAATTGCTGAATTAAAACGTCTAGCGATTGAATTAAAATCAGTCCCTATGATGGCGCGTACTCATGGCCAACCCGCTTCACCTACTACTATGGGTAAAGAGATGGCGAATGTAATGATTCGATTACAACGCCAAACCGATCAAATAGCGCAAGTACAAATGTTAGGTAAAATTAATGGTGCTGTAGGAAACTACAATGCCCACTTATCTGCCTATCCAGATCTTGATTGGCATACGTTCTCAGAAGAATTTGTGACGAGTTTAGGTGTAACGTGGAACGCATTTACAACCCAAATCGAACCACATGACTACATTGCTGAGTTATTTGATGCGATGGCGCGTTTTAATACAATCTTAATCGACTTTGACCGTGACGTATGGGGTTACATTGCCTTAGGTCACTTTAAACAAAAAACTGTGGCTGGCGAAATTGGTTCATCTACTATGCCTCACAAAGTTAACCCTATCGACTTCGAAAACTCTGAAGGTAACTTAGGTTTAGCGAATGCCATGTTTGGTCATCTAGCAACTAAATTACCGGTTTCTCGTTGGCAGCGTGATTTAACTGACTCTACTGTACTAAGAAACTTAGGTGTGGGTGTAGGTTACGCCATTATCGCGTATCAAGCGTCTTTGAAAGGGATCAGTAAGCTTGAAGTTAATCCGCAAAGTTTATTAAATGAGCTAGATAACAACTGGGAATTATTGGCAGAACCTGTTCAAACTGTAATGCGCCGTTACGGTATTGAAAAGCCTTATGAAAAGTTAAAAGAATTGACTCGTGGTAAAAAGGTCAATCAACAAATCATGGCTGAATTCATCGACACATTAGAATTAAGTGACGATGTTAAAGCACAACTTAAATTACTAACGCCAGCGAACTATATCGGCCGTGCTATTGAGTTTGTTGAACAATTAGAAAAGTAGAAAATTCTACCTAGAGTAAACTTAGGTTACATAAATCCAAATAACGGAGTTTAGACTACACTTAGTCTTCACTCCGTTTTTTAAAGGGATTTAAAAATGTTAAGGACTGCACTTAAAAGGTGGGTTTGGTCTGGAATTGATCCTACTGCGATCTCAAACATTAACCCAATTCGGCTGACTAACATAGCTGCGCTATTTATCGTTTTCTTATCTCTACTCCAATTTCCAACTACTTTATATTTATTGCAAACTTCAGTTTATTACGAATTGACTACGATTTTTCTGACCATATTTTTATTGTGTCTGGTTCCCGCTCTTAACCATCAAAAATGTTTGGCTACAGCAAGGTGTTTACTCATTTCGGTGTACGCTTTAAATATTTTAGTTTCTTGCCTTTTGTTAGAGATCAACCTCAACATTCAATACTTCTTAATCTTGGCTGTACTTATATGTCCTTTCTTTTTTAATGAAGATGAAATAGTACAAATGCTAACAAGTATTATTGCATTGAGTGTTTTGTTTCTGGCGGTAGAAGCGTGGTTTTATATTAAATATCCAGTCGTTGAACATACTTTTCATCAACAAGTATTGAGAATTTCATACACCTGTTTATTTGCATTTTTCTGTGTATTAAGTGGTTACCATTTGTGGACAAACGTAAATCGAAGTTGGCGTAAATTGGCGAATGAACGTATTCGATCAGAACAGTTATTACTAAACATTCTTCCAGCCAGTATAGCGCTGCGTTTAAAAGAGCCTCATGCATTGATTGCTGATTACTTTGCCAAAGCCAGCATCTTATTTGCAGATATTCAAAATTTTACACCTCTATGTAAAAGCCGCTCACCTCAACAACTAGTCAGGATATTGAATGAAATTTATTGCGCCTTTGATGAGTTATCAATGAAATACGGACTCGAAAAGATTAAAACCAGTGGTGACGGTTACATGGCAGCCTGTGGCCTACCTAATGCTGATACAAAACATGCGGTTCATTGTTGTTACTGTGCAATTGAAATGCAAAAGGCCTTTCATCAAATTAACCAAAAACATAAGTTACATACGGGTTTAAGAATTGGCATTGGCTGTGGTGAAGTCATTGCAGGTATAATCGGTAAAAATAAATTTAGTTACGACATATGGGGAGAAGCGGTAAACTTGGCTTCTCGTATGGAGAGTCATGGTTTAAGTAATAAGATCCAAACCACACAATCTACTTACGAACTCACCAAACACAAATTTGAATATGTAAAACGAGGGCCCATTAATGTTAAAGGTGTTGGTTCTGTTGATACTTATTGGTTGTTGGGTAGAAAACAAATACTTGGATAATTTAAGGCCTACATGTACACATTAAATAATTTAGATATAGACATATTTCTTAAAGAATACTGGCAGCAAAAACCGCTCGTTATTAAAAATGGATTTAGGGATTTTTACGATCCTGTAGATGAACACGAACTTGCTGGTTTAACAGAAGAAGAATCTGTTGATTCTAGAATAGTAAGCTTTAACAAAAATCAGTGGCAAGTTACCCATGGTCCATATGAAGATATTAACCAACATTGTGTAGGTGCTTGGAGCTTGCTTGTTCAGTCAGTTGATCATTATATTCCAGAGGCTGACGAACTCATGCGCGCATTCGACTTTATCCCTCATTGGCGTATGGATGATTTAATGGTGAGTTATTCGAATGCCGAAGCAGGCGTAGGTCCTCACCTTGATCAATACGACGTTTTTATCATCCAAGGTAAAGGCACAAGACGTTGGCAAGTAGGCTTACCCTCTGACTTTACCAAGATTACCCCTCATGCGGATTTGTCACAAATATCTGGGTTTGAGCCGGCAATTGACCAAGTTTTAAGCGCGGGTGATGTTTTATATATTCCCGCTAATCATCCTCATAACGGTGTAGCTCTAGAAGAATGCTTAAATTACTCAGTTGGATTCAGAGCGCCTTCTCAACAAGAGATGATGTCTTCTTTTGCAGATTACGCCATTGACCAAAATATTCTTAATAACAGATACCAAGATCAGGCCCTTTCCAAACGAAAATTCAGTGGTGAAATAAAACAACAAGAAATAGCTAATTTTCAGCAACTTCTACACAATGCGTTGCAAACTGATCATTTCTCCAATTGGCTAGTAAATTATATGAGTCAAAGCAAAGTGTTAGCTGAAACTCACGACAGTGAAGAAAATTACACTGATAATGAAATATCCCTGCTATTAAAAGAAGGAAATTGTTTTGTTAGGGCTCCTGGTATAAAGCCTGTATTCATTCAACAGGACCTAAATAGACTTTCTACATTTGAATTTTTTATAGAAGGACAAAAGTTCTCAGTCCCTAGTAAACACGCTGATTTTGTAAAAAACTTTCTATATTCAGCTAATTTTGTTGATTCAAGTGAAAATAACTTGCACGAATGTCTATTTTTTACGCAATTGTTGTCTACACTAGTTAATTCAGGGTATTGGTACCTTGACTAACTAGGAGTATCCAAATGGCGTTTTACTCAAAAAACGTCGACTGGGGAAACGAACAACACAAACTTAAAAAAATTAGAGAGAAAGTATTTGTTTGCCAATGGCGCATTCCACAAGAATGCGAATTTGACCAAGATGATAGTGTAGCTTTTCATATACTGGTCGTTGATGAACATGATAGACATATTGCTACTGGTCGTATTACTCCTAAAGGAGAAATTGGCCGAATAGCGGTTGAACCTGAATTTAGAGGTCCAGAGGTCTATCAAGTACTCTTTAATGCATTGCTTAATATTGCTAGGCAACATGGAATGGAAGACGTTCTAGTGCAATGTGAGTTGGAAGGTGTTAACTATTATAAAAAACAAGGATTCCGTCCAGTCGGTTCGGTATTTATGGAGGCCGGCATACCTAGGCAACAATTGGTATGTAGTCTCAAAGAGTTCTCACTCTCTAGAGTAGAGCTTACCCACTAAGGCAAATTAGGGTTTATCACTTTTAATACAAGTTAAAAATGATAAGAGTTACCTAATTACGCCTTGCGTTTTTTCTTAATAACTTTCCATTCCCTGAACTTTTTGTCTACTAAAAATGTTCTGCTAACACTTGTAACGGGTGTTTAGGTTTTACATTTTCAAATCTGGCAACTTGGCTTCTACAAGAATAACCAGTAGCCAGTATTTGTTCAGGCGCTAATTGTTTTACAGCTTGCTCCCAACTTAATTGGTACAAACCTTTAGACTCTTCCAAATGGCTGGCTTCATGTCCAAACGTGCCGGCCATACCGCAACAACCCACAGGAATGGACGTTAAGCCTAAACCGACTTGTTGAAATATGTTCTGCCATTCTTTTTCAGAGGTAGGCAAGGCTGTCTTTTCGCTACAATGACCAAATAAAGCATATTCAGTATGACTAGTTACCGACGAGTTTACTTTAGGTAAATCCAATTCACGTAACCATTCATGTACGAGTTGTACGTTAAAGTTACCACGCTCTTTACCGAGGATCTTTGTGTACTCATCTCTATAACAAAGCACCATAGATGGGTCTACTCCCAACATAGGTAGATTTAACTCGGCTAGTTGGTTGAGTAAGTCCGCCGCATTTTTAGCTGTGTTTGCAAACTCTTTTAAAAAACCTTTCACGTGCTGCGGTTTACCGTTTGGCATAAAAGGTAACAAAATAGGCTCATAACCTAACTTAGAAATAAGCTTAACTAACGACTCAATCACATCCGCGTCGTAGTAACTGGTAAAGGGGTCTTGAACAATACACACTTTCTTCGCGATTTCTGCAGGAGACATTGTCTTTAATGCAGACAGATTGAATTGTTCAACTGCTTTATTCGACAAGCGCTTATCCAAAGTCGGCTCAGATAATATAGGCGTATCAACATATCCTACAGTTTTCCGAATAGCTGTATTAAGCCAATTTTGTTTTAAGAAAAAATTTACTAAAGTCGGTACTTTTGCCATCAAGGGAGCCATTTTCTCAATATTGCCCACTAAATGATCTTTAATCGGTCGCATATACCTTTGATGATAAATACTTAAAAAGCGTGACCTAAAACTAGGGACGTCAACACTAACAGGACATTGGCTTGAACACGCTTTACACGCTAAACACCCTTCCATCACCTCCAACACCTCGTGAGAAAAGTCTTCTTTGATATTTTTGTCTGTGGTGTTTCTAAAACGTTCAAACCAGGTCGGTGGATCTTCATTGTGCTCCAATTCATGGATATCAATATTTCGCTCTGCCAACAATCTTAACCATTCACGTACAATGCCTGCGCGGCCTTTAGGACTATGACGTCTATCACCCGTCACTTTAAAAGATGGACACATGGGCGAACTGGTATCATAGTTAAAACACAAGCCGTTACCATTGCAACTCATGGCTGCTTCGAATGACGAGCGAATTTCAATGGGAATTTGTCTGTCGTATTCCCCACGTTTTTTATCAGAGACTTTGACTAATTGTTCTGTCGATTCGAGTGGTGTACACACTTTTCCAGGGTTCATTTTATTGAACGGATCAAAGACTGACTTTATTTTACGCAATTCTGTATACAGCTCTTCACCAAAAAATTGCGGCGTATATTCACTTCGATAACCTTTACCGTGTTCCCCCCACATCAGGCCGCCATACTTAGCCACCAATTCCACGACTTTTTCGGAAATTTGCGGAATCATTTTTTCTTGTTCTGGATCACACATGTCTAATGCCGGTCTAACATGTAAAACGCCTGCATCCACGTGACCAAACATGCCATATTTTAAATCATAACCATCCAATAAAGCTCTAAACTCCATAATGAAATCAGCCAAATTTTCTGGTGGCACAGCCGTATCTTCTACAAAAGCGAGAGGCTTTTTGAGGCCTTTTGTTTTGCCTAACAAGCCTACTGACTTTTTACGCATGGCATAAATCTTAGCAATATCGCTTTTGTCATAAGTGACTTGGAAACCAATGACACCTATATCACCTGCATCAGTTAAACTTTGAGATAGCGCTGCTATTTTTTGTTCAATATCTGCTTGGTCATTACTGTTATATTCAACCATGTTAAGGCCTAACACAGTTTTGCCTTCTACCTCAGTTATCAAGTCTTTAACTGAGTGCCAAATAATATCCTGTTTGGCTAAATTCAGAACATTGCTATCGACCGTTTCTACAGACGTTGCATTGGCTGCAACCATACTTGGCGCATGTCTTAAAGCTGACTCAAATGAATCATATTTAACGTTTACAAGGGCTTTGAAAGTAGCAATAGGCGTAATATTAAGTTTGGCTTCAGCCACAAAGGCTAATGAGCCTTCAGAGCCAGTGATGACTCGACTTATATCGAGCGTAGACAAATCATCATTTAAAGTGTTTTCTAGGTCATATCCTGTTAAGAAGCGGTTTAATCTAGGAAATTTATCAATTATTTGTTGGCGTTTTCCTAAACACGTATCCAACAACTGTTTGGTTAATTTACCTTTGACTGTTGATTCTTGAGCCAATGTTTTAGCTGACTCAATATCCTGTGGTTGTGTATCTAAAATAGTGCCATCAGCTAATACTGAAGTTAAACCCAATACATGGTCACTGGTTTTACCGTATACCAAAGACCCTTGGCCAGAAGCATCAGTATTAATCATGCCACCCACTGTTGCTCTATTACTAGTTGATAGATCAGGAGCAAAGAAGAATCCCAAAGGTTTTAACACGTCATTAAGCTGATCTTTTACTACTCCAGCCTGAACTCGTGCCCACTTTTCTTCAACATTGACTTCAAGTACTTGGTTCATATGACGTGATACGTCAACAATAATACCTGATGTCAACGACTGACCATTAGTGCCAGTTCCGCCTCCTCTAGCTGAAAATTTGACACTTTCAAACTGATTCGCGAGTTGCCCAATAATAGAAAGATCTTCAATACTTTTTGGTAACACCACAGCTTGCGGTAGCTGCTGATATATAGAGTTATCAGTTGATACTGCCAAACGGCTCGCATAACTAAACTCGATATCACCTGAAAAAGATGATTGTTTTAATGCGGCTAAATAATCTTGATAATCACTTTGAACAATTGAGCTTGGATCTAACGCTGGAAGCATAGTATTGACGACTGTTTGGTAAACCTAAATATTGATAAGAATTATATCAAAAACCGATACATATTCTCTATATCACTTTGTGATTAATTAAACTTATAAATAGTTTGTAACAACTCAAGAATTTGCAATTGGTCGAAAACTGTTAAACTAATAAATGAATGGTAACAGGAGAATAAAACATGAAGAAAAAACTTAGAGTAACCTTTGGCTGTATTTGTGCAGCGTTTGGTGTGATATTTTTTATTCTCCCAGGCTCTATGTTTATCCTTATTTTAGGGTTAGTGATGTTAAGTTACGACTTCCCTACAGCGCGTAACCTTTTGAAAAAATGTCAAAACTCCATGTCAAATTCAGCTAGAAAGTTAGATCGCTATTTATTAAATAGAAAATTAAAACAATAACTCTCTGGAAGGAGTTAGTTCTAAGACATTCGTCGACTAAAGGTTAAAACAAACTCCACGCCAATCTCAGGTTTATTCACTAAAATTTCACCTTTTAGTTTTTGTGTCACTAAATTATAAATAATATTTAACCCTAACCCAGCATTGCCCTGATGGCGACTTGTTGTGAAAAAAGGTTCGAATACTTGGTCAATATCTTTAGGGTTTATCCCTTTCCCGTCATCCTTGTAACATATTCGTACCTTGTCTGATTTATCATTTTCGACTTCGATCCATATGTTACCAACCTGCTCTTTCTCAAACGCATGCGTTAAGGAATTCATAATAAAACCAATTAATATTTGAGAGATAACGCCAGGGTAACTTCTCAACTCCATATTAGGTGTGCAGTTCACATGCAACTCAATCGGCTTATTTTTCAAATTTGGAGCGGTGGCTTTTACCACGTCACACATAAACTCATCAAACAAAAAGGTGCTGGCCGTTTCAGAAGACTGTTCAACGGCCACTTTTTTAAAGCTTTTTACCAACTCTGCAGCTCTGTTTAAGTTAGTCGATATTAAATCGGTTCCCGTTGTAACATCCTTTCTAAACCGCTCAAAATCACTGTTTTTTAATACTTTTTTATCAAACTTATTAAATAAATCTACAGCAATATTTTGAACATGAGACACGGCAGTAACACATACCCCTAGCGGTGTATTAACTTCATGTGCAACCCCTGAAACCATAACGCCTAACGCAGCCATTTTTTTAGCTTCGACTAATTTATCTTGCGCACTTTCAAGTTTAATAATGGCATTTTCCAATTCCTGATTTGACTGATGTAATTCTTCGGTGCGTTCACTCACTTTTAACTCTAAATTATTTGCGCGATTAATCGCACTATTATTCTGGGCTTGTATGTATAACCAAACAAAGTACAACAACAATAAAACAGCGAGAATATTTGACCACCAAGTATTCCACCAAGGTGGGGTTATTTTTATAGTAATCGACGTCGTTTTTGGGTTCCACAAACCTTCATTATTGGAAGCCGATACTTCAAAAATATATTCACCTGGGTCAAGGTTTGTATACCTCACTCTCCTTTCGCTAGAATCCACATATTTCCATTGCCCCTCAAAACCTAACAAACGATACTTAAAACGATTTTGATTGGGCGAAACAAAGTTAAGGGCTGTAAACTCAAACGTCATGTTATTTTGCGAGTATTCTAAAAATAGCTCTTTGGTTAAACTAATGTGTTGTTTTAAGACTTCCGCAGGTCCAATTTTCAGCGGCTTTTGATTGAGTTCAAACTCAGTAATAACGACATTTGGGAGGTGTTCATTTCTCGGCATGTTATCTGGATTAAAAACATTAATGCCAGCAGAGCCTCCAAAGTACATTTTGCCATCTTTAGAAAATAAATGGCTTAGCCGATTAAATTGATTACTTGATAACCCTTCAGCAAGAGTAAATTGAGTAAAGATTAATGTTTCTGCATCCAATCGATTTAACCCTGATCGCGTTCCAATCCAAATATTTCCATTGTTATCTCTTTCTAAACTAACAACAAAGTTATCTGAAAGCCCTTGTTCGGCTGTAAAAGCTACTTGGGTACCTGTGTCATGATTGTATTTAACAACTCCATTTGGTGTAGCTAGCCACAATACACTTTTATCAACTTCATCTAGCAAAATGTCATAAATTGCATCAACAGAAGGTAAACTAACATCACTAAATGTTTTGCTACTTGGGTCAAATAATTCAAGCCCGGCGTGTCCACCTATCCAATACTTACCTCTTCCATCAGGCGTAATATTGTTTATAGAGTAATTAGAAATCCCCGTTTCATCGTCTTGTACTCCTGCAAAATATGATTCAAATAGTTTAGTTTTTGGGTCATAAACTTGTAGGCCTTTTCGCCAAACGCTAATGAATACTTTTCCAGTCGAAGCATAGTGAATATCAAACACATTATTGTTACCTATTGTTTGGTTTTGTGCTTGTTGCTTATTGTGCAGTAAATGTTCAAACTCACCGGTAGACGGGTCAAAAATATTAACACCACCGTTATAGGTACCTAGCCATAAATTACCCAGCTCATCCTCATCTATAACAATAACTGAGTCACTACTTAAACTGTTTGGGTTTTCACTATCATTTTTATAGTTTTTGAACAGTCCAGTGTTGGGATCAAAACGGTCCAAACCGCCGCCATCTGTCGCAATCCAGATAATGCCATTTTGAGCCTGATGTATATCTAATACATTATTAAACCCTAAACTGTTCGAGCCACCCGCTATCTCTTTAAGAATGATAAATTTTTCTAACTGGGAAGATATCCTACGCAAACCGTAGTGTGGTGATGCAAACCACATAGAACCTTGCTGATCTTGGTATATATTATTAATAGACGTCGGTGGGAAAGCTAAAGTATCGTTGTTGTTTGGAGAGGCTGGAATATGAGTAAAGTTATCTTTAATCGGATTATAAATATGTACACCTTGCTTATCCGTACCTATCCACATCCTCCCCTGCTCATCTTTATGTACACTCCACAAAGTAGTTGTCTTAAGTGAATTTGGATCCTTCGGGTCGTGTGTATAGTGTTTTACTATTTTATTTTTGGGATTAAGTACCACGAGTCCGTCTTCTGACACAACCCACAAATTTCCCTCACCATCCATGGCCATATCACGCATTAAAAAGTTGTCTAGTAGCAAACTATCAGGCGAAAAATACATCTCATATTGTTTCGATTCAGGGTCAAATAAATATATCCCTCCATTTGATCCAACCCACATTTTGTCAGAGTTAAACGCTGGAATGATGGCATTTACAAATCGACTGGGACCAGAGTTTAGCCCTTTAAACACAAACTCCTTTTTATTGACGTCATACCCCCTTAAACCGAAACCTTCCCCTCCAACCCAAATAATATTTTTAGAGCTTTTATACAATGCCCATATGGCCGCACCATTACTAACTTCAAAACGATCAAATGTTTCTGTATTTGGATCATAGCGATTAAGGTTCTCTCCTCCTACCCATAACACCTCCTGTTGGTCAATAAGCAAAGAGTTGATTGAGTTAGAGCCTATACTGCTGGGATCTTTATCATCGTAAATAAAGTCTCGAGTTTTATATCCATCATAACGCTTTAAGCCTGCATCAGTTGCAAGCCACAGGAAACCCGTTTTATCAAAAGTAACTTTATAAATATGATCGTTCTTTTGGTCTTTATCAAAATAAAGAGGGTGAACAGTATTAACAGTCCAAGAACCAGACGCGATGGATTGAGAAACGTATGAAAGTAATATTACTAAAAACAGTAAACGCTTTATCATATTGAAATTTAAAATATTAATATGGGTATTAGATTAGAATAGACACACCATAGTAACAATACTACTTTTGTTTAGTGCGTCCTCCGGTAACCTTGTTTGCACGCCCTTCTTCTTTCGCTTTTTCAGCTCTTTTTCTTCTTACTTCTTTTGGATCTGCAATCAAAGGACGATAGATTTCGATTCGGTCTCCATCCTTAGGAATATCACTTAACTTACAAGCTCGATTCCAGATACCTACTTTACTTGTCTGCAGGTCTATTTCAGGGAAATGCTGGGTTATACCAGAAGACAATATGGCCTGTTCAACACTGACTCCTAGTTCAATATTCAGCTCTAATAAGACCTGTTTTTCCGGTGTACCGTATACGACTTCTATGGCTAAATTTTCTTGGTTCATGATTATCTAAATCTTAATTTGGGAAATTCAAAGAGTTACTTGTAAACTTGTTTTGCTCTATCGGTAAAGGCAATCACCATATTGGCAGCGATAGAATTAAATACACGGCCAAATGCCATTTCAACAATTTTACTGGAAAATGCAAAATCAAGATTAAGTTCAATTTTACATGCAGAGTCACTCAAGGCTTTAATAGTCCAACCGCCTGTTAATTGTGAAAAAGGCCCATCAACTAAATCCATCTGGATTGACTCAGCTCGGCGTAAATGGTTTTGTGTTGTGAACCATTGCTTAACACCTGCTTTAGAAATCAGAATAGAAGCTCGCATCCCCTCTTCATTTTGTTCTAATATTTTTGTTTCTGCACACCCTGGAATGAATTCTGGATATTTTGATACATCATTAATTAAATCAAACATGGAATCGGCGCTATAAGCAATTAATGCACTTCGCGAAACATTCGACATCCACTCTCCAAACCAAACAATTATCTAATCAGTTAAGATTATCATATTAACGCTCAATTCGGCATCTACAGAATAGGCTTAGTTCATACTAATTGTGTATTCTTAACTATTTTTTGTTGTACCACTAAACACAATCTCTATAATACCGCCCCATGAATAAAAAGAAGTCAAAATCAAATACCAACAATACGATTGCTCTCAACAAAAAAGCTCGCCACCAATATAATTTAAACGATAAATTGGAAGCAGGGTTAGCTCTACAGGGTTGGGAAGTAAAAAGTATTCGTGCAGGTAAAGTTAATATCTCAGAAAGTTTCGTCACCATAGAAAAAGGGGAAGCTTTCTTAATTGGTACCACCATACAAGCGCTAAATCAGGCCTCAAGTCATGTGGTGTGTGATCCTACTCGTAAACGTAAGTTATTATTAAAACAACGTGAATTAGACAGTTTGATTGGTTCTGTTGAACGTCAGGGGTACTCCATCATAGCAACAGCTATGTACTGGAAGAAAAACTGGGTCAAAGTAGAGATATACCTAGGTAAAGGTAAACACGAACACGACAAACGTGATTCAGTAAAAGATCGTGATTGGGCTCGTGATAAAGAGCGTATGATGAAACATAAAGTATAGTTGGATTAACCCCCAGCTTGTAATTAAAGGTTTTATGGGTAATGCCATATAACACTAACTTTAGCAAAAGGGTGATATTGAGTTGTGGGAGAGTTTATAGCTGACTGGAATATTATTTTTCACAACATTGTTCCTTTTGCATCAGCACAGGTGTTTTTGGTTGTCCTTATTTATTTCACCATTGTACGAGACCGTATCGTTGAGTTTTATCCTTACTACGCAACATTTTTAGTTTGTTTCTTTTTATATTTATCCAGCACGTTAGTTAACATACTTCCCTTAGGTAGTTTCCCTTATGTGATGCATTATACGGCTTGTACATTGCTGTATACCATTGGGTTTCCTGCTTTACTCGTCGCACTTTTTATCCAATCTAAAGTTGCTTTATCAAAAGCTTATATTGCCATGGCCGTAGCACTAGGCTTGATTTGGTCAGTTTTGTATATTGTCGCTGCAGACTATTTACTTTTAGAGGTCAATATATTTGCTCCATCAGGGCAAGAAGGCACCCCACCCGCTTGGCTTAATTTCCATAATTTGTACTACTTTCAAAGTATTATTATTTGCCTAGTACTTATTTTTCCCGGTTTTTATTTATTAACTAAAACTAACAACCTTTTCACTAGAACCTACATATACGGCATGCTCAGTTTGGCGTGTTTTGCAGTCATTGGCAGCACAATAGAACAATGGGCAATTTTTTATGGTGGATCTAGTTTATGTGCAATTGCATGGACATGGGCAATGTTTAACGACATTCGTCAGCAAAGTGAAAAACTTAAAGAACATAGTGCCTACATAAAATCCCTCGCAGTAGCCCAATATGCTTCAAGTGGTGATGGATTAGGATTAGAAGATCTATACCCCAATGCTATTGATGAGAGTTATCCTTTTAGAGAACGCGAAGAGCTGCAAGAAGTACTCAAAACTTCAAGTGTTGGGCTGTTGGAGTCTAAGGTAAACAACATGATGGCCGCTTTAGAAAAGTTTGCCAACAATAACGAAAAAGTACTTAAAGCAAGAGTCAAAGAAGTGCTCTATTTGTCTGTAGATACATGTATTTATATTGGTGCACCAGCAAAAGAACTGGTGTTAAGGTTAGAAGCTAAAGGAAAGGCAGTTGAAGCTTGTAACGGAAACACTGCACTCGGCGAGCTACTACTCGAAGAATGTATGTACTTAGCCAACTCTCTTGCCGAGCAAAACACAAACTCTGGCACAAATGCACTTGTCGAGAGAATGAAGTCTTATGTATTAGCTAATTACAATAAAGAGTCACTTAACATTGATTCAATTGCAGAAGCGATTGGTGTAAGCCGTTCACATGCTATGAAAAGCTATAAAAACAAATATGGGCAGACCTTAAACCAATACATTATTGAGCTCAGACTCGAAAAAGCAAAAAGCTTTTTACTTGAAAAGTCAGTGACGGAAGCAGCTTATGAAGTGGGCTTTAAAAGTGCTAACTACTTTTCAACTTTTTTCAGCAAACATATGGGCATCACACCTAAACAATATCAACAACAAGCTAAGGGCCAGAAAAGCTCGGATTAACTTACTCAGTATTTGTCTTACTTAAACTCGATAAAAAAATTGGCAGAAAGCCGGCCAGATTTAGGATCAGGGTTTACATCGTGGGCGGGGTTATTAATGTAAGCAGAATGCAAAATCGTCGATGGGTAAATCACCAGCCGATTAGCTTTGTAATCAACTTTATGGATCAGCTCAAAATGCTCTGTAGAGCCAGTAAAATACTGTCTCGAAGGGTTTCCATGGGTATCAATAAAATGTTGTGCTGAAGACATATATTGTTGTTTACGAGTTTGTATGATGTTTTCAAACCCCGTAGGATTATGACGATAAAAGCCAGTCCCGCCAAAGTCTCCCTCATTTAGATAATGGATCGCGGCAAAACTAAACGTATCGTTATTGTCAAAGTGCGGAATGCACTGTAATAAATTCATATTTTCAGGTTGTTGAGTCAACAAAGAGAAACTGCCACTTTTGGGATATAAAGTTAACGACTCTGGAACCCCAAACGCTTTATACAAAACAAAAGCCGCATACTGTAAAACAGTCATTCCATATTCGCTATTCACGTCAGCCCTTACACCCGGGTAATAAGAACCTTTTGTTTTTCCGGTATCGTAAGACGCCTTAACCCCTTGGTCGATAACTGACTCAGTACTTAATAAAAAGTCGTCTACCACAAAAATAGGCGTATGTTCATACCCAATTCGACTCAATGATGGGTTAATGTTTTTATTAATTTTATAAACCAAAGGACATGTCCAAATTAGAATCTAAAGCTTGTTCGAACTAGGCGGTAATATATTAAAGTACTTAGCTTTTTTTTCACTTACACCTTGTAGACTATTACGCTCAGTTAAATAACTAATCCAAACATAGGAGCCGTATTCGAAGTTTGACTGCATATCTGAAAAAGGAATTATCACATCTTCAAGCTTATCCACTGGCAGCTTTAGTGCGCCAAGTTCTTTTCTTGTTTGAGTATTTAATAACTTAATGTGCAAGTCTCTAGGCTCGCTAATATCAAAGCGGATTTTTAGCAAGGTATCTTGATCATCGTCAATCCACATTGGCCAAGTGGATTTTAATACTTGATCCGTTTTAGCCAAGTTTGACGGGGCAGCTGTTTTAACCTTATCTACGACGGTTAAATCATTAAAAATAGGCTCAGCGAATCGCTCAACCCATGTTTTCCCTTTAGGTGTTAAATATGCGTCAACCCTATACTGGCCTGGCTGCAAATTATCCACATCAATCGCTAGGTGGTACTTTCCTGACTTTTTTATCCTAAACATAGATTGTTTCACCCGGCGCCATGATTTGGTATCTTGAATGGCGACAAATAATTCCCGTGTTTTAGATACCTCTAAATTTAGGCTCACCACAGGTTTCTCTTTAACGCCAATTTCTGACTTTTCTAGCGTAGCGCTCAAAATACTGTCAGCAGAGAAAGCGTTTACTGAAATGAACAATAAAACACTTAATACTAACCTTGCTTTTTTGAACAAACATTGAATAACTTTAATCATAGTTGTGTACTTTTACCGTTGATTTTTATGGTTTCATTTTATTGCTTCGAGATATTAATATCGTCTATGTAGAAAGTACCAGGCTTAGGTAACAACTCGGGTTGTTTCACTACCACCCTTAGCCGATCTTTACGGGTAGACATTTCACTACGAATAAATGGAATACTCATGTCCAGCCATTGCCCTGTTTTCAATTTCGTTAGATCAACCTTCGGCAATACCAACCAAGGAGATTCCAAAATAAAGTTTAATCCAGACACATTAGAGTTCGGTTGAAGCCATAATTTAAAATTCAAAGAGTAACTGCCGGCTTCAAGGTCAACCGAACCATTTGGGGCAAAAGCAGTGACCTCACTTTTATCTAAATGCCCTTGGTGACTAAATTTCAGACTTCGACGACCAGTAGAAAATTTATATTCACTATGATCTGTAATAGAGAAATGTTTAGCTGAAGTATCATCCATCCACCAAAACTGTCTAAACTCATTGATTTTTATAGGTTTATGCACAGTCTTCCCAACAAATGGCCCTTCAAAGCCATAAAATGCTTCATCTAATAAATTATCGGTGGGCTGTTGCCAAACTCGAACATATTCAATTTCAAAATTCACGGGTAATTCAGACTCATCAGGCACGCCATGCCAAGGAAAAACTTCTGAATCGAGCCACATTTCCAACGGGTTATTCAACAACCAATGTTCGCCCATTTCCTGCTGAGTTACCTGGTGTATTAACTCACCATTTAAATACATTTTTAGGCTGTCTTTGCTCCATTCCACGCCATACACTTGAAACGCTTCAGCCGTGCGCTGCGTCAACTTATGGGCATGTTTCCATACTTTATTTTTTTTAGGATGGCCAGGACGCCAATCATGGATCGAAGTAACAAAAGTTGTTTCAGGATGACGACTGCCTTTTTTCACACGTCCGACTAATTCAAAGATATCTAATTCTTGCTGGTATCCGATCCCCCAAAAAGCCCCCGTCATGGCAGCATCAGGAATTTTAACTTTGACTTCCATGTAACCATATAAAAAAGTGTTATGGCTAATCAGAGCACCGGTTGTGATATTTTCATAGGCGTCCATCACTTGGCGTTCAGGCGGTGTACCAATAAAGTCATACTCTGGTTGCCATTGAGTACGAATGTTCAATTTACCATTTTTCTGGTACACATTATGCGGTGCAAATTGTGAGGGAGCCCTGCCCTTCCAAAGGTGGAATTGTTTATTTGTCCCTTGAATAAACCATTTTAAGGTATCAATTTCATCCCCATCAAACTCGTCGCTAACATCAGGGTTTAATAACCAAGTCCCAGAATTTTCAGGATCTGATAATGGGTTGGGAAACTTAGCAAAACTAGTCCAACTCAAAAACAACAGAGTGATAAATATATACTTCATATGCAGATTCTCTTACTTGGATTAAAACCAAAGACACTTACTCTTTTAACTAAGAATCTTCGGTATTACCTTTAATTAAATTATGTATTCCTAAACGGTTAACCTAGTTTGTTTTGTCCTATATTTTCTTGTTGATGAATAGTCACAGGCCAGCCAGGAAACTGATTGTTGGGGTTACCATCTTTTACATCAATCAAGTATCGATAAGCTTCCAAGGTGTAGGTTAATTTGTCTGTATCAAAGGTGATAAAGCCAAAACCACTGCCTTTTTCGTGGGCTTTAACATACCTGTTTTTAGAGAGTCCCAGCTCAGGAATACCCACAGCATACACATACATTTTATTGCCAAAGGCATCATTGAATTCACCTGTTTGGGCTAAGCCGTGACTCGGTCTGTTTTTGTGGGGGATGCCCACTTCATCTGGTACCCACCATCTTGGCCAACCTGCTGATATAGCGGGTGTACAAAAGGACCAATTACTGTCTCTTTGGCTATCTACTCCATACTGTGCCAGTGAAGTTAAATGGGTATCACCACAAATATGCAACGCTTTAGAATCTCGCATAATGCTAACGGCTCTATCTCTTGCAGGCGCCGGCCAACCGCTGCTATCAAAATCATATTTCAAATAACGTTCTGGTGTAGGTTGATGGGTAGAGATCCCAGCAAATACAGTCTGGCTTAAGACTGCTTTTAATGAATGTCCACGCCAATCCTTACCCCACTGCTGCAGAAATTGTTCTTGTTTCTCACCTAATAGTTGCGCGTTTGGCGGGTTAATCGCTGGATTAACAAATAATACGTCTTCATCTACCCCAGTTTCACCGACAACGGCTCCAGCATCCTCAGGTCCACTTTTCCATTGTCTATCCGCTAAAATCGCAAATCCCACATTGCCAAAAACCATGTCGCAATAATAACTGCCAATACCACTTGCAGTCGGTGTTGGATCGTAAGCATCTGGGTGATGGCTGGTACAGGTTCTGTGTACAGTATTCACGAAACGGACACTTTCAATATAACCGCCTGTTAATGACGCATTCGGATCAGCTTGTTTGTCATGAGACGTTTTTAATAAACCTCCTTTACCCCACAAATTCCCTTGTAAAACGTCATGATCATCAGGCAAACAGATAGTAGGTTGGTCGCGCATAACCTCTCTAAACGCCCAACCAAATTGATAAAATTTACGTAGATAATTATTAATTGCGTCGTCAAATGGCGCGCGAATAATGCCAAAGCCACCATGACTTTCGTAAATTTGATCACCAGAGAAGAAGACTATATCTGGATCCATGGCTTTGACATTTTTAGCCACAGGTAGGTAAGGAAAACTATAATCATTTTGACAAGTTAAAGCGGCCATTCGCACCGGGCGCCCTATGGGGTTTGCAATAATTCTACCTTGCCATACGTCAGGAGTTTCAGTGCCATCAGTATGTTGTTCTTTATATACCACTTTATATTCGTGATTAGATTTTTCATTCCAATTGGGAATGTTAAAATTGGCCACCCATCCGTCAGTATGCAACTGAGCCTGGCTAATTTGTTGCCATTTGCCATTTTGTTTTATTTGTAAACCAATAGTGTGATTATCTTTGTCGCCTAAAGGCCCCGTAAACACACTCATTTTCAACACAAAACCCGCTTGAGTGCGACTATCATTTAACGAATACATGCTCCACAGAATGGGGCCAAATTTTTGTTCTTGTTTTACCTCGAATGCTTCACCACTCAGGTTCCAGTTAGAGAATCTATAAGTATTTTCAGCCGTTTTAGGAGCGTTAGATGGCGTTAAAAAGTTACTGACTAACGCTACGTTGCCTAAGGTTAGATCGGCCGATATCATCTGATTCATTGAGCCAATTACTTGACCTGAATTAGCCAATTTAACGGTTAAGGTTATTGCGGTGACGCCTACCTGCGGCACAGCGTTTAGCAATAACTCTATGGTTTGGTTTGCATAATATTTTGTTAAGGGGCTCGTTTTTCCCGCAATAGATAAGGTGTTGCCGAC
This sequence comes from Paraglaciecola sp., assembly GCF_051252315.1. Classification (GTDB taxonomy): domain Bacteria; phylum Pseudomonadota; class Gammaproteobacteria; order Enterobacterales; family Alteromonadaceae; genus Paraglaciecola. The sequence continues at coordinate 2,453 of NZ_JBPOFP010000042.1, read as the reverse complement.
TATGCCAATATCCACACCTTTTTGTACAAAACAACTACTACGATAATCATTGACCTCGTTTTTAACACCCAGCCTAAAGCCAAATCCGCCCAGATTATTTTTAGTACCAATAGGCGTAACTTGTACTGACATTTGAAAAGATTCATTGGTATTTTCTAGTTGGTGGGTTAATGAGTGAATACTGCGTCTACCGCTACCACTTTTACATTCAGCCGCACCATTTTTAATATGCCAATCTTCCATGGGATTAGCCCAAAACTCACCTCCTAACCATGTTCTGTCATGAGTAATATTCCATTTATCTTTTAGAACGGGCTGTGGGCTTTTCGCTACTTTAGTTTCGCTAGGTTTAAACGAGCAACCAACAGTCCCAGCAGCCAGTCCGCCAGTGATCATTTTTAAGGCATTACGCCTTGATTGTTGTTTATCCATGGTTTTTCTCTTAATTCTTTTAAATACATTAATTAAATCAGCCGCTCAGTTTAGATGAGCGGCAATTATTGCTAATACGACTTTACTAATTACTTACTCTAGTCCACTTCGACAATTGAATAGTTATCTAACAAAATCATATCTCCTTCACTAAAGCCATACAGATCCCAAAATTGGAATGTTGAGGTAGCCACGTTCCAATGAGCTGGCACAGACCAAACCTTTGTATTGGTTAATGGATTAATTAACTCGACTAACTGCCAATCTAAAGTATGCTTTAAATTAGCTGTCACCGTTCCAACAATACCGGCTTCATAACGAGCAGGAAAATTAGCCAGGCCGTCACAGCCATTACAATTCCATGGCAAGATAGTATGTTCTAATTTTAATTCAGCGGTGCTATCAGCAGGCAACTGTTTTAGTTTTGCCCATACCGAAAATTTAAATTCACGACCGATTGAAGGAGCCCCTCGCCCATAAGTGGCAGCGTGAAAATTGAACACTTGGTTCCATTGTTGTTGAGTAGGCCCTGGCTTCAATTCGCCCCCCGCCGGTAAGGTTATTTGCAAAGCATTACCGTCTAAGCCTTCAGCAACATGAGTGGCGTTTGCTCCCCAATTTCCAGCATTTAACAACAAGTCAGATGCATACCAAACAGCGCCATCAGCGTTTGGTTCTGGATCACAAGCGTAGTTACGTTCTGCTGTAACTGTAATATTTTGCTCAAGAACATCACCAGCATTGGTTGCACCAGTGTAACCGCTTGCATAACCAACAGTGATGTTAGCTTGCTCTCCTGCAGCTAAGGTGTTGGCAAATTGCCCCGTTGCTGCAAATGAACCACTATTTTGTTGCCCTAAGAAATTTGCAGCGGCACTATCTGACATCCATGTATAGTCATATTCACCGGTTAAGGAGTCAGCAATGAGTGATGGCTCAACACTTATCCCTATCGTTGAACAGGTAGGTACCATTTTAGTTCCCAAAGGTGCGCCTAAATCGTTAAATGCCTGATTAGTAATATTTAAATTAAAACCTGGAGTAACATTAACTACAGCCGTAGCTGATAACGAAGGATCTTCTACACTAGTAACAGTAATATTGGTTTCACCTCTAGCGACACCCGTTACCGCACCTTCCGCATCAACAGTTGCAATGCTTTCATCTGCAATTGAAAAAGTCAGGGCCGGATTACAAGAATAACTAGGGGCTGTGGCAGATAACATAGCTTGGGTATCACCCGCAGCTAGATTTAAATCAAAAGCCTGTACACTCGTCACTGGATCACTAATAGCGTTAATAGTTAACACCAAAGTACGGGATGGATGCGCCTCGCCCGGAGCTAATTCAAACCCGTTATCAACAACATAACTAATATCGTAAGTAATTGAAGTGGGGAAATCCCGTGAGCCGTTGCCAATAGGGTTTCCGTCAGCATTGGTAGCCCCACGGTTATCAGTGGTATCACACATTCTAAGAGCTTGCTCATATGCCTGTGTATCAACCAAAAGTGTCGTACCGTCTTCGCTTATTGAAAACGGGGAAATCCCTTGGTTGTTAGCTATTCCTTCTGCTTGAGGCGTAATAAATTCAGTATTACGGGCTGCAAAAGAAAAATCACGAATGTGAATGGGAGAAGTGGAACTATCTAAAGTGAGTGCTTCACCATTTACCATTGCCCCTTCCAACAAGTTAACTTGTTGAATACCAGAAACCTCATCAAAACTTGCGTTTATGGATTCTGATGAATAGGTAACACCTTCATCATTTTTAAAATTATGAGCATAACCTTCGTCGACATCGCCACAGCCATATAACGATATACATACAGCGCTCAGTATGGTTGTTTTTTTCAGTAAGTTGTTCATCTTACATCTCCAAATCTATTTATTATTTGATTGATAACTTCCATCAATCATTTAAATTATTTAAAAGCGTTTAATTAAAACGTTCCACGAATTCCAACTCGATACTGACGACCATTTTTGTAAACGGATTCAGTACGACTAGTTGTTACATCG
>NZ_JBPOFP010000041.1:0-38842 GCF_051252315.1 Paraglaciecola sp. | reverse complement strand
GGTAACGTTAAAGCCATCAATCAAAAAACCTTCATAATGAAGCTCTGGCGCCATGACTTGTTGATAAAAAGCAATTTGTTCACGTAATTTAGTTTCACGTTGAATGCCTTGTTCTATTTCTACAAAAGCTTTCTTCTGAGCAAGTTTAGTGACTTCTAATTCTACGCCTAAAATATTTAAGTTTTTAACTAGCTTATTATTTTCATTCGTCAAATTATCAATACTTTGTTCATGGGTCGCTACAGTGTCTATTTGTTTTTCATAATGATAATTTCCCAGGTGAAAACCTATATACAAACAGATCCCCAGAGCAACAACTAACAATAAGTACAGCTGAAAAGCACCAAAACGTCGCTTTAATTCAGACAATTTCAACTTGATATCTCGACTAATAAAAATTTTAATTAAGTCTACCATCGGCAATATTAATAACCTATGGAAACTCTACATTCATTGGCTCTTATAACACGCCATTCTGCAAATAACTCAGTCTCACTATTTTCGCCGCTTCTCTTTACTTCAATATTCACACAAGCGAAACTATTACTCTTTAAGTTACAAAGGCTTGTGATAAGCTGCAGATGAATCTTTAAACAAGTTTGGCACGTAATGAATCTCGACACATTTAGGCAAGAACTGGCAACGCCAAGGACATCAATTCAATTATGTTTGATGGGAATTGTGAGTGGAATATGTGCCGCATTATTAATTGTTCTTTTTCGCTTAACGATTAACTGGATACAAGTGTTTTTTACTGGCGAGCAGAATAGTTTCAGTGAACTATCACCAATTTACCGATTTATACTCCCTATAATTGGTGCTGTTTGCATATTGATAGTTGCCTATTTAACCGGTTTTAAACATTACAGAATGGGCATTCCATTTGTTATTCACAGAGTAAAACATTTCTTTGGACGTATTCCTTTTCGCACCACAATCAACCAGTTTTTAGGCGGTGCTTTTGCCTTAGCTTCTGGATTTTCAGTGGGAAGAGAAGGCCCTTCAGTTCACCTAGGTGCGTCAGGCAGTACTTTTTTTGGACAATGGTTGCAGCTTCCAGAAAACAGTATTCGAATATTATCAGGCTGTGGCATTGCCGCTGCTATTTCCGCATCGTTCAACACCCCCTTTGCTGCAGTTATCTTTGTGATGGAAGTGGTATTTCGAGAATACAAGATACACATATTTATACCAGTAATGTTAGCTGCAGCTTGTGGCAGTGTATTAACCCGCATAGTGTTTGGTGAAGCACAAGAATTGTCGTTTATTCATTTCAACGAATTTAGCCGATGGATCTATTTGTATCTTATTATTCTCGGTGTTGCATTGGGTTGTTTGGCATCCTTGTTTAACAATAGTTTAATGTTTGTAATGCGAAGTTTTAGTAAAATCAATATGGCAAATCGCTTGTTATTAGCAGGCCTATTAACCGGCGTTATCGGTTATCTCATCCCCGAATCATTGGGGGCTCATTTTGATTCTGCACATCAATTGTTTGATCAAGAATTCAACATAAGATTACTCTTCTGGGTTTTATGCGCAAAGTTTTTACTGACTATTATCGCTATTGGGTTAGGGATCCCTGGTGGTATCATGGGGCCAGTTTTCGTTATTGGCATGTTAAGTGGTGTTTTGTTAGCAGCCCCGTTGGAATTTTTTATTACAGACACTAAAGACTTACACGGTAGTTTTTCTTTGTTGGGTATGGCCGGACTTATGACAGCCGTGGTGCATGCTCCACTGGCCGCCTTATCTGCGGTTATGGAATTATCGTATAGTCCAGAGTTAATTCTTCCCGCCATTTTGGTCGTGGTCCCAGCCTATGTCACTTCCACTCAATTTTTAGGTAATAGCTCTATTTTTACGCAACAATTAGATTTCCAAAAATTACCTTACACTACATCTGCGGTGACCGAATCCCTTCAAAAAACGGGAGTGTTAGCTGTCATGGAAAAAGAATATGTCGTTATGACAGAAAACGATGAGCGATTACTATCTTATATCGGCTCTAGTGCTAACACTTTAGTGGTGCAGAAAAACACCCAAGAGCTCAAAGCTCAGTTTTCTTTGGTAAGTTTAGATCAAGGAAAAAATGAAGACACAGCACGCTTAATTCACGTCCCTATGCAAGGTGTTAAATATCAGGCTACATTGGCCGAAGTATATTCATTATTAGAGAAAAATAGAGCAGGGGCGGTTTACGTTTATTCAAATGACGCTGATAATATTGTAGGTATCATCACTTGGGCTGTATTACGGAATTATTTACATACAGCCAATTACTAGATAACAACCCTTAGGAAATAAATGACTTTACTCTGGATTAAAACCTTACATATATTTTTTATGGTAGCTTGGATGGCCGGAATATTTTATCTTCCTAGGCTCTTTGTCTATCATGCATCAACAACAAATATAGCAGTCAAAGAGCAGTTTAAAATCATGGAAAAACGATTATGGTTTTTCGTTACTCCCTTTGCTTTTTTGACACTAATATTTGGTATATGGCTTATATATTTGTACGGTATGGCTTGGTTTGTAGCGTCAACCTGGCTACATATAAAACTGATATTGGTATTAATAATTTATATTTATCATTTTTATTTATTCAAGTTACTCAAACAATTTGCCGATGATAAAAATGTTCACTCAGCACGCTTTTACCGTTTTCTAAATGAAGCGCCTGTTTTAATATTATTGGTTATAATCAGTTTAGCGGTTGTAAAATACGTGTAATACACAAACATTAAATCACAAGGAATGGATATGGATTTAAATCAAAGGACGTTAAAATCTCTGATGAAAAAAACGGACCGAATGTTTGAAAGTTATAAGTTGCACCCAACTTCAGATGATCATGCAAGAGCTTATGAGCAAGCTAAAACCGAGTTAGATAACTTTTTAGCTGCCATGCGCAAGTCAACTCACATTTCCAAATAGGTATTACATCTTTTTAAGTCAGAAAAGAGACATTCCTTCTATGCTAGTGTTTAATCACGCTAGCATAAAATGTTATCATCTTTATATTACCTCTTGTATTAACTGTATTGACTAATACAAAACCAAGTCTCATTACACTTCAGAGAGCTCAACTACATGTCAGAAAAATTAGCCGGCCACTACTCAGAAATCCTAACTCAACTTGGAGAAGACGTTACTCGTGACGGACTAGTCGACACACCTAAAAGAGCCGCTAAAGCCATGCAGTTTTTGACCGATGGTTATCAGAAAAATTTAGATGAAGTAGTTAATGGCGCAATATTCGAAGCCGATACAGATGAGTTAGTTGTTGTTCAGGACATAGAATATTACTCATTGTGTGAACATCACATGTTGCCCTTTATTGGTCGATGCCATATTGCCTACTTACCTGATGGAAAAGTACTTGGTTTATCTAAATTTGCTCGAATTGTAGATATGTACTCCAAGAGACTGCAAATACAAGAAGGGCTGACTAAACAAATTGCAGACGCCGTGCAAAAGGTCACAGGAGCAAGGGGTGTTGGGGTCATTATGGAAGGCAAACACATGTGTATGACCATGCGTGGTGTGCAAAAGCAAAATTCATCTATGGTGACATCTGTCATGCTTGGCACATTACGTAATTCAGATGCCACTCGAAATGAGTTTCTGCGATTAATTGGTAAGTAAGCTCCGGCCAAACCAAATCTCATAATTGGCACATATTTTCTATGCTTAGTCGCTATGTAGAATAGTTCTAAACGCAGCTTATTTTAGTTTAAGCACCATATTAGCCAATACCATGTGCGTATAATGTGCATGATAATTCAGAGATGTTATTTAAATGAAATACCCAAATTTCTTTAAGCTCCTGCTATTAATTTCAGTATGCCAACTTTCTACTCATACCTTTGCGAAACAAGAGGCTAAATACGGCCCAAGAGAGTTTGCAGTTGACAATAAATGGACTGCAATTGTTGCTGCTTTTGCTCCTGAAATAAATGCAATCAACCATGCTTTTAGCCAATTAAATTATGCAAAAATTGAAAAAACGCTGTCCATTCGAGGTATTAAATATCAATTAGGCACTTATAAAGGCGAACCAGTTGTCGTTTTCACTACCGGCATAAGTGTCCCTAATGCAGCCATGACCATGCAAATGGCATTAGATTATTTTCCCATAGATAAAGTTGTCATGATGGGCATTGCTGGGGGCATTAATCCAGAGTTTTCACCAGGCGATATATCGGTTCCGGAGCGTTGGTATTTTCATGATGAATCTGTTTATGCCAACCCTGTTCCAAATAACAATGGTGATTACATTTTACCTGATTTTTACGAGCAAGCGCTTAAAGCTTATAAAGCGAGAGAAAAGACCGATCCCCATGCACCTTCTTATCAAAACTTTGGCTATATTCATCCTGAAGAAATGGCTGTAATCAAACATGGTTGGGACCACCCCAAACAAATGCCTTATTTTAGTGCTACTCCTGAACTGATTGAGTTAACCAGACAAGCAGTTAAAGCTGTCAGCCCTATTAACATGCCTTCAGGTAAGTCAATTAAGATTCAGGTAGGCGGAAATGGTGTAACGGGATCTGTATTTCTCGATAATGCTGACTACCGCAATTGGTTACAAAAAGTATATAAAGCTCAAGTCAGTGAAATGGAATCGGCCGCAGTGGGGCAAGTCTGTTTTGTGAATGACGTGGATTGGGTCATTATTCGATCAGTGAGTGATTTAGCAGGCGGTCAGCAAGGCAAAAATGTTGAGAGCGTATTTGACGGCATAGCCTCAGGTACCGGGACTAAACTTATGCTGGGATTACTTGATCAAATTGTCGAACTAGAAAAACAGTAAACAAAAAAGCCGACTGTTAAAGTCGGCTTACAATTAAATTGCTTTACGCTATCAAAAGTTAGAATTAATCGCGATTTACTACTGCATTATGGTAAACATGCTGCACGTCATCACAATCTTCTAACATGTCCATAAACTTATCGAACGTTGCTACGTCGTCGCCACTAACCTCGGCTTCGGTTTGTGGAATAAAAGTAATTTCTTCTGCATCAAACTTAAGCTCTGGGTTACTATCAGTTAATGCAGTACGTGTGTTATTAAATTCGGTATGTGGAGAATACACAGTCACTACGCCGTCTTCACATTCAACTTCGGTAACGTCTACGTCAGCTTCCATTAAGACTTCTAATACCGCATCTTCATCATCACCTGCAAAAGCAAATACAGCTTGATGATCAAACATATGGCCAACTGTACCTTCTACACCCAGTTTTGAACTGGTTTTAGTAAAACAGTTACGTACGTCGGTGATCGTTCGGTTATTGTTATCTGTTAAACAATCCACTATCACCATGCAACCACCTGGTCCAAAACCTTCGTAACGAGCAGGTACATAATCTTCACCTGCTCCACCCGCTGCTTTATCAATGGCTTTGTCGATAACGTGACTAGGTACTTGGTCTTTTTTGGCTTTTTCGATTAAACGACGTAATGACAAGTTAGCTTGGGGATCGGTTCCACCATTTTTAGCTACAACGTAAATTTCTTTACCATACTTAGAATATACTTTCGTTTTAGCTCCGGCCGTTTTTGCCATGGATACTTTACGAACTTCGAATTTTCTTCCCATCTACAATTCTCTTTATTAGCTATTTTTATTTAATTTTTTGGCTCATTACCACGGATTTTACCGATTATATCATCAGAGTACAAAAGCAATAATCTTCTACCTTATTTAAGGTATGTGTTCTGATGCTAGATAATCGTGTGACTGCATTTCTTTAAGGCGACTTAGACAGCGTTTAAATTCAAAATCTAATTGACCTTGGGTATACAAATCTTCCAGAGCCACTTCAGCAGATATTATCAGTTTTACATTACGCTCATAGAATTCATCAATCATGGCAATAAAACGTCTTGCGATATCATCTGTGGCCTGCCCCATTTGTTCTACATTCGCTATTAATACCGAATGATACAATCGACTAATTTCCATATAGTCTGTTTGACTTCTGGGTCCATCACAAACGGCCCTAAATTCAAACATCACCACACCATCAGCATAATGCAATGAAGGGATCATGCGCCCTTCAATTTCGATGTCTTGATTTTCAGTCCCCACCTCTGGCGCTAATTGACCGAAATACTTATGTAAATTTTCGTTAGCTTTAGCATCTAATGGATAATGGAATATCTCAGCCTGTTCCAGGGTGCGTAAGCGATAATCTACACCACTATCCACATTCACAATGCGCGTATTTTGGTTAATAAGCTCTATTGCTGGCATGAAACGCGCTCGCTGCAATCCATTCTTATATAAATCATCAGGGATAATATTTGATGTGGCAACCAGCACAATACCATGGGCAAATAGCTCTTCCATCAAGGTCCCTAAAATCATTGCATCTGTAATATCCGAAACAAAAAATTCATCAAAACATATCACTCTTGTTTCTTTGGCAAAGGTTTCAGCAATAATTTTTAAGGGATCTGATTGACCACCTAATGTTTTAAGCTCCTGATGAACTCTATGCATGAATCGATGGAAGTGAATTCGCATTTTTTTTTCGAATGGCAGGCATTCGTAAAAAGTATCTACTAAATAGGTTTTTCCACGCCCCACACCGCCCCAAAAGTATAAACCTTGAATCGAAGGCTTTCGCATCCCCTTACCAAAGGTTTTTTGTAATTTAATCCGCCAAGTTAATTTTTTTTGTGGTTGGGTTAACTCATCAAATAAACGTTGCAATTCTTTTACTGCATTCTCTTGTGCGGCGTCATATTGGAAATCGGCAGTTTCTAGATCAGTCTGATATTTCTGCCATGGGGTTTGCTGTGTCATAGATTGAAATTTTTCCTACCATTTAGTGTGAAATATCATTGTGTGGAAATAAATAACCACTTGAATACAAATAAAATGACCTCATTAAAAATGCTAGGCGTATAATAACAATATAAATTGAGTATTGCGCTTCTACTCAAGCAATTAGTTTAAAGCGATTGAGTATTAAAAGAAGCATAGATAATAAGATTAGGAGTTTTTATGGATTGGATAATTGGCGTATTGTTATTAATTGTAGGTGGAATTATTGGTTACTTTGTTGCAAAACATTTCAGCGAAGAAGACAAAAACCAACAAAACAGCGCAGAAAATGAACAGACAGTGCAAGAAATCATGGCTCAACAAGCATCTGTTCACCTAATAGAAACCAAAAAAATTGCTGAACAATTAAGTCAGCAAGCAGAGTCACTAACACAGCAGGTCTCACATTACGAACAAGTCTTAATTAGCCAGAAATCAGGGGCTGAAGAAGATCAACTGAATTATTTCGGTGAACATGCTGCGACTTATTTACGTAATAAAACTGCTACCCCGGCTCGTGAAAAAGATAAGGCCGAGGTGCAACCTTTAGATTTTTCTTCAGAAAGTTCAGGACTGTTTTCCGGTAACGCGGAGACAGAAGACAAACAAGTTAAGTAATGAACTTTCTGAGAAGAAGTGTAGTCATTGTATTGTTTATTAAAATTAGATATTGGAGATAATATTCGATGAATAAGATAGTGAATCGTTTTGCCGTAGCCTGTTGTGTCGTTGCCGCCAGCATGTCGATAAGTGTGTCGTCTAGCGCAGCTTTACCCTTCTTTTCAACAGATAAAAACGAAGTGCCAAGTTTGGCGCCTATGCTGGATGAAGCCACACCAGCTATAGTCAGTATTTCTGTAGAAGGAACACAAGTGTCACGCCAAAAAGTACCAGAAATGTTTAAACACTTTTTTGGCGGGCCTAATGAACAAGTGCAAGAGAGACCTTTTAAAGGTTTAGGCTCGGGAGTCATAATCGACGCTCAAAAAGGCTACGTTGTCACCAATAACCACGTGGTCGATAATGCTGACGAAATCACAGTCAAATTAACAGATGGCCGTGAATTCAAAGCAAAAAAATTAGGCGCTGATCCACAAAGTGACATCGCTCTACTAAAAATTGAACCAGAAAACTTAACCGCCGTCCCATTAGCCGATTCTGATGCATTAAGAGTCGGTGACTTTGTGGTCGCGATTGGTAACCCCTTTGGATTAAGCCAAACTGTTACCTCAGGAATTGTCAGTGCACTTGGCCGTTCAGGTTTAAATATAGGCGGTTATGAAGACTTTATTCAAACGGATGCGGCTATCAATCGTGGTAATTCTGGCGGGGCTTTGGTCAGCCTTAGAGGCGAACTAGTCGGAATTAACACTGCTATTTTCGGCCCTAACGGCGGCAATGTAGGTATTGGATTTGCTATTCCATCCAATATGATGAAAAGTTTAGTCGATCAAATTATTGAGTTTGGAGAAGTCCGTCGAGGATTGCTGGGTGTAACTGGCCAAGATATTGACTCAGGTCTTGCTGAGGCGATGAATTTAGATGTCAATAAAGGCGCTTTTGTACTAGAGGTATCAGCAGATTCAGCCGCTGAAAAAGGCGGTATCGAGGCTGGTGATATTATTACTAAACTCAATGGCAAAACTATCGAAAGTTTCCAAGAGCTTAGAGCAAAGATTGCCAGCAAAGGCGCAGGTAGTGAACTTGAGTTAACTATATTACGTAAAGGTAAACGTAAAACGATTGACGTAACTTTAGGTGATGCGACCCAAACTACTGTCGAAGCTAAAGAAATTCATCCAGCACTTGAAGGGGCGACCCTAACAAACGGTAAAACCAAACAAGGAGATAACGGCATCGTTATATCTGACTTAGAAAACCGTTCACCCGCCGCTAGGACTGGGTTACAAGACGGGGATGTAATAATCGGTGTTAACCGTAAAAAAGTAGATACTGTGATGCAATTACGTTCTGAATTAGATGATGCTAATGGTGTTATTGCTTTAAACATTAAACGTGGATTAGCCTCACTATATTTAGTTATCCGCTAAACCAAACCAAATAGCGACTTTTGATTCCCTCTTAAGTCGCTATCAACTCACTGATTTCAATGCTATTATCTTTTATTATAAGCGTAGCAACCTACTAAATTTCTGTGCCAAAACTGTTAACATCTATATTAAAATCTGTAGCGATCGGTGTGATCATTTCTTCGGTTATTTTGCTTCTCGTTCCTGACTTACGTCAAGGAAGCGGCTTACCTCTGACCTTTTTTCAATCTCAAGACAATGACAATAAAAAATTAAGTTATAGCCAAGCTGTTAATGTTGCAGGCCCAGCAGTTGTGAACGTATATAGTGAAAGCATAGACTCCTCTAATTATTACAACCGCCAAACGCAGGCTAGAACCAACCTGGGCTCTGGCGTCATTATGAGTGACAAAGGTTACATATTGACCTGTTTACACGTGATTGAGAATGCCGTCACAACAAAAAACAATCGAATCCTCATTGGTTTACAAGACGGTCGATTGGCGGAAGCACAAATTGTCGGCTTTGACCCTGTTACTGACTTAGCTGTATTAAGTATTCCTCCTGAAAACTTACAAGTTGTACCTCAAAAAACAGCTAACAATAATCTAGTAGGTGATGTTGTGCTGGCCATAGGTAACCCGTATAACTTAGGTCAAACTGTTAGCCAAGGTATTATCAGTCGCATTAGTAAAAATATGTTAAACCCTTATTTTGACTACATTCAAACTGACGTCGTTCTTAACGAAGGTAATTCAGGGGGTGCCATAGTAGATAGTGAAGGAAACTTAGTGGGCATTGCCAGCGCAAACTTTACCACCCGAATTCGTAATCGAATTGAAAACGTAGAGGGTGTATCTTTTGCCATTCCTTATTCCTTAGCCAAAAAGGTAATGGACGAAATCATTGATAGTGGCAAAGTAACACGAGGTGCGCTGGGCTTTATTGGTGGAGAACACATCACAGGTAATGGAGGTATTCTTGTAACAAGTGTAACAAGGGGCGGTCCAGCTGACATATCCGGTTTACGCGTTAATGATATTATCGTAAGTGTAGACAATTTAGGCACAACAAACACTCGCCAAGCATTAGACTATATTACCAATACAACACCAGGCACAGTAGTCAGCGTGGAAATCAATCGAAAAGGGCAAGTTATGACCCTAGAAATGACAGTCACCGAATTATAAATTCTGCTTTAACTATTTAACCTGAACTAGTCGACTCTTCTTATCTCAAGTTCAGGTTATTTACACTTAAAGTTAAGCCGTTTTACCGGTTAACTCGTTTAATATTTGCTCCTATCGCGTTTAGCTTCTTCTCAATATATTCGTAGCCACGATCTAAATGATAGATACGGTCAACCGTTGTTTGACCTTCTGCTACTAAACCTGCAATCACCAAGCTTGCAGAGGCTCGCAAATCAGTTGCCATGACCTGTGCACCTTTTAATGTCGACTTACCATCACACACCGCATTATTACCTTGCAATGAAATGTCTGCACCCATTCGTTGTAATTCAGGGACGTGCATAAATCTATTTTCAAAAATATTTTCAGTCACCACGCCTGTGCCGTCAGCCACACAATTTAAAGCAACAAACTGCGCTTGCATATCAGTGGGGAACCCTGGGTGAGGAGCAGTTTGAATATCAACACTCTTGAGTGTCGTTCCAGTCATATCCAATTCAATCCAGTCATCTCCGACTTCCAACTTAGCGCCCGCTTTAGTAAGTTTATCAAGCACAACATCTAAACTTTTAGGAGCAGCATTTTCACAACGAATCTTACCTCCCGTGACAGCACCGGCAATCAGAAAGGTACCCGTTTCAATTCTATCCGGTAGCACTTTATAACGACATCCATTAAGAGCAGGCACACCTGTGATTTCAATTCGATCACTACCAGCGTTAGACACTTTTGCTCCCATAGCATTTAAACAGCTAGCTAAATCAACTATTTCAGGCTCTCTAGCTGCGTTTTCGAGAATGGTTTCTCCTTCAGCTAAACAAGCGGCCATCATGAGATTTTCTGTTGCCCCAACACTCACCACATCCATGAAGATGTGCGCTCCTTGTAATCGGCCTTTTACGGATGCCTGAATATAACCAGCATCTACGTCGATGATAGCGCCCATTTGTTCCAGTCCTTGCAAATGTAAATTGACCGGACGAGCACCAATAGCACAACCACCAGGTAAAGAAACAGACGCTTTTCCAAACTTAGCTAACAAAGGTCCTAAAACCAAAATCGAAGCGCGCATGGTTTTAACTAACTCATATGAGGCATTACAGTTATTAATATGACTAGGATCAATCTCGACTGACTGACCGTCTTTACGCAATGTTTTAGCACCTAGCTCGCTCAACAAAGCTAAGCTAGTTCGAATGTCTCTAAGCTCTGGAACATTATCAAAATAACAAGTAGAGTCAGCCAAAATACTGGACATTAAGATAGGTAAAGCGGCATTTTTAGCACCAGAAATAGTCACTGTGCCCTGCAAAGGCGGGCAGGCCTCAATAATTAATTTGTCCATGACAACACTCTAATTTTAATAATTTACAATGGAAAGAATATAAGGAACGAACACTTATTGAGGCGGGTTAAAGATTTTTTCTTTTTGCCACTGTGACTCAGTGAAGGTTTTAATAGACACGGCATGCATAACACCTTCAGCAATTTTTTCTGCTAATGGTGCATAGACAAATTGTTGTTTTTTCACACGGCTCATATCAGCGAATTTATCGCTTATAGCAATCACTTGAAAGTGTGATCCTTCACCACTTACATGCACTTCAGCTAAACCAAGCGTGTCTTTTAATAATGATTCTATTTGTTGGTGTTCCATGGCAAATCCAAAATGGGAAAATTAATCAGCTATTGTACCGATAAAAAGTTATCAACGTCGCTAATTTTTGCAAGATTTACTATGGTTTGTGGAATATTTTTAAGTTGCAATAAAATTTTGTGTTGTTTGCAGTATTTAAGCAAGTTAATTAGCCAAGCTAAGCCTGCTGTATCTGAATGTTCAATGCCTGACATGTCCAGTATTGCTTTTTCACTGGGCGAAGCTTGATTAAACGCCTTTAATGCTAAAAAGGTTTGTTGCTTGCAAAAGGGCACCGTCTCTCTATTTAAATCGCCACTCAGTTCAAAGTGCCCTTGTTTTTGTACAACTAATTTTAATTCTTTCACCTCATTCCCTTTTATTTGGATTCAAGAACCAAAGGTTTTTCAATCGCATCTTTCATTAGGTTGATGACTTCTTGTAAGCCATCTTTGCGCAATATAGATTCAAACTCACTTTGTTTGCTAGACAACATGCTAATGCCTTCAGCGACCATGTCGTATGCTTTCCATTCATTTGTTCTTTTATTTTTACGCAGTTTAAACGCCAAGTTAATGTCAGGACGATTAGGATCTTTTATTATGGTTCGGACCGTAATAGCTGTTTCATTCTTGCCTAATTCCTTAGTAGGCTGAAACTGCACTTCTTGATTTTTATAATAAGACAAAGCAATTGAATAAGTGGTAATTAAATAGGAGCGAAATACACCAATATATTCAGGTATGAGTTTCTTAGGCACTTTTTTATAATACTTTCCTAACACCTTAAGGGCAGAAAAATTGTAATCTATATAAGGCAATAGTTCTGCTTCCATAATATCTCGTAGCAGCTCTGGATTCTTTTCAATTTCCGAACGCTCACTTTTCATTCGATCAAAGGTTTTATGCGCCACATCTTGAATCATGACATATGGATTGGCTTCTTCTGCCTGCACAAAACTAGTAGCAAGTAATAGTAGTCCGCTCGCTACTAATTGAGTAAATGGTTTTAACACGTTTAAATTCTCCAACTAAAATTAGTCATTATTACCAAACAAAAATTGACCAATAAGATCTTCTAACACCAATGCTGATTTAGTGTCCTCTATGTAGTTACCATCTACCAAGTTTTCAATACCGTCTATGGCAAAGCCTGGCTGAAATCCAACATATTGCTCACCCAATAACCCCGATGTCAGTATCGCTACTGAACTCGTTTCAGGGAAGTTTTGAAATTCTTTAGAAATACTCATAGCAACAATAGGGGTAAAGTCGTCTTTATCTAGTGTAATGCTATCTACCCTACCAACAGTCACGCCGCCAACTTTTACTGCTGAACGTGTTTTTAAACCACCAATATTGTCAAATTTCGCAAGTAGAGTATAAGTATCTGATGAATTAGTGATACTTTGATTTGCCACTTTTAACGCCAATAGCAAACCGGCAGCTATGGTCAATACCACAAAAAAACCGACTAACAATTCCGCTTTTCTAGATTTCATTCTATTTCCTTTACTCAATTCCGAACATTAATGCGGTTAGTATAAAATCTAACCCTAAAACAGCTAACGAAGAAAACACCACTGTTTCTGTCGTTGCTTTACTAATACCTTCTGACGTGGGTATTGAATCATACCCCTTGAATGTAGCTATCCAAGTAATGACGAATGCAAATACAAAACTTTTAATTACGCCATTCATTACGTCTTTGTTCCAATCAACCGTAGATTGCATGATAGACCAATAACTACCTTCATCGACGCCTAACCAATCTACTCCGACCAAATGACCACCTAAAATACCAACAGCACTAAAAATAAGAGCTAACATTGGCATGGAAATCACCCCAGCCCACAACCGCGGTGCAATAACTCTACGTAGAGGGTCAACTGCCATCATTTCTAAACTTGACAATTGTTCGGTCGCTTTCATTAAACCAATTTCAGCAGTGAGTGCTGAACCTGCTCGTCCAGCAAAAAGTAATGCCGTCACGACTGGGCCTAATTCACGTAATAAAGATAGAGCAACCATAGGACCTAAACTACCTTCAGCTCCGTACCCAACCAATATCGTATAACCTTGCAACGCCATAACCATGCCGATAAACAAGCCTGACACAACAATTATTAATAAAGACTGAACACCAACTACATACAACTGTTTAATAGTAAGGGGAAACATTTTTAGAAACTGGGGTTTTGCTACTAAGGCACCAAACAACATAAGAGTGGCTCGACCAAACATAGCCAACCGGTCAAGCGTGTTCGCACCAATATTGATTAACCAGTTCATACTTCACCACCTAAAAATGCCTGCTTTGGACTAACAGCAGGATAGTGAAATGGCACGGGTCCATCAGCCTTACCCTGTAAAAACTGTTGTACCAGTGCTGAATCACTATTTTTAATTTGTTCTGGGGTGCCACTGCCTATGACTTTTTTC
This sequence comes from Paraglaciecola sp., assembly GCF_051252315.1. GTDB lineage: Bacteria > Pseudomonadota > Gammaproteobacteria > Enterobacterales > Alteromonadaceae > Paraglaciecola. The sequence goes on along the minus strand of NZ_JBPOFP010000041.1, from coordinate 24,700 downwards.
TCAGCAAGTATATATATGTAATCCGCAATGGTTAACACCTCAGTTACATCGTGTGTGACAACCACACTAGTGAGCTGCAATGCGTCATTTAATGCTTTAATTAATTTAACTAACACCCCCATAGAAATAGGATCTTGCCCAGCAAATGGTTCGTCATACATGATTAATTCTGGGTCTAAGGCAATTGCCCTAGCTAAAGCGGCTCTACGAGCCATGCCACCAGATAATTCGGCTGGCATTAGATCCGCCGCACCTCTTAACCCCACAGCCTGCAATTTCAACATCACAATAGTGTGAATAATGGATTCGGCTAACTTTGTGTGCTCCCTTAAAGGAAAAGCAACATTGTCAAACACTGTCATGTCGGTAAACAGCGCACCACTTTGAAATAACATGCTCATTTGTCGACGAACATCAAACAACCTGCGTCGACTCATATTAGGAATAGATTCATTCTTATATTTAATATCGCCAGAATCAGGTGTAAGTTGTCCCCCCATAAGGCGTAACATGGTTGTTTTTCCAATACCACTTGGCCCCATAATGGCCGTTGTTTTCCCTTTTTGAATTCGTAGTGAAATATCGTCATAGATAATTCTACCACTACGGCTAAAGGTTAAATTGTCGATTTCTATCAAGTTTTCCATTAAGTCTGGATTGTTCCATAAAAAAAATTAACTAAAAGGTCAAAAATAAACCCCTTTATATGCAGCACATTGTATTCGTTTTCTCTATAAAATAACAAAAGGAAAAAGTAACAAGGTATATTCAATTTAAACGCTGCTAAGCTGAACATACACTTAATGTACACTTAGTGCTCAATCCAAGCTGTAACAATATGTATAAGTTACTCTGCAAAGAACCATTATACAGACTTGTTTTTTGTCCAGTTGGTGCATATATTCTCAGCCTATGTGCATGAATGCAGTTACCTGACCGTACTCGTTCTAAAAAAGTTACAAACATAATCTAGATATTTTATTGTTCTTGCATATGCAACCTCGTCACTTTTTGCGACAATTACCTTTAGGCCCTTATGAAAAATAGAAGTGAACATTTGTGATATTAGAAGCATGTTATTTTCTGGTGTGGTTAATCGTTTTAAGTTGGGCCGCAGATAGATTTGTATTTGGCGCTTCGGCTTTAGCCAAAAACATTGGTGTATCTCCGATGATAATTGGTCTAACTATAGTGGCCATGGGGTCGTCAGCTCCTGAAATAATGGTTGCTGCTACTGCTTCTCTTAATGGTAGTACCGATACTGCTGTTGGCAATGCCTTAGGTTCAAATATTACCAATATTGCTTTAGTCCTAGGACTCACAGCATTACTCAAGCCACTCACTGTGGCTTCTAGCACACTAAAAAAAGAAATGCCTATATTACTATTGGTATCTTCTTTAGCGGTTTACTTTTTATCTGATCAGATATTGGATAAAACAGAAGGCATTATTCTTATCATTATGTTTTTCTCGGTTATTGGTGGACTCACTTGGATATCACTGCATATGGAAAAAGGTGATCCATTGCAATCTGAAACAGAAGACGAAATTCCATCAGGTGTCCCGACTTCCAAAGCAATTATTTGGCTAATAGTTGGGATGATCCTTTTACCACTTAGTGCTCATTTCATGGTTAATTCAGCAGAAATAATTGCCCGTTATTTTGGATTGAGTGAACTAGTGATTGGTTTAACAATTATTGCAATCGGCACAAGCTTACCAGAACTAGCCGCTTGTATTGCAGGCGTACTAAAAAATGAAGATGATCTCGCGTTAGGTAACATTATTGGTTCCAACATATTTAATATTCTAGCAGTGCTTGCGATGCCTGGGTTAATTGCGCCAGGCGAAATAGACATCAATGCCGCCAACCGTGATGGTTACGTGATGCTAGGGCTAACCGTATTACTGATAATATTTAGTTTTAATTTCCGTGGTACAAGACGCATAAACCGTTATGAAGCCTTCTGTTTATTCAGCTGTTTTATTGGCTATCAGTTTTTAGTGTTTGCCTAGGCGAAATTGATCATGTTTAAACAATCAGCACTTAGAGTACTTAAAATTGAGCAGCAAGCTATAGAACAGCTTGCTCAGTATATAGATGATTCCTTTGAACAAACCTGCGAGCTATTGTTGTCATGCAAAGGTAAGGTTATTGTTTCGGGAATGGGCAAATCGGGTCATATAGGTAATAAGATTTCTGCAACCTTGGCGAGCACAGGCACCCCAGCATTTTTTATGCATCCTGCAGAAGCCAACCACGGCGATTTAGGCATGTTAACTGAACAAGATGTGCTGCTAGCAATATCCAACTCAGGTGAAACCTCTGAATTACTTGCATTAATTCCCGTAGTTAAACGTTTAGGCGTACCACTTATAGCGATGACCTCAGACGCTAATTCAACTTTAGGCAAATTTGCTGATATTAACCTAAACATAAAAGTAGAAAAAGAAGCCTGCTCTTTAGGTTTAGCGCCAACATCCAGCACCACAGCCACGCTAGTTATGGGTGATGCCCTAGCCGTTGCGTTATTAGACGCGAGAGGATTTACTTCAGAAGATTTTGCTTTATCTCACCCCGGTGGCTCACTTGGGAAGAAATTACTCTTATCCTTACAAGACATTATGGTTAAAGATACCGCTCTACCGCTCATTTCTCCTACCAAGACATTGAGACAAGCATTAGTTGAAATGTCACAAAAAGCCCTCGGCATGACCGGAGTAGTTGATAAAGACGGGATGTTAATTGGCATTTTTACAGATGGCGATTTGCGCCGAGTGTTAGACGATAGAGTAGATGTTCATAAAACCGAAATTCAGCATATAATGACCAAACACTGCATAACAGCAAATAGTGACATGTTAGCAGCTGAGGTACTTAACCTTATGCAACAACATAAAATTAACTCACTGTTCGTCGTAGATAAATCCGGATACCCTGTAGGCGCTATCAATATGCAAATTTTACTTCAAGCTGGAATTATTTAATGCCCGAACTTACTACTCCTTATGGCCCAATTAATGCCAACTTTTTACACAAGTTAAGTAAGATTAAACTTTTAGCTTGTGATGTAGATGGTGTATTTTCCGATGGCCGCATATATATGGGACAAGACGGTGAAGAATTAAAAGCTTTTCACACTCGCGATGGTTATGGGATCAAAGCCATACAAAATATTGGGATACAAGTTGCTGTAATAACGGGTCGCAGTTCAAATATGGTTGAAAAAAGAATGACCTCTTTGGGGGTCAAACATATTTTACAAGGTTGTGAAAACAAACAGCCCGCACTGGAATCATTACAATCTCAACTGGGTATTTCGACGAACGCTACAGCTTCAATTGGCGATGACATGCCAGATATTGGGATGTTTGGCACGTCAGGCATTAAAGTTTGTGTTGCAGATGGGCATCCAGTCGTACAACAAAATGCAGATTATATCACTCACATAAAAGGTGGGTTTGGCGCAGTTAGAGAGTTATGTGATTTAATTTTGTTAGCCAATAATAAGTTAGACTTGATCCACGGCGCGAGTACATGAATCGAGTCACAGCCTGCATCAGCTTGTTATTTTTATTAGCGTTAGGTTTAAGCCTACCTGGTTGGTTAAACAAAGAAGAAGTAACGCCCATTTCACAAACTGAAGAAGCATGGATCCCTAATTATCAGGCTAAAAAAATGCGTAGTACTTTGCATGACAGTACTGGCAAAGTGAATCATCAGGTATACGCTGAACAAATGGAAAACTATGACCTATTAGGCTTTACCTTATTTAAACAGCCTGAATATTTATTATTTGCGCAATCCTCGCACCCATGGAAAGTCAATGCGATTGAAGGAACCCTATATGAAGATCAACGTTTGCAATTTGAAACAGATGTTGAAATTACCAGTCTAAACACTCAAGGTTATGTACAAACCATTCGTACTAGCTTTGTAGAGGTAGACCTATTGAATAAAACAATGTCATCTGATCAAGCGGTAGAAATAATTGGTCCAAACTATGTTATTAGCAGTAACGGATTTACCGTCAGCCTTGAAACACAACGATATGAGTTATTAGATCATGTTAAAACCGTTTACCACCCAGCTACTCAAAACTAGTTTAGTTTTAAGTGTGTTGGCATCAGCACCTGTCTTAGCTGGAAAAGAAGACTTTACTAAAACCATAAAAGTCGCCTCTAATTATCAAGAAGGTGATGGCATTAATAAAAAGGCTTTATACCGCGGTAATGTGCAAATTAGTCAAGGCACATTAGTGGTAAAAGCCGATGAATTAGAAGTGGATGCAAGCCAAGGGGAAGGTAACGAAGTATTTACCGCTACAGGTAACCCTGCTGAATATTCGCAGCAACAAGAAGATGGCAGCATGGTCACGGCGAAAGCCAACAGAATTTTGTATCAACGCAATACTCGTTCTTTGTCTTTAGATGGAAATGCTGAAATTGAACAAAACGCTAGCAGTGTTAAAGGCAGCTCTATTATGTTCAATATGGAACTTGAACAAATTATTGCTCAAGGAAATGATCAAGAAAGTGGTCGAGTTATCACCATATTTCAGCCCGAAAACAAATCTCAGAACACACCTTCTAACAAAGCATCAGAGACACAGGAAATACAACCTTAATGGCCGTATTAAAAGCCACTCATTTAGCCAAGTCTTATAAATCTAGGCAAGTTGTTCGAGATGTCAGCCTAGAAGTGTCTACAGGTCAAATTGTTGGCTTGTTGGGACCTAATGGCGCTGGTAAAACCACCACATTTTATATGATTGTAGGTTTAGTGCCCCTTGATAAAGGTGAAATATACATAGATCAGCAAGCGTTAACCCTGCAACCTATGCATGTAAGAGCACGACAAGGTATAGGTTACTTACCGCAAGAAGCCTCTATTTTTAGAAAGCTAACCGTATACCAAAATTTAATGGCAATTTTACAAACTCGAAAGGAGCTTTCTACCGAACAAAGAGAGCAACAAGCCGACGCATTGCTAGATGAATTCAGCATAAATCATATTAGAAATAGTTTAGGTATGAGCCTTTCGGGTGGAGAAAGACGACGAGTAGAAATTGCTCGTGCGTTAGCAGCTGATCCAGAATTTATATTACTAGACGAACCCTTTGCTGGTGTTGATCCTATATCGGTTAATGACATAAAAAAAATAATTCAACATTTACGAGATCGTGGAATCGGGGTGTTAATTACCGACCATAACGTGCGTGAAACCTTAGATGTATGTGAAAAAGCTTATATCGTTAGTCACGGCGAATTAATCGCTTCTGGCACCGCTGAAGAAGTTTTAAGTGATCAACGTGTAAGAGATGTATACCTAGGTGAACAATTCAGGCTATAGTTAAGTCATAGGTTAGCTATGCAAAGACCAACAACGGATTAAAGAAAAGAAGTAAATGAAACCCTCTTTACAGTTAAAATTTAGCCAACAACTAACAATGACCCCACAGTTGCAACAAGCAATTAAGCTTCTGCAACTGTCTACTTTGGATTTGCAAACAGAAATTCAAGAAGCACTCGACTCTAATCCACTACTGGAAGTTGATGAACAAATCGACAACACGGGTGGCGATAAAGCATTAGAAACTAATCACAGTGCCGATGGTTCAAATGAAAATAATGATGTAAACGTCGACAATGTTGAAACTGGCGATGCTTTACAAAACAACGATATTCCAGAAGACTTGCCTTTAGATAGCACTTGGGATGAATATTTAAGTGCCTCATCTGCTCCTGCACCTTCTCCAGTAAGCAGCTCAGGTCCTGCTCAAGATGATGATCAAATTTTTCAAGGTGAAACTACAGACAACATCCAAGACCATTTATTATGGCAAGTACGTTTAACCCACTTTAGTGATACAGATCAAGCAATTGCTATTGCCATTATTGACTCCATTGACGACGCTGGTTATTTAACCATTAGCACTGAAGACGTCATGGCAAGTATGGATGATGAAGAAATTGAGCTAGATGAAGTGGAAGTCGTACTTAAACGTATTCAAATGTTTGACCCAATCGGCTCTGGAGCCCGAAGCGCTCAAGAATGTTTACTTATTCAATTGAAGCAATTTTCTGACGACACTCCTTGGCTATCTGAAGCGAAATTATTGATCACTGAATATTGTGACTTGATTGGCAGTAAAGACTACCGCACGTTAATGCGTAAAACTCGCTTAAAAGAAGAAGAGTTGCGTGAAGCCATGCGTTTGTTACAAACGTTAAACCCTCGTCCTGGAACAGCGATAGTAACTGGCGACCCTGAGTATGTTATTCCAGACGTATCCGTGACTAAAAAGAACGGTCGGTGGACAGTAGAATTAAATCCGGATAGCTTACCCAAACTCAACGTGAATCAACAATATGCGGCCATGAGTAAAAGTGTCAAAAACACTGCTGATAGCCAATTTATTCGTTCACACATGCAAGAAGCCAAGTGGTTTATAAAAAGCGTAGAAAGCCGCAACGACACCCTATTAAAAGTATCTAATTGTATAGTTCAGCAGCAAATGGGCTTTTTTGAACATGGTCCTGAAATGATGAAACCCATGGTGTTAAATGATGTTGCGGAAATGGTGGATATGCATGAATCCACTATCTCACGTGTCACTACGCAAAAATATATGCACACTCCAAGGGGCATATTTGAACTTAAATATTTCTTCTCTAGCCATGTGGCAACAGACACAGGTGGAGAATGCTCTTCAACGGCGATACGAGCGTTGATCAAGAAATTAGTCGCGGCAGAAATGCCTAGCAAACCGCTAAGTGATAGCAAGATTGCACAATTGTTGGCTGACCAAGGTATAAAAGTGGCACGGCGAACAATAGCAAAATATCGGGAATCGTTACTGATACCCCCGTCCAACCAACGTAAGAGCCTGTTATAGGCGAATTAAAGAAGGAAGACGACATGCAAATAAACTTAACTGGTCATCATGTAGACATCACAGATTCGTTACGAGACTACGTAGACACAAAATTTACTAAATTAGAACGACATTATGATCATATCAATAATGTGCACGTAATTTTGAATGTAGAAAAGCTGAATCAAAAAGCCGAAGCTACATTACATCTGAGTGGAACAGAAGTATTTGCCACATCTCAACATTCAGATATGTACGCAGCAATCGATGCATTAATCGACAAACTTGACCGTCAAGTGATTAAGCATAAAGAGAAAGTAAAACGCCATTAACACAAGGCCCAGCATTTAGAATGGAAATTAAAGACATTCTTCACCCTGACTGCACTTTATGTGCAGTTAAGGGCTCAAGTAAAAAGAAGATACTTGAACTCATTAGTCACACAGCAAATCAACTTTTACCTGACATAGATCAAGCGACCATTCTTAGCAGCTTAATGTGCCGAGAAAAAATGGGTAGTACAGGTATTGGTGGTGGTATTGCATTACCCCATGGCCGAATAAAATCCCTCGAAAACGTACTCGCTTTATTAATAACGAGTGAAACACCGATTCAATTTGAAGCTATTGATAACGCTCCAGTAGACATATTTTTTGCGATATTAGTACCGGAAGAAAAAGCATCAGAACATTTAAGTACCTTGTCAACCATTGCCCAAAAACTCAATGACAAAAGTACCTTAGATAAAATTCGTAGCGCCAAAACTCACCAAGCATTATTTGAGGCTGTCAGTTAAATGAAACTTATTATAATCAGTGGTCGTTCAGGCTCAGGGAAATCTGTCGTTTTACGTTCACTAGAAGATCTAGGGTATTACTGCGTTGACAACATACCAGTAAATTTATTACCGACTCTGACTCATACAGTCGTAGACGAATACGACCAAGTGGCAGTCAGTATTGACGTACGTAACTTACCCAAAGACACTAACGAGCTAGTCGAAATTCTGGATTATTTGCCGTCAACATGGAATTTGACCATTTTGTACTTAGATGCCAGTGACGACATTCTGATTAAACGTTTTAGCGAAACACGACGTTTACATCCTTTATCCAAACAAAATAAATCTTTGTCGGCCGCGATCCAGGCCGAAGGTCAACTATTAGCCCCCATTGCAGAACGTGCAGATCTATATTTAGACACAGACCAATTATCAGTGCATCAACTGGCAGAGATAGTACGAGAAAGGATCTTAGGTAAAAAAAGCTCTAGACTCGTTTTAGTATTTGAATCTTTTGGTTTTAAACATGGTATTCCCAAAGACGCTGATTATGTATTTGATGGTCGATTTTTACCTAATCCACACTGGGAGCCTGATTTAAAACCACTTACCGGTTTAGATAGCCCAGTCCAAATATTTCTTGGTTCGCAACCTATAGTCACAAAATTTATTTGGCAAATTCAAAATTTAATTTCTACTTGGTTGCCTCATTTAGAAAGAAATAATCGCAGTTATGTGACCATTGCGATTGGTTGCACTGGCGGCCAACATAGATCAGTTTATGCGGTAGAGACTCTGGCCAAAGCATTCACTGACTCCCACCCTGACGTACAAATTCGTCACCGCGAACTCAATAGGTAAGCCATGCAGAGCATTGAAAAAACATTACTTATTGTCAATAAGCTAGGTTTACATGCCCGAGCCGCCACACAACTAGTGCAGCTCAGCACGAAATTTGATGCACAAATCACCTTACATCAAGGTGATAAGCAGGCATCTGCCAACAGTGTATTAGGACTGATGATGCTTGAAAGCCATCAAGGTGAAGAAGTACGGGTGGTGAGTGAAGGTCTAGATGCTCAAGACGCGATGGATGCTGTCGAGAATTTGATAGTTGGACGTTTCAATGAAGATGAATAAAGGCATGACTTGCTCACTTTAGCATCTCACTCAAGTTCTCTATGCTAAATGTAATAAAACCAAACAAAGTGGCTCTTATAACAGGTGCAAGCCGCGGAATAGGGGCTGCTACTGCTTTGCTTTTTGCAGAGCATGGTTATGATATTTGTGTCAATTATGTAGCGAATGATCTAGCTGCTGAGCAAATTAAACAACAGATTCTGAAACTTGGTGTTAACTGCATTACAGTGAAAGCTGATGTAGCAAACTCTAGTGATGTTGAGCGTTTGTTTTCAACAATAGACAGTGAGCTAGGTGCTCTAACTGTGTTGATCAACAATACCGGTATATTAAAAACACAAAGCCGATTAGTTGATATGGACAACGAACGATTTTCTCAGGTACTAAACACCAATGTTATGAGCTGTTTTTATTGTTGTAAACAAGCCATAAAACGTATGTCGACTGAATATGGCGGCTTCGGTGGCAATATAGTTAATGTGTCATCAGGCGCGGCTAAATCTGGCTCTCCCAACGAATACATAGACTATGCAGCATCGAAAGGTGCGATTGATACTTTGACCATAGGATTGGCCAAAGAAGTGGCTGGTGAAGAGATCAGAGTGAATGGTGTTCGCCCCGGCATGATATACACAGACATGCATGCCGATGGTGGTGAACCTGCTCGTGTTGATAGGCTTAAAACTAAAATCCCATTACAAAGAGGCGGCTCAGTAAATGAAGTTGCAGAAGCTATTTATTGGTTAGCCTCTGATAAATCTTCCTTTTCTACTGGCACCTTTTTAGACGTAACCGGTGGATTATAAAAACCAACCCAGCAATGGCCTTCTCACAGGCAATTAAAAACTTGGCTGTACTGTTTTACTCACTTTTAATGCCGCTTTCTTTTCGTCTCTTCTAGCTTTCAAAGCCAACATACAAGGTGTTAACACTAAGGTTAAGATAGTGGCAAACGCCAACCCACCAGCAACCGCAGTTGCGAGTTGTGACCACCACTGTGTGGAGGGTGCACCTACTTCCACTATTCGCCCAATAAAGTCTATATTCACTTCAAGTACCATAGGTAACAACCCCAAGATAGTCGTGACAGTAGTCATCAACACCGGACGAAGTCTTTGAGCACCGGTACGTAAAATGGCATCCATAGCAGGCACGCCTTCCTTACGTAAAATATTATAGGTGTCTATGAGCACAATATTGTTATTCACCACAATTCCAGCCAAGGCAATTACGCCAATACCAGACATCACAATACCAAATGGTTTTTGGAAAATTAGCAAACCTAAAAACACACCAACCGTTGAGAATAAGACTGCACTTAGTATCAAGAATGCTTGGTAGAAACTATTGAACTGAGTCACCAAAATAATAGCCATTACAAACAGAGCAATTAAAAATGCATTCTTTAGAAAGACTTCAGATTCTTGTTGTTGTTCATTTTGGCCTTTTACGGTGATGTTGACTCTAGGATCAAGTTCAATGTCAGGCAACATCTTTTGTAATTTGGGGAGTTCAATACTCAGCAAGGCGCCAGGGATCATGTTAGCTTCAACGGTAATCACTCGTTCACTATCGATATGTCTAATCAAATCAGTTTTAGGTTGAGCGGTACGCTCGACAAAATTGGAGATAGGAACCATGCCACTGGCTGTTTTCATGCGCAGTTCGTCTAGCTTGCCAATAAATCGAGACTCAACTGGATAACGCACACGAATATCTAATTCGTCATCCACATCATCAGGACGATATTCTCCAATTTTCAGTCCATTGGTCACAAACTGCACGGTACTTCCCACTAAACTTGCATCGGCCCCAAACCTTGCTGCGTCACTGCGATTCACTTTAAGTTGCCATTCAATCCCTGGTTTAGATGCGGTGTCACTAACAGACGTAAATTGATCGTTAGCATCTAACACAGTGCGAATTTTTAACGCGGCATCGTCTAATAACTCAGGAAAACGCGACGACAACTGAATTTGTAAGTCTTTACCTGATTGAGGACTGTTTTGATCGGGTGAAATCTCAATATCCAACCCTGGTAAATCTTTCAGCCTTTCTTGAGCTTCTTTAAGTACCTCGTCAGAATGCGGGCGATATTGCCAATCTAATAAATTTAAACGTAAATAGCCTATTTGATCTTGCCCACCCGTGCGCACATAAAGTGTTTTAATGGCTTGCATATCCAATAGTTTATTCTCAACATTTCGCACTATTTGGTCTTTTTCATAAATCGACATATCCCCACTTGAACGCACCGTGATATTAATGCCTGAACTGTCTACTATTGGAAAAAACTGTGAACCCAAACCGGAAAAGCCATACGCAGTGATAGACAAAAAGGCGATAACAATAGCGCCTAATAGTATTTTCCAAGGATGTTGAATCGCCTTAGCCAAAACATTGACATATTTACCGGCAAAGCCTTGAAGATTTCTAATGTCGCCATCTTCCGCCTGCAACATTTGTTGTTTAGTTTCTTCGGTGACGTATCTAGGTTTACCAATCACGCCGCCTAATACAGGTACAAAAATAAGCGCCATGACTAACGACGACGCTAAAACCGCAATTAAGGTAAAGGGCAGATACTTCATGAACTCACCCATCATACCCGGCCAAAAAATAAGCGGAGCAAAGGCTGCCAAGGTTGTTGCGGTGGACGCTATGATAGGCCATGCCATTCTTTGTGCTGCTCTACCGTATGCTTGTTTTTTGCCCATGCCTTCACTCATACAGCGATCAGCATATTCGGTCACCACTATGGCCCCGTCAACTAACATACCCACAGCCATAATCAGTGAAAACAAAACAACGGTATTTAAGGTATAACCAAACATAGACAACACGAGAATGCCGGTCAAAAACGAGCCTGGAATAGACACTCCTACTAAAAATGCGGTACGTACACCTAATATGGCAACTATGACTATAGCCACTAAGATGATGGCACTGGACACATTGTTTTGTAAGTCATTAAGCATCATGTTGACCTCTACAGTTTGGTCACCGGTATAGGTCACTGACACACTTGCTGGCCAAATTGGAGATTGTTGAGCGGTGTCGATCAAGGCTTTCACTTTGTCCACGGTTTCAATCATGTTTTCACCAGGACGCTTTTTAACTTCTAGAGAAACCGATTTTTCTCCGTTAAGCCTGGCAAAACTGCTTGGGTCTTTATAAGAACGCCTAACTTGTGCCACGTCTTGGAAGGTAATGACACTATCACCTTGCACCTTAACGGGCTGCTCCATTACATCTTTAACCGATTCAAATACCGACGGCACTTTTACTGCAAAACTACCTTTACCATTGTCCATGGTACCGGCTGGTACTAAACGATTATTTCGATCTAACAAGTTAAAAATGTCACCTTGATCTAAGCCGTAAGATTCCATCAAGAGTGGATCAACCACTATCTCTACAATATCTTCACGGTCGCCACCTACAGACACTTCTAATACTTCACCTAAACCTTCTAAGCGGTTTTTTAACTCTCGACCCACAGTGATCAACGCCCGCTCAGAAACCGGCCCAGACAACACAGCCGTTATAGCGGCTTGTTGACCAGCCATAGTCACTTCATGGATAGTGGGTTCTTCTGTTTCAGAGGGTAATTTAGCTCTGGCCACTGTGACTTTATCCCGCACATCGGCCAAAGCATCGCTCGAATCAAAACCTGGGATAAATTCTAAATTAATATTCGCGTACCCTTCACCCGCAGTCGCACGCATTTCTTTTAAACCATCTATGGCACGTAGCTCTCGTTCCATAGGTTTAACCAACATACGTTCTGCATCTTCTGGCGAAATACCATCATGCACAATAGATACATATATAAATGGAATAGGGACATCAGGATTAGATTCTTTTGGAATATTTGAATAGGTCACCGCGCCTGACACGATTAACAATACAAAGATCATTAATGCCGTTCGGGTTCTGCTAATAGCTGCAAAAATCAGGTTATTCATAATATTAACCTACAAAGACGTTGAGCTAGAATTAACTCTTACCGCTTCCACCTTATCTCCATCACGCACAAAACCATGACCTAAGGTAATCACATCCGCTTCTTGGCCCATGCCTGACAACCACACTCCCTGGCTATCACTTTTCACTATATCAATAGGAATAAACTTTACATGTTCATTCACCACAGTTTTAACACCTAAGTTACCTTTTTCATCCAACGCCATGACTGATGGCGTAATTCGAATAGCGTAAGTTTGCTCCAAAGGTAAAGACAGCTCCGTACTCATTCCGGCCATTAATTTATAGCCACTGTTAGGCACTGCCACTTCTATTGAGAAGGTATTCGTTCCTAGTTCAGACACACTCGAAATATAACGAATAGTGCCGTTTAAGATATCTCCAGAAACCATTCTACCGCTCGCCTGCTGGCCTTTTTCTAGGTAGTTAATATTGGATTCTGTGACATTGGCAGTGATAACAAGAGGGTCTAAATCCACCAGCATTGCTATGGTGTCGCCATCCTTAAGCAAATCCCCTACTTCCACATAACGTTTATTGATAATGCCGTCAAAAGGCGCAAAAATTTCAGATCTTTTAAGTGCTAACTCGAACGCCACAACATCAGCTTTAGCCGCCTCTAAATAGGCTTGAGCTTGCGCTAACGCAGTTTGTGATTGATAACCTTTTTTGCCTAAAGACTTAGCGCCTTTTAACTCTACTTCTCTTTGTTGCAATGTTGCTTTGGCTGAGCGTAAGCGACTCACATAATCGTTTTTTTCTAAACTAATAATCTTTTGGCCTTTTTTGACTGCCTCACCCTCTTGCACATGAATAGCGGAAACTAAACCTTTTATTTCAGCTCGAATAGTAGCCACACGGTCCGGCTCTGTTCTGCCATATAAACTGATTTCACGGGTCACTTGGTCAGCGCGAACGGTTTCAATTGAGACTTTAACCAAAGGCACGTCATGGGTGTTTTTGTTATCTGATTTATCCGCGTCTTGCGCTTGCAACATTCCTGAAGCAACCCACAAACAAAGCGATACAAATATAATTAATGCTAACCAAGCGGGTTGTTGTCTTAGTTTAGTAATAGCAGATGGCATTGATTTTCCTTATAAACGACTACCACTCTATACTACCTAATTTTTGTGTGAAAAATAGCCTAGCGAAGCAACATAAATGTTACTAAATAAGAAAATCATTTCCCTATTAACATTGTAAAATTAGTCACATCCCTGAACGACAATAATACTGATATCAGCCCCTCCCAAACGTATAGCTCTCACCTCTTGGTACTCATCACTATGCCAACAATCTAAAGCTTGCTGATAGGAAGGAAATTCAATAATAGTACTTCGAGAACGAGCCTCTCCTTCAACCGCAGAAAACTCTCCTGCTCTAGCTAGATATTGGCCCGAAAATCGCTGTATTATTTCCGGCGCTTGAGAGGCATATTCTTTGAATTTTTGCATATCGGCTATATCTGCACTCACAACCCAATAACCTTTCATTACTGCTCCATAAACAAATTAATTGTCTGATATAGACACGATCAACTGATGGTAGATTTCATACTCACTGGCAAAAAGTAAATTGAGCCGTATTTAAACGCCTCAATACTGTAATGGGTTGCTTTACGCAGAACGAATACTTTGTATAACCCTTGAATTATTTCGCTGATTGCAATATTTCAGACACGACCTGTTTCACATCTCCATATCGGCAATCCTCACAGGACCCAAAACCTGTCACTTGGCGGATTTTCAATCGGCTAAACATAGGCATAGTCATAGCGGTTAAAAATCGACAATAAATGGATTCTGTGATTTCAATATCCACTTTTCCAATTAAATGAGTTTGTAAGTGACTCATAGCTTCAGCCACCAAATGTTGTTGTGGCTGGGTAACGGGGTTGGAGTATTCCAACTTAGCCACTCGCCCTTGGCAAACACTGCAGTGTCCACAACTTTGTGGCGCTTGTTGATCATCAAAATACCGAGATAAGTTATGGTTTAAACATTTGTCTAACTCAAAAAACCTAAGCAGTGTTGCGATACGTTTCACTTCTTTTTGTTCGTTGTGACTGAAATATTCCGCTAATTTGGCCGCCAAGTTTGTAGAGCCTAATTCCGTCTTACTCACTTCATAGACATCGGTAATTAAACGGGCTTCAAGTTGAATATGATTTAGCTCATCTAAATATTCCAAAGCAGCAATTACTCTATGCCTATCTGCCCCATAGGATTGGTAAATTTCATCAAAGTCCACTACTCCCCATACTTTTTTCATATTGGTGTGGGCAAAAACGGCACTCAAAAACTCGGCTCGTTCTGGATTAAACTGACTAATGATGTCTTGCTTGTCTGTCACAAACTTGTATTTAAACTCAGCAAAGTAGGCAAATAATGGACGAATGACGCCTGCCAACTCTAATTGCACTAAGAGTGTTTTTAAAGGCAACTGTCGAATGTTGCTAGTAGTAGACAGGGTATTGATTTGCACTTCCCATTGATACTGACTATCAGGCTCACAATCTGCACCTTGGGCAGTAATATCGGCAATTACTCTTTGAATACTTGATTCATCTGGCGTGTCACCATAAACAAAATTTTCAATTGTCATTAAGCCATCTAAATTAGCTAAAACAGTACAATTAGCGGCTTGTCCATCTCGTCCTCCACGACCAATTTCTTGGCTGTAGTTTTCAATGGATTTGGGTAAATCATAATGCACTACAAACCGAATATCTGATTTATCGATGCCCATTCCAAACGCAATAGTGGCAACAACAATTTGTAATTTCTGTTGCATAAATTCTTGCTGAATATTTTGTCTAACTTCATCGTCTAATCCAGCATGATAAGCTTTTGCGTTAAAATTATGCTGTTGTAAAAAGCTTGCCACTTTTTCGGCTGTTTGTTGTAACGTGACATAAACAATGCCTGCACCATTTTGTTGTTTTAGTAGGTTAACCAGTTGGGCGTCTCGTTCCTTATCCACAGTTGGTATGACATTTAAATTGAGATTAGGTCGATAAAACCCTGTCTGCACAATATCCGTTGAAGATATTGCAAAACGACTGGCCATATCTTGTTTGACTTTCTTAGTGGCCGTGGCAGTAAGCAATAACACCAAGGGAATATTTAACGCCTGCTGATAAGCAGGCAGTTTCAAATAGTCAGGACGAAAATTATGCCCCCATTCAGAAATACAGTGGGCTTCGTCTATTACCAACATTGAAAGGTTAACGGATTCAATAAATTGCCTGAAACGTTCATTTTTAAAACGTTCTACCGACACCATTAACACTTTGCATTGCCCGCTTCTTACATCCTGCATCACCTGCTGGTTTTCTTGGGGGGTAAGAGACGAATCTATGCTGGCGGCTGAAATATTTTTAGCACGTAAAAACTCAAGCTGGTCTTTCATTAAGGCCAATAATGGCGATACCACTAAAGTTAAATGCGGCAATTGTGTGGCTACAAATTGATAACACAAAGATTTTCCTGAACCTGTAGGAAATATGGCAAGGCTTGACTGGTTATTCAATAACTGGCTAACGACTTGCTCTTGACCTGACCTGAAGTGCTCAAAACCAAAGATGTTTTTTAATATCGTATGATATTGCTCTGATGGATGATTATTCATGCTTCGTCCTTGATGTATAAATCCCCTTCACCGCAATTAAAAAAGAGCCTAACAAACTAAAATTTTTCTAACTGGTAAATGGCATCAGTAAGCGAATCTAATTTGTCAGTCAATACTGCTTGGGCATCGTATAAACCCTGATTATAGTAAATTTTTCCCATTTCTTTAGAAATAAAGTCCAGCATAAAGTCAGCATCAAATTGGCCTAATTCTACATCTAACTCTGACGACATATATTTCTGTAACTTCTCTATCAGTAATGTTTTTTGCTCAACTGGAAATTCAATATTCGACAAAACTAACGCTCCTCCTCAATAATTAGGTAATCAGTGATTAATATTTTATACAAATTAACAGCCGTGCCATGATTTTGATACAAATTAATGGCCATTTTATTTATCCGAGGTAAACTACAATCATCGACTTGAATCTAGTTATTAATTATCCATACAACTTATTTAAATTTAATAGTTTATGAAGAACTGATTGAGCAAGATGAATCCAACAAGAAGAACAACACAAGAATACATAATACTTTCCATAAGTGGCGCCTCTGCTGTATGTCTTTTTCCTTTTTTAGTCATTAGAACTTTAAACCAAGATTGGTCTGTCGCATTCCTCGACTTGTTTGCAGTGGTGTCTACAGCCTTGTTGTTTGCCTATGTCTATGCAACGGGAAAGGTAAAATGGGCCGCCCTAATTCAGGCGTTTTTATGTATAGCAGTTGTAGTAGGGACGATTATTCTGAAAGGGGCAGAACAACTAGTATGGATTTACCCTTCTATTATAGGATTGTTTTTTCTACTCAAACCCCGAACGGCTACGCTGGCCTCTTCAATACTCGTTATTGGTGTAGGTATATTTTTGTTTAGCTCGATGACCTATTTACCTTTAATTCAATATGTTTTATCAACATTAATCACTATTATATTTAGTTTTGCATTTTCTGACCGCATGTTAAAACAGCAAACCTTGTTACGAGAATTATCGATTAAAGATCCGTTAACTGACGCGGGTAACCGCAGAGCAATGGAAGAAAAATTATTAAAAATAACAGAGGATTCGGCCACGCTTAGCCCCAGTTTACTGTTAATCGATATCGATGAGTTTAGAAAAGCTAATGAACAATATGGGCATAAAATTGGCGACAAGATTTTAAAAGAGATTTGCTTATTAGTAGCGAGCTTGTGCTCTGAAAATGATGACTTATATCGTTTTGGTGGTGAAGAGTTTGTCATTATTTGTAATCAACTTAATTCTGAACAAGCCTCGTTATTAGCAGAAGAACTTCGTGAAACAATTGAAAGTCACGTTTTTGAAGAAAATCTTAAAATCACTATCTCGATAGGTATTGCCGAATATCATCAAGAAGAGACAGGGTTCGAATGGTTAAGAAGAGCCGACAACGCCATGTATAGAGCAAAAGAAGCGGGTTCTAATTTGTGTTGCATTGCCGCTTAATTTAGTCAGTTTTAACTGTGTAGGCATATAAAAAAAGATTATTTTAAAAGTTTGTTTTATACCAATTCCATTAAATAACTGTACATTCAGAGCGACCCAGCGTGTTTTGAACAAGGCGTCGGTGTGCAGGAATGGCTACTCCCTTTCAAAAACCGAGAACGATGTGCAAAATACGCTGGAACGTTCCCATGGGCGAGTTTTAAAAGCACATACTCTACATTGTACTAACTCAAAAGAGCACCACTACTCCTTCGTTCAAACACCTTGATTATGCGCTTTTTAACTCTCGCTGAGGGTGCAGTTATTTAATGGAATTGGTATTATGCTTCACCTTAGTCTTAGCATTCAAATTCTGGATATCCAATGTCAAACTCTCTCGACCCAAACACGCTTGATCAAATAACCCAATATACACCTGAACAACGTCTTAAATATTTAGTTAAAGAAGTCATTCAGCAACAAAAAATTTGGATACTGACCGATCAAGATGGTTGTGTAATGCTAAATACAGAAGACGAAGACTGTGCACCGGTTTGGCCAAATGAAGAGTTTGCTCAAGCCTGGGCAACTGGAGAATGGGCAGACTGTGCGCCTAAAAGTATTGACTTAACCACCTGGTACAACAAATGGACCCAAGGTTTAGAAGACGACGATGTGGCTATAGCTGTATTTCCGGCTGAAGACCAAGAAGGCTTAGTTATTTCGCCACAAGAGCTTGAGTTTGAATTGAAGAGCCAAGCCAAAAAATAGCTTTATATAGTTACGTAAGAT
This sequence comes from Paraglaciecola sp., assembly GCF_051252315.1. Taxonomy (GTDB): domain Bacteria; phylum Pseudomonadota; class Gammaproteobacteria; order Enterobacterales; family Alteromonadaceae; genus Paraglaciecola. Next base: position 6,049 of record NZ_JBPOFP010000041.1, on the reverse strand, counting down.
TAAAACAAAGCCTTGTACTTTTGGTTAAGTACAAGGCTTTTATACAAAAATTATGGGTGAACAACCGCCAGCATCACTTCTTGGAAGTTTTTAGGTTTAGGGGCTATTTGAATCGGAATATGGAGTATTTTAGAAATATCTAACGCCGAAATCATGCCTACAATTTCTTTGTTTGCTTCTGCCATTACCAGAATATACTGCAAACCTTCTACTATCATTGTTTCTAAAACATCACCAATGCTTGAATTCAAAACTAATTGCAATTGAATTCCTGTGCAATGAAATTTTGGCTCCATAAGATGAGAAATAGCTAAATCAATCCGACTGATACCCATTTGATTAGCCTTACTTAACACCTTAGTGCTTTGCAGGTCGGCTAGGGTAATCACACCAGTAAATTGGTTTTCTGTATTTCTAACCAAGGCTTTACTCATGTGAGCACTGATTAACAAAGTGGTCGCCTGTTCAATGGACATATCCTCCATCAACATTAAGGCCGTGTGACGAGAAAAGTTTGCCATTATTTCGATAGCTGGACTATCTAAATTTAGGGGTGAAACAACAGCTTGGTGATCTATCTCATATCCTTCAAGATCAGATACAGGTAAATGTTTATACTTCGACATTGGTACTACCTCGAGTGACTGAACCTACTTTAAATATAGTCTATTCATTCCAAAACGAGAGATATCAACTATGGCTTTTTTATATCGTTTCGCTTTAGCGCCCCGCTACTTTTTGTTCACTTTGCCATAACCGCCAAACCATACCTAAGCCCATTGAATAAGTACTCTTATCTTTAAACAATGGGCTATCGATATTTGCGGCACCAGAGTGAATAGTCATACTACCGCCTACAAATACCCGAATGTCTTTGGTTGCTTCAAATGAAACACTTAACCCTACATTTGTTCCCATATAACCAGACGAAGCATCAAACAAAGGTCTATCCGAAGTCACAAATTGGCTATCGACTTGATAAAAATAATCATGTAATTCTTCTGTTGCCCAAGAGGGTGAAATACGAACTGACAAAGCTGTTTTTTCACTCAACCAGCCTCGTTGACGATAAGCCAATTGAGGTTGAAAAACATATCCTCTGTGATCCAGCCCAGAAAAATCAGTTGAAAAAGCAGCGCGTGCCTGTAAATTTAAAAAAAGTTCGGAACGTCCATGTTCAGCAAAGTTAAACTCAGCCAAACGCATTTTTAGCTGTGGACCCACTTCAAAAACGAAATCTAAATCCGGCATATTTTCCCTGGCTAGATTATCTTCGGAGTTAGCCCCAAAAGAGCCCGCTAACGACACATCTAACTCATACCAACTTTTGTCTACCGCAACCGCTCTGGCAATTGCTCCATCTCCAATACGTAAAACCTCCCCACGGTAGATTAGATACGGGGCAGCAATAATATTTGTATTGTTTTGATCTGCCGCTGGATACTCTGGCGTATTAAAAGCCGCTGCAAAAGCGCCCACTTCCCACACAGGTCGTAAGTCATTCTCCAACTTAATATCTTCTTGAGATAATGTTTGATTGGCAAATAAAACAGTTACTAATAAAACGTAAATTTTGATCAAAGTATTTTTAACCTTTATATGCAATGACAGGAATTTATATAATTAAAACTCAAGTAAGTACGATATTCCGTAAATAAAAGATCTTTTTTTTACTAATTTGTTAAAAAAACCTTGAGATCAATGTCAGCAACCCCATCTCTGCTCGCAGAACAAAGTTCTATTTAAAGAATTCTGGATGACTGAAAATCAGCTATCCACTAATCGTCTAAGCCAATTAGACAAACAATATTAACATTGGAATTTTCAGGAGATTTGAAAATGGCAATTCGTCCTTTAAACGATCGCGTTATCGTTAAGCGTCAAGAACAAGAAAGTAAATCAGCCGGTGGCATAGTATTAACAGGTTCAGCTGCAGAAAAATCAACACGCGGTGAAGTTATCGCTGTAGGTAACGGCCGTGTATTAGACAACGGTGATGTAAAAGCTGTTGACGTTAAAATCGGCGACATCGTTATATTTAACGATGGTTATGGGGTTAAAACTGAAAAGTTAGACGGCGAAGAAGTGCTTATCCTTAGCGAAAGCGACATTCTAGCAGTAGTCGAATAACCCAACCCATTAACAGAATTTTAGAGGAATATTAATCATGGCAGCTAAAGAAGTACGTTTTTCTGATGACGCTCGCGTAAAAATGTTAGCGGGTGTAAACATCCTAGCTAATGCAGTAAAAGTTACACTAGGTCCTAAAGGCCGTAACGTAGTTTTAGACAAATCATTCGGTGCACCAACCATCACTAAAGATGGTGTATCTGTAGCCAAAGAAATCGAATTAGAAGATAAATTCGAAAACATGGGCGCACAAATGGTTAAAGAAGTAGCGTCTAAAGCCAATGACGAAGCCGGTGACGGAACAACAACTGCAACAGTACTAGCTCAAGCAATCGTAACTGAAGGTTTAAAATCAGTTGCTGCAGGCATGAACCCAATGGATCTTAAGCGTGGTATCGACAAAGCAGTTAAAGTTGCCGTTGAAGAACTAAAAGCGTTATCAGTACCTTGTGCTGACAGCAAAGCGATTGCTCAAGTTGGAACTATTTCTGCTAACTCTGATTCAGAAGTTGGCGATTTAATCGCTGAAGCAATGGATAAAGTAGGTAAAGAAGGTGTTATCACTGTTGAAGAAGGTCAATCTCTGCAAAACGAATTAGAAGTCGTTGAAGGTATGCAGTTCGACCGTGGTTACCTTTCTCCTTATTTCATGAACAACCAAGAAAATGGCAGCGTTGAATTAGACAGCCCTTACATTCTTTTAGTTGACAAAAAAGTATCTAACATCCGTGAACTCCTTTCGACTCTTGAAGCAGTAGCAAAAGCCTCTAAGCCTTTGTTAATTATTGCTGAAGATGTTGAAGGCGAAGCTTTAGCAACACTTGTTGTGAACAACATGCGTGGCATAGTTAAAGTAGCAGCAGTTAAAGCACCTGGTTTTGGTGACCGTCGTAAAGCAATGTTGCAAGATCTTGCTACTCTAACTGGCGGTACTGTGATTTCTGAAGAAATCGGTCTAGAACTAGAGAAAGTTACTTTAGAAGACCTAGGTACAGCTAAACGTGTTGTTATCAACAAAGACAATACTACAGTTGTTGACGGTGCTGGTGAAGAAGATGCGATTCAAGGTCGTGTTTCTCAAATCCGTGCTCAAATCGAAGAATCTACTTCAGATTACGACAAAGAAAAGCTTCAAGAACGTCTAGCTAAATTAGCTGGCGGTGTAGCGGTAATCAAAGTAGGTGCTGCAACTGAAGTAGAAATGAAAGAGAAAAAAGACCGTGTTGAAGATGCTCTTCATGCGACTCGCGCTGCAGTAGAAGAAGGCGTAGTAGCCGGTGGTGGTGTTGCACTAGTACGCGCAGCGTCTAAAATCACCGACCTAGCTGGTGAAAACGAAGACCAGACTCACGGTATTAAATTAGCGCTACGTGCAATGGAAGCACCACTTCGCCAAATCGCATCAAACGCAGGCGCTGAAGCTTCTGTTGTGACTAATTCTGTGAAAGCAGGCGACGCTAACTATGGTTACAATGCTGGTAACGACACATACGGTGACATGTTAGATATGGGTATTCTTGACCCAACTAAAGTGACTCGTTCTGCACTTCAGTTTGCTGCATCAATCGCAAGTTTGATGATCACAACCGAAGCTATGATTGCTGACGCACCAGCTGATGACGCTGCTGCAGCACCTGCTATGCCTGATATGGGCGGCATGGGCGGCATGGGCGGAATGGGCGGCATGATGTAATAGAGTTTTAACTCTATTCTAATGAAGTTCTAATCACTTAAATGAAAGCCCGAATAGCAATGTTCGGGCTTTTTTATTAGCTGCTTATTAATATGCTAACAACATTTTACTGTCTTAATTATGTGTATTGCTGACGTTAGTTATGTGGTCAGCACTAGGTCAACTGATAGCCAATTGCGGACATTAGCTTTTCAGTAAATAAGTGCAGTTCAGAGCCTAAATCGATCGTTTAAAGTTACTTAAAGTACTCAGTTAGTAAACATCGGCCTTTGCTAAAATGCCTTTATTAATAAGTTGACTAAAGACATTACTACACTTAATTTTTAAATGTTCTCTAAGTAATCTAACTGCTGGGGTAATTGTCTGTCTACTTGGGCAAACAAGCCATAGCTCAGTCGGTTTGGGTACAAACTCTGACAGCAGTGGCACAACCTGCTCACTAAGCAAATCATGTGACATATCCAAACTTGATTTTGTAGCAACCCCTTTACCACTTGTACACCAACGCCTAACAAGCTCTGCATCGTTTGAAGAACGATTACTTTGCATTTTGACCTTAATTGATTCGCTCTGATGGGTAAACTCCCAGACATCATGAATAATGTCATGCAATTGATACAAAAGGCCATTATGAGTGGTCAATTCATTAGGATGTTTCGGGGTGCCATGATGCTCTAGATATTCCTCAGTTGCACAAACTACACGCGGTACGTCACAAATCTTAAAGCCATATAAATTTGTATCACTCGGTGAACCATAACGTAAAGCAATATCTACAGGGTCTCTATAGAAATCGATATTACTATCACTGATGTGAAGTTTGACAGTAATTCCTGTATGGCTCTCCATAAATTCATCAAGCCAAGGCAAAATTATGTTTCGACCTAAGTCAGAAGGTATAGAAATCCTCAATTCACCATCAATTATTTCTAAATCATCTTTAACATTTTGCTTCGCTATGTTGAGCATTTGCAATGCTTGCTCACAATTTGGAATGTACCTTTCACCTGCAACCGACAACCTTAAATGTCGAGTAGTTCGTATAAATAGCTCAACCCCAAGTGCACGTTCAACCCTTTTTATTGCTGCGCTGGCTGTTGCTGTGCGCATATCTAAACTCTCTGCCGCTGCGGTAATGCTGCGAAACTCTGCAACTTTTAAAATAACATTAAGATCTTCTAATAACATAATTGTCAAAAATAATTTGATAATGATTCAAATATTACACTGTTTTTCTCTAGCCAATCAAGCTATATCATTAATCACAAGTTAACTAACAAACATAATCACACAGGGGAATAACCATGAATGCAATTGGCTATAAGCAATCATTACCTATCAATAACCCATTATCTTTAGTGGATATAGAGTTGCCACAACCTAAAGCTTCAGGACATGATTTGTTAGTTCGAGTTAAGTCGGTTGCTGTTAATCCAGTAGATTACAAAATCCGCCAAAATTTTGAACCCGAAGAGGGACAATATAAGGTACTAGGTTGGGATGCCGTCGGTGAAGTCATTGCAACGGGTGAGTCAGTAAGCAATTTTAAACCAGGCGACATGGTGTTTTATGCTGGAGACTTAAACCGCCAAGGTGGTAATGCCCAATATCAATTAGTTGATGAACGTATCGTCGGTCATAAGCCAAAAAGTTTATCAGATGGCGAAGCCGCTGCATTACCGTTAACTGCTATTACCGCTTGGGAATTATTATTTGAGCGTTTGTCCATCAAACAACAACATCCTGACTCAAAAGAACAGTCAAACGATATAATTTTGATTGTTGGCGCTGCGGGTGGTGTTGGCTCCATTTTAGTTCAATTAGCAAGTGCATTAACAGGGGCAACTGTTATTGCTACTGCCTCTCGCGATAGCTCTGCACAATGGGTGAAAAAACTGGGGGCTGATTATGTTATCGATCACTCCAAATCATTAGTAGAACAAATTAAACAATTAGCTATAGGGCAAGTAACACACGTTGCTAGTTTAACTCATACCGATTCCTACCTAGACAGCTATGTTGAACTGTTAACTCCAATGGGGAAGATAGCATTAATTGACGATCCTAAATCGCTCGATATCAGCAAACTTAAACTTAAAAGTTTATCACTGCACTGGGAGTTTATGTTTACTCGTTCAATGTTCAAAACAACAGATATCAACGAACAACATCGCTTACTCAATCAAGTTGCCGACTTGATTGACCAAGGGTATATCCGCACTACGG